>CAZECJ010000124.1:0-8570 GCA_964510645.1 uncultured Verrucomicrobiota bacterium | reverse complement strand
CGAGAAGGAAATGATGGACCTGTCCGTCAACATCCCGCTGGAAGCCGCGCTGGACTTGGGCTGGCAGATCATGGCGGCCTGCTTCGAACCCGCGGAAACGGGCATTTCCTCGAAACTGACCGAAAAATTCTGGCCGAAGAAGGCGACCGCGTAGGAAATCGGCGATGGCCAAGATCAAGAACACCAAGACGGAACTGAAGGCGCAGCGGGACTCGCTGAAGCGCTACCGCCGCTATCTGCCGACGCTGCAACTGAAGAAGCAGCAGCTGCAGATGGAAATTCGGCAGGTGGACCAGCGCGTCGCCGAGAAGAAGGCCGAAGAAGAGGCCGCGCGCGGCGCCTTGGCCGACTGGGTCAAGCTGTACTCCGATCCGCTGGACTACCTGTCCTGGCTGAAGGTCGATGGGATCGACGTGGAGCCGGGGAACATCGCCGGCGTGGCGGTGCGGGCGCTGAAGGAAATCCGCTTCCAGCGGATGGCACCGGACCTCTGGGCGACGCCGGCGTGGCTGGACGAAGGCCTTTCGACGCTGGAGCAGCTGTTCCGCCTGCGGATCGAGCGGCGCCTGCTCGAGGAGCAGCATCGGCTGCTGGCCGAGGAACTGCGCACCACCAGCCAGCGCGTCAATCTGTTCGAAAAGGTGAAGATTCCGGAATGTGCGGAGAACATCCGGCGCATCCGCATCTTCCTGGGCGATGAAAACACGGGCGCCGTGGTGCGTTCGAAGATCGCCAAGGGCAAGAGCGTGAAGAAGGCGGCCGCGGAGGAAGCGGCGGCGCAAGAGGGGACGGCGGCATGATCGTCCAGATGAAAAAGCTGACGCTGCTGTGCGTGGCGCACGACCGCGCCGCGACGCTGGAGGCCCTGCGGGGCTTGGGCGTCCTGCACGTCAAGCCGGTGGTGCCGCCCGCGGGTTCCGGCCTGGAACAGGCGCGCGAAAAGGCGGCGGGTCTGCGCCGCCTGCTCGAGGCGATTCCCGCCGTGCCGGACGCGAAGCCCACGGGCCGCGATGCCTGGACGGTGGTGTCCGAGACGAGCGATCTGCTGGACGAGCGCAAGGATTGGAAGGAGCGCCTCGAATTCCAGCAGGCCGAAGTCGAGCGCCTGGAGCCGTTCGGCTCGTTCGATCCGCTGGCCGTGAAAGCGCTGGCCGCCAAGGGCGTGACGCTCAAGTTGTACCGGGCGTCGGCCAAGTCTACGCCGCCGCTGCCCGAAGGCGTGGCCGCGCAGAAAATGAGCGTGCGGAAAACGGATGCCTACTGGGTCTTGTTCGGACGCCAGCCGTTTGAGTGGGCCGGGGCCGATGAGCAGAAGATGCCGGAGGACATCTCCCCCGAGGAATTGTGCAAGGAAATGGCCCGCTTGCGGGGGGCGTTGGCGGCGAGCGAAAACGAGTTGAAGGCCGCCGCCGGCGACCGCGCGCTGGTCGAGGGCCTGCTGGCCGAAGCCGAAGGCGAAGTCCATCTCCAGGAAGTCCGCGCGGGCATGGGCGCGGCGGAATCCATCGCGTTCGTGCAGGGGTTTGTGCCGGCGGACGACGTCGAGAAGGTCCGCGGCGTCGCTTCCTCCCGCGGCTGGGGGCTGGTGGTCGACGATCCCGGCCCGCAGGACGACGTTCCGGTCAAGCTCAAGCCGCCGCGCTGGGCGTCGCCGATCAAGGCGGTGTTCCAGGGCATCTCCATCTTGCCGGGCTATGCCGAGGCGGACGTGAGCGTGGTCTTCATGCTCTTCTTCTCTCTGTTCTTCGCGATGATCATCGGCGACGCCGGGTATGGCGCCATCTTCCTGGGCCTGACGTGGTGGGCGCGCAAGAAGCTGCCGAAGGATGCGTTCCACTTGCTGGTGGTGACGAGCACGTGCACCATCGTCTGGGGCTTGGTCACGGGCACGCTCTTCGGCATCAACCCCGAGATCCTGGCCCAAGTGGGGCTCGACAAGATCCAGATCCCGTTCCTGACCGATCCGGAGAAATCGGCCCAGAACATCATGGGCATGTGCTTCCTGATCGGCGCGATCCAGATCACCATCGGGCACCTGTGGAACGTGGTGGATCTGGTGAAGGCGAAGAAGCTGAAAGCGCTGGAACAGTTCGGCTGGACGCTGTCCACGTGGTTCATGTTCCTGCTGGCGGACGACATGGTGCTCAAAGGCAACATGCTGTCGTACCTGCACCTGTCGGAGCCGGCCGCGGCGGCGCTGTGGCAGGGTATGACCTACGCGTTCGTCGCGGGGATCGTCTTGATCGTGCTGTTCATGATGCCGCCGAAGGAGATCAAGGACGGCTGGTTCAACCTGGCGCTGTTGCCGCTGAACCTGGTGAGCAACTTCACGGACGTGGTGTCCTACGTGCGTCTCTACGCGGTGGGCACGGCGGGCTTCGCGGTGGCGAACGCGTTCAACAACATGATCTTCCCCGGCGGCGAAACGTCGCTCGTCGGATTGCTGATTGGCGCGGTGATGGCGTTCCTGGCGCATACGCTGAACATCTTGTTGAGCACGATGGGCGTGCTGGTGCACGGCATCCGGTTGAACACGCTGGAATTTTCGAACCACAAGGGCATTTCGTGGAGCGGGTCGGCGTACCGGCCGTTCGCGAAACCCGAAGCGGCGTAGGAACAAAAGAACGAGTTTAAAAAAGAAGGGCGGCGACGCCCGGAACCGAGGAGAGCAAACATGGATGCAGCAACGATCGAAGCATTGGGCAAGGCGGGCGGAGCGGCGGCGCTGGGATTGGCGGCGGTGGGATCGTCCATCGGCGCGGGGCTGGCGGGGTCGTCGGCGATCGGCGCGTGGAAGAAGTGCTATGCGCAGAGCAAGGCGGCGCCGTTCATCCTGATCACGTTCATCGGCGCGCCGCTGTCGCAGACGATCTACGGCATGATCCTGATGGGCTGGATGGTCGAAGTGGCGAAGAGCGCGACGGCGGCCCAGAACTGGGCGACGATGCTGATCGGCGGCATTTGCGGCGGCCTGGGCATCGGCGTGTCGGCCTGGTTCCAGGGCTACGCGGGCGCGGCGGGCGCGGACGCGCTGGCCGAGACCGGCCAGGGCTTCGGCAACTACCTGATGACGCTGGGCGTCATCGAAACGGTGGCCTTGTTCGTGCTGGTGTTCATCCGCTCGTCGTTCATGGCGTAGGAACAGTTATCCGGTCCGGCGCAACCGCCCTTTCCGCGAGGAGGGGGCGGTTTGCGTTTTAGATCAGAAGTCAGGATTCAGGAGTCAGGATTCAGAATGGAAACCGGCGCATGGCGTTGTTGAGCCTACAGGAAATCAGCGTGCGCTTCGGCGGGCCGTGGCTGCTGGAGGGCGCGACGCTGAACGTCGAGCGCGGGGAGCGCGTGTGCCTGCTCGGGCGCAACGGCGAGGGCAAATCGACGTTCCTGAAGGTCGCGGCGGGCCTGATTGCGCCGGATGCGGGCGAAGTGGTGCGCGCGCGGAACCTGGCGGTGGCGATGATGCCGCAGCTGGTGCCGGGGGAAATGCCGGGCAGCGTGCGGGAAATCGTCCGGCAGGGGACTCGGGCCGGACTGGACGCGGGGCATCGCGACGTGCAGGCCCGCAAGGTGATCTCGCTGATGGAGCTCGATCCGGACGCGGATTGCGCCACGCTATCGGGCGGGATGAAGCGGCGCGTGCTGCTGGCGCAGGCGCTGGCCGCGGAGCCGGACGTGCTGCTGCTGGACGAGCCGACGAACCACCTCGACGTCGAATCCATCGAATGGATGGAGAGCTTCCTGCTGCGGTTTCCGGGGGCGATCTTGTTCGTGACGCACGACCGCGTTTTCCTGCGGCGGCTGGCGACGCGCATCGCGGAGCTGGACCGGGGCCGGCTGCGTTCGTGGGCGTGCGGCTACGACCAATTCCTGGAGCGCAAGGCGGCGGCGCTGGAGGACGAGGAGCGGCAGAACGCGGTGTTCGACAAGAAGCTGGCGCAGGAAGAGGCCTGGCTGCGGCGCGGCGTAAAAGCGCGGCGCACCCGCAACGAGGGGCGCGTGCGTGACCTGATGAAGCTGCGTTCCGAGCGGGCCGCCCGTCGGGAACTGAGCGGTCCCGTCAAAGCCACGCTGCAGGAGTCAGGTCGTTCGGGCTACAAGGTCATCACGGCCAAGAACCTGGGATTGGCCTACGATGGGCGCTTTCTGTTCCGCGGGCTGGATGTTGAAATCTGCCGCGGCGACAAGGTCGGCATTCTGGGGCCGAACGGATGCGGCAAGTCCACGTTGATTCGCGTTTTGCTGGGGCAGGAAGCGCCCGGCGAAGGAACGGTGGCGCACGGGACGAAACTGGAGATTTCCTATTTCGACCAGCTGCGGGAGGTGCTGGACGAAAACCGCACGGTGTTCGACGCCGTGGCCGACGGCAACGAATACGTGACGGTGAACGGCCAGCGGAAGCACGTGATCGGCTATCTGGAGGAATTCCTGTTTGCGCCGGACCGCGCGCGCAGCCCGGTCCGCGTGCTGTCGGGCGGGGAGCGCAGCCGGCTGGTGCTGGCGCGGCTGTTCGCGAAGCCCTCGAACGTGCTGGTGCTGGACGAACCGACCAACGATCTCGATCTGGAGACGCTGGAACTGATCGAAGACCTGCTGGTGGAATATGCGGGCACGGTGCTGCTGGTAAGCCACGACCGCGCGTTCCTGAACGAAGTGGTCACCAGCACGCTGGTGTTCGAGGGCGATGGCGCGGTGCGGGAATACCCCGGCGGCTACGACGACTGGGTCGCGCAGCGCAAGTTGGCGGCCGCGGCCGCTCTGATCCGCGACGAGCCCGCGAAGCCCGCGTCGGGCAAGCCGCGCAAGCTGTCGAACCAGTTGCGCAAGGAGCTGCAGGAGATTCCGGGACGCATCACCGCGCTGGAAGCCGAGCTGGACGAATTGCACCGGCAAATGGCCGGCGCCGACTTTTACAAGGGCGCGCCGGCGGACATCCAGGCCGCGACGGCGCGGTCGGCGGAGATCCCGCCGGAGCTGGACCGCCTCTACGCCCGCTGGAGCGAGCTGGAATCGAGCGGCAACTCCTAGCCCGGCGGCGGAGTCTCAGGTTTCTTCGGCGCGGCGGGCTTCGACGAGGGGCTTGGACTGCTCGCGCAACTTGTATTTCTGGATCTTGCCGCTGGCGGTGAGGGGATATTCGGCGACGAAGAAGACGTATTTGGGCACCTTGTAGGCGGCGAGGTGCTTCTTGACGTGGTCGCGGACGTCTTCCTCGGTCAGCGTCTTGCCGCGGTTGAGGATGACGAAGGCGACGGGGAGCTCGCCGTATTTTTCGTCGGGGGCGCCGACGATCTGGACGTTCATGATCTCGGGCAGGGTCAGGAGGAGGTCCTCGATCTCCTTGGGGGAGATGTTTTCGCCGCCGCGGATGATGATGTCCTTGATGCGGCCGGTGATGCGGTAGTAGCCCTGTTCGTCGCAGGTGCCGAGGTCGCCGGAATGGAGCCAGCCGTCCTTGTCGATGACGGCGGCGGTCTGTTCGGGCATCTTGTAGTAGCCCTTCATGACGTTGTAGCCGCGGCAGCAGACTTCGCCCTCGGCGGTGGGGGGGAGGGGCTTGAACGTGGCGGGGTCGAGGACGGCGACTTCGACGCCGGGGAAGGCGGGGCCGACGGTGGCGACGCGCAGCTCGACGGGGTCGGTGCCGTAGGTCTGGGTCATGCCGGGAGAGGCTTCGGTGAGGCCGTAGACGGAGGTGATTTCGGTCACGTGCATGTCGGCGATGACGCGCTTCATGACTTCGATGGGGCAGACGGTGCCGGCCATGATGCCGGTGCGCAGGCTGGCCATGTCGAACATCTGGAACATCGGATGGGTGTACATCGCGATGAACATGGTGGGCACGCCGTAGAGGACGGTGCATTTTTCGCGGTGGATGGCGGCGAGGCCGAGGAGGGGGTCGAAGACCTCGACGGCGACGAGGGTCGCGCCGTGGGAGAGGATGGCCATGACGCCGAGGGTGACGCCGAAGCAGTGGAACAGGGGCACCTGGAGGCAGAGTTTGTCGGCGGCGGTGAAGCGCTGGCGGTGGCCGATGCTCCAGCCGTTGTTGAGGATGTTGTGGTGCGTGAGCATCACGCCCTTGGGGAAGCCGGTGGTGCCGGAGGTGTACTGCATGTTGACGACGTCGTGGCAGCCGAGGGCGGCCTGGGCGTCGGCAAGGAGCTGGTCGGGCTGGTGGTCGCCCAGCAGCATCAGCTCGGCGGTGGTGTACATGCCGCGGTGCTTTTCCTGGCCGACGTAGCAGAGGAACTTGAGGTGGGGATAGGCCTTGCTGCGCAGATGGCCGCGGGGGTGGTCCTTGAGCTCGGGGACGAGCTGGTTGACGACGGCGACGTAGTCGACGTCGCGGAAGCCGTCGATGAGACCGAGCATCTTCATGTCGGACTGGCGGAGGACGTAGTCGAGTTCTTCGCCCTTGTAGGCGGTGTTGACGGTGACGAGGACGGCGCCGGTCTTGGCGCAGGCGAACTGGAAGGTCAGCCAGTCGGGCACGTTCTTGGCCCAGATGCCGACGTGGTCGCCCTTGCGGATGCCGATGGCGAGCAGGCCCTTGGCGAGGCGGTCGACGCGCGCGTCGAACTGCCGGTAGGTCCAGCGCAGGTTACGGTCGGGATAGACGAGGAAATCGTGGTCGGGGGTTTCGCGCGCCCAGAATTCGAGCTGCCGGCCGAGGGTGAGGTCGGTGAAGCCGTCGGGGCCCGCGGCGATGGGGGCGGCGGAGGCGGAGGGTACGGTCATGGCGGTCTCCGGGAGGGGCTCAGGCGGGGGCGTAGATGACGGCGAGGATGCGGGCGTCGCCGCCGAGGGCGTGGAGGTGGTGGGGGACGACGGACTCGTAGTAGATGCTGTCGCCGGCGTCGAGCTGGTAGGAATCCTTGCCGTAGAGGACTTCGATGCGGCCGGAGAGGACATAGATGAATTCTTCGCCTTCGTGCTCGTTGAGGGGGACGTCGCCGGCGGCGGGATGGACGTCGACGACGAAGGGCTCCATGTTGCGGTCGGTCTTGCGGGGGGCGAGGGGATGGAAATCGAGCGTGCTGTGCTTGCGGGCGGGATCGTTGCCGGAGAAATGCACGGTGGCGCCGGCGTCGCCCTTGCGGGCGATGGCGGGTCCGGCCTGCGCGTGGTCGTCGAGGAGGGTGCCGAGGCGGACGCCGAGGCCGCGGGCCAGGCGGAAGAGGGGGGTGAGGGAGGGCACGAGTTCGCCGGCCTCGAGGGCGGCGATCATCTCGGCGCTGCAGCCGGCGCGCTGGGCGAGGGCCTCGACGGACAGTTCGCGGTGTTCGCGGAGCTGGCGGAGGCGAGGGCCGATGAGGTTGAGTTCCTGGTTCATGTTGGGAGTCTCCGTACGTGCATGCCTAAAAAAAGCTCCGCCGGAAGACCGGCGGAGCGGAGGGCGGAAAACCTCAAGCCAGTCCGGCGATGTCTTCGGCGATTTCCTTGGCGGCTTCGATGGCCATTTCGCGGCGCTGTTCGGAATCGAAATGGCGGGAAGCGTCCTGGCCGTCGGCCCAGGCGATCTGGATGTCGTCGACGCCGATGTAGGCGAAGATGGCGCGGAGGGCGGGGGTGAGGCCGTCGCGGACGTCGCCTTCCTTGTAGACCTGGTCGGAGGAGACGAGCAGGACGACAGTCCGGAGGTGGTGGGTCGGGATCAGGCCTTCACCGCCGAAGGTGAACATCTTGCCAGGCACCAGGACCTGGTCGAGCCAGGCCTTGAGAATGGAGGGCATGCTGTTGAGCCAGACGGGCATCGTGAGGACGAGGACGTCGGCGTCCATCAGGGCCTGGGCATTGTTGTTGGAGAAGTTGGCGGCGGTTTCCTCGGCCTTGGAGGGGATGTAGGCGGGATTGGCGACGGGGCCCCAGAAGTAGTTGAGGGCTTCCGCGCTCACGTAGGGGGGCTTGTTCTGGTAGAGATCGACGTTGTTGACCACGACGTCGGGATTCTTCTCCGTGAGGGCCGCGAAAAACTCGAAAGCCAGCTTCTTGGAAGAAGACGTTTCCGCGGGGCGGGGGTTGGCGATCACGTGCAAAACATTCATCCGTTGCTCCTATCCGGTAAAAAAGTGAACAATAAGGTGAAGTTGATGCCACAAAAGGGAGGGGGAAGACAATGCTAAAATTCGGGGCGCCATGGCCGCGGGGCGGAAAGCGGTGGACAAACGGGGCGGGGCATGAATAATCAGGGCGATTTTGAAAGGCAAGGAAAGCGATGGACATCCAAAAATTGTTTGCGGAACGGATCGGCGGGGCGCAATTCGGGCAGAGCGCGGCGATCTACAAGTTCGAGAAGATCAAGCGGGCGAAACGCGCGGCCAAAGAAGCCCATCCGGACGTGGAGATGCTCGATTTCGGCGTGGGCGAGCCGGACCAGATGGCGCCGCGGGCGATCCGCCAGGCGCTGAAGAAGGCGGTGGACGACCCGGCGAACCGCGGCTACGCGGACAACGGCATCGCGGAATTCAAGACGGCGGCGGCGAAGTACATGGCCGATTTCTTCGGCGTGACGGATCTGGACCCGGCGACGGAAATCAACCACACCATCGGCTCCAAGCCGGCGCTGGCGA
>CAZECJ010000123.1:0-8711 GCA_964510645.1 uncultured Verrucomicrobiota bacterium | reverse complement strand
AGCTCGAACCCGTCGGCTACCGCGGCTACATGGAAGGCCGCCCCGTCCGCCCCGTCAACAAGGCCAAGGCCAAACCCTCCCGCAAAAAGGCCGCCGCCACGCCCCATCCCTCCCAGAAAAAAGCCCCCAAGAGCGGTACCCTCCAAAGGTAAGGGCGTCTCGCCGAGACGACCGGGCGGTTCGATCCGCCCGGTCAACGCCCGGGCCTACAGAAATCCACCTTGTAGGCCACCGCGCCGAGGTGGCCGGCTGTTCCGCCCCCTTTCGGTCATGTCGAGCGCAGTCGAGACATCTCGGCCTCCCCCCTTGCGTCCGCCTGCGGGACCCAGCCGAGATCCCTCGACAAGCTCGGGATGACAGCCTTCCATAACACAAGGAATCCCTCATGAAAACCTCCCTTCAACTCGCCCTGATCTTCTCCCTGCTCTTCGCCGTCTCCGGCTGCGGCCGCCCCGACCGCGCGGAAGCCCCCGCGCCGCCCATTGGCAAGCGGCTCCCGTTCGGCGAGCATGAAATCTACTACGAGGTGCACGGCCAAGGTCCCCGCACCCTTGTCTTCATCCACGGCTGGACCGGCAATTTACAGGTCTGGAAAAACCAACTCGACGCCGTCCCGGGCTACCGCTGCATCGGCATCGACCTGCCCGGAAATGGCCAAAGCAGCCGCCGTGAGGGCGCGCCCTACACCATGGAGCTGTTCGCCGATTCCGTCCGCGCCGTGCTGGACGCGGAAAAAGTCGACCGAGCCTTCTTCTTCGGCCACAGCATGGGTTTCGCGGTGACCGAAGTCATCGCCGCCAAGTATCCGGAACGCTGCCTCGGTCTCGCCGCGATCGATGGCGCCCATTTCGAAGTATCCGCCGATCCCGACGGCCCGGAGAAGTTCCTGCAGGAAAACGCCGCCTTCGCCGCCGCGATGACGAACGAATCCGCCCGCGAAAGCTTCATCCAGATGCTCTTCCTGGCCGACACTCCCGTCACGTTGCAGGAAGAGATCCTGCAGGCCAGCCGCACCGTGCCGCTCTCCATCGCCCAGGCTATGATCGCCGGCGTGGGAACGGATTGGAAATACTTCTTGCCCCGCACGGTCGACCTCCCCTGCCTGGCGATCTATTCCCCCGCCTACCAACTGCCCCCGACCTACCGCGACGACTTCGCCCGCATCTTCCCCCGCGTCGAATATCACGAATTCCCCAACGTCAGCCACTTCTACATGCTCGAAATCCCGGAGAAACTCAACCAGCTCATCGCCGATTTCATCGCCCGGCATTGAACCGATGCCTGTTCTGTCGCCCTGCAAGTCGCCGCGTTGAAATGGCCGGCGGTTCCGCCTTCTTTCGGTCATGTCGAGCGCAGTCGAGACATCTCGGCCGCGCCCCTCGCGCCCGCCGGCGGGACAACGCTTGAGATCCCTCGACCCGCCTTCGCGCGAGCTTCGGCGCCGCAGGCCAGACCGGGGTCAGGACCGGGGTCAGTCCCGGACCGGACCGGGGTCAGTCCCGTAATCTAGTAATTTCCAGCGACGCGACGCGAATGCGCGGATCAGGAGAAATGCAGCTGTCCCCTGCCCTTTGAAGTCCAAAAAGCGCGAAAACAGGTCTTTATTCACAATTTTAGACCCTCGGAGGCCTCCAGAAGCCCCTTTTCGCGGTTTTTCGAGTTTTTCGCAGTAAATGGGCTGATTTTGAGCTCCAACTATTTCTGAAGCAAAAAGTTGCAAATTTCTTCCCCAACAGCCGTTTTCGCGCAAAAAACGCCAAAAACGGGCCGTTTTTCACTCCAGACGCCCCAAAAGCGTCCATTTTTCGCATTTTTTGCCATTTTCGGCCGCTGGAGGCCGTTTTCCGCGAAATTTGACGCGATTTTTCTGCCAAAATGCCTTGAGCCGCGATTCCCCGCATCGGGGACACCGCTTTCCGATCGGCAAGCGCGACGACCCGACCTTAAGCAACCTCATCGCCGGTGATTGGGAAAGTGTCCGCGAACCGCAGGTTGTGCAGGCTGAGGATTTCTTTCGGGTTTGGACGGGCTTTCACGCGAAAATAAGCCGTGGGCTTTTCGATGATGCCGCTTTGCGGACGATCCGAGCAGGACTCGTGTCCGCGAGCGATCGGCCTCGAAGCGGCAGCGCGAAAATGACGCGGCTTGGTTTTCGCGCCGTCAAAACCCGAAAGAAATCCTCTCTTGTTCTCCCCGCCCCCCGCCGCCGTCAGCGCAGCGCGGCGTGGATCAGGCCGAGCAGGACGGCGCAGGCCGTATCGGTGCGCAGGGTGCGCGGGCCCCAGGAGACGGACTCGAATCCATGCGCGGCGAGCAACTCCAGCTCGAACGGCGTCCAACCGCCCTCCGGCCCCACCGCCAGCAGCACGCGCGCTTCGCGCGGCAGCGCCGCCAGCTTCTCGGACGGAAATGCTCCCTCCCCCGGATGCGCCACCAGCCGCGCCGCGTAGGGGCCGAACCCGTCCAACTTGTCCTCGACCAGCTTCTTGAACTGCTTGTGCACGCTCACCTGCGGCAGGCGCGTGTCGCGCGCCTGCTGCAGGCCTTCGATCAATCCCTCGCGGATATGCTCCGGCTCGAGCACGTGCGTGTCGAAATAATTACGCTCCGTTTTCCACGCATTGGAAACCAGGATCCGCCCCACGCCCAGCGCGGCCAGCACCGGCCACAGCCGGTTCATGACCTTGGGCCGCGGCATGGCCAGCAGCAGGTCCAAGCGCGGCACCGGAGGCACGGGATCCGTCAGCGCACATTGCAACCGGAGTTGCTTCGCATCCTCCAGGATCGTGGCCGTACCTAGGGCGCCATCGACCACGCCGACACGGATTCCTTCGCCCTCCCCGGCTTGCAGCACCTCGCGCACGTGCCGCGCGCGCTTGCCCGCCAAAACGGCCATTCCTTCGGCTTGGATCTCGTCGGATTCAAGAAGGATGAGGTTCATGGTTCTGCTCCCCCACGACCTTGCGTCGTGGGAAGCAAAGTTAGCTCCCCCACCGCACAAGGCGGTGGGGCCCGCTGGAAAACCATCCGCAACTTGCCCGAGCAAGATTCAATCAAACCCATTCAGGCCATCTGCACGTCGTGCTTGGCTTCGAACGCGGCGATTTCCGCTTCGTGCGCCAGCGTCAGGCCGATCGCGTCCAGGCCGCCCAGGAGCTTTTCCTTCACGTCGGACGTGATGTCGAACTTGAAGACGCGCTCTTCGGCGCCGTGGACCGCCACCGTCTGCGCGGCGAGATCCACCGTGGCTTCGAGCTTGCGGCCCTTGGCCGCCGCGAAGATCCAGTCCACTTCGTCCGTGGACAGCTCGATCACCAGCAGCCCGTTGCCGTAGCTGTTGTTCTTGAAGATGTCCGCGAAGCCCGGGATGTGCTTCTGCGCGTCGCCGCGCCACGGGGCGATCACGGCCTTGAAGCCGTACTGCTGCACGGCCCAGACCGCGTGCTCGCGGCTCGACCCGCAGCCGAAGTTGTTGCCCGTCACCAGCACCGAAGCGCCCGCGCGCAGCGGGTCGTTCAGCTCGAAGGCCGGATCGGGCGACCCATCCTTCAGATAGCGCCAGTCGAAGAACAACGCCGGGCCGAACCCCGTCCGTTCGATGGACTTCAGGAACTGCTTCGGGATGATCTGGTCGGTATCGACGTTGGCGCGCTCCAGCGTCGCCACGACGCCCCGGAATTTCTTGAAAGCTTCCATCTCACTTGCCTCCTTCGAGGAACTTGCGCACGTCCACGAAATGCCCTTCGACGGCCGCCGCAGCCGCCATGACCGGGCTCACCAGATGCGTGCGCCCGCCCTGGCCCTGCCGGCCCTCGAAATTGCGGTTCGAGGTCGACGCCGACCGCTGGCCCGGCTTGAGCCGGTCCGGGTTCATCGCCAAGCACATGCTGCAGCCCGGATTCCGCCATTCGGCGCCGGCCGCAACGAAAATCTTGTCCAGCCCTTCGGCCTCGGCCTGCGCCTTCACGCGCGCCGAACCCGGCACGACCAGCGTCTGTACCTTCGGAGCCACTTTGCGGCCCTTCAGCACGCCGGCGGCTTCGCGCAGGTCTTCGATGCGCCCGTTCGTGCAGCTGCCGATGAACACCACGTCCACGGGGATCGAGGTCATCGGCGTGCCCGGCTTCAGGTCCATGTAGGCCAGCGCCTTTTCCACGTCGTTCGGCTGCACCGTCGGCACGTCGTGCGGTCCCGGCACCACGCCATCGACGTCCACGATCATGCCCGGGCTCGTGCCCCAGCTGATCTGCGGCACGAGCTTGGAGGTGTCGATCGCGATTTCGCGGTCGAATTTCGCGCCATCGTCGCTTTTCAGCGTCTTCCAGAAGGCGATGGACTTCTCCAGCGCGGCCCCGCGCGGCGCGTGCGGCCGGTCGCCGGTCGCGACGTATTCGAAGGTCGTCTCGTCGGGGGCGATCATGCCCGCGCGCGCGCCGGCCTCGATGGACATGTTGCAGATCGTCATGCGGCCCGCCATGTCCAGCGCCCGGATGGCCTCGCCGGCGTATTCCAGCACGCTGCCCGTGCCGCCCGCCGTGCCGATCTCGCGGATCAGGCGCAGGATGAAATCCTTGGCCGTGACCCATTTCCCCGGCTTGCCGTTGAACGTCGCCCGCATCGAGCGGCTCTTGCGCTGCCAGAGCGTCTGCGTGGCCAGCACGTGTTCGACTTCGCTCGTGCCGATGCCGAACGCCAGCGCGCCGAACGCGCCGTGCGTCGCCGTATGCGAGTCGCCGCACACGATGGTCATGCCCGGCAGGGTCAGCCCCAGCTCCGGCGCCATGATGTGCACCACCCCCGTCGAGGGGTCGCCGATCCCGTGCAGGACCAGGCCGAATTCCTTGCAATTCTTCTCCAGCGCGTCGATCTGGGCCTTCGCGATCCGGTCCATGATGTTCTTCGGATCGACCGTCGGCACGTTGTGGTCGATGGTCGCCACGTTCAGCTTCGGCCGGCGCACCTTGCGCCCCGCCAGCCGCAGCCCGTCGAACGCCTGCGGGCTCGTCACCTCGTGCACGAGCTGGCGATCCACGTACAGCAGCGCCGAACCGTTCGACTCCTCGCGGACCACGTGCCGCGACCAGACTTTGTCATATAGGGTTGTGCTCATAAGACCCCGAACTATACGGGCCGCCCCCGCCCGGCGCAAGCTTCCGGGCCCGATTTCCTCAAAATTCCCCTTGCATTCCCCCGGTCCCTCCCGTAGATTGCGCGGCGAGTTTTGCGTGTGCAAAACCGGAAGCGAAGTTCTCACGGCGGTCCTCCGCCGGAGACAAAAGCGGATTTTCCGGCCGAAAACAAAGAAGGCCGGAACAAGCCATCAAGAGAGGAAAACCATCATGGTCACCATGACGACCGCCAACGTCCGCCAGGACGTCAGCATCCAAGACCTGCTCGAAGCAGGCCTGCACTTCGGACACCGCACCAAGCGCTGGAACCCCAAGATGCGCAAGTATCTGTTCGGGCAGAAGAACGGCATCTACATCATCGATCTCGAGAAGACCTTGGACGGCCTGCAGCAGGCGCGCCAGTTCATCTACGACACGATCGCCCGCGGCCGCCAGATCCTGTTCGTCGGCACCAAGAAGCAGGCGCAGGAATCCCTCAAGGCCATCGCGACCCAGACCAAGCAGCCCTTCGTGGTCAACCGCTGGCTCGGCGGCACGCTGACCAACAACGAGACCCTCCGCAAGTCCATCGCCCGCATGCGCGAAATCGAACAGATGGAAAAAGACGGTTCCATCAACGCCCTGCCCAAGAAGGAAATCGCCAAGATCCGCCATGAGTTGCAGAAGCTGCAGTACAACCTCAGCGGCATCGCCGACATGGTCGGCAACCCCGGCGCCTTGTTCGTCGTGGACGTCAACTGCGAAGCCATCGCCGTCGCCGAGGCCAACCGCCTCAACATCCCCGTCATCGCCCTCGTGGATGCCAACGTGAATCCCGACCCGATCGACTACCCCATCCCGGCCAACGACGACGCCATCCGCGGCATCAAGTTGATCGCCGATCTGGTGTCCATCACCATCCAGCAGGCCTTGTCCGAATACTCCAAGGTCGCCGCCGAAGAGGCCCGCAAGCGCGCCGCCGCCGAAGCGGAAGCCGCCGCCAAGGCCAAGGTCGAAGCCGAAGAACGCAAGGCTCGCGCCGCCGAAGCCGCCAAGGCCAAGGCCGAAGCCCGCGAAAAGGCCAAGGCCGAAAAGGCGGCTGCCGACGCCGCGAAAGCCGAAGCCCCCAAGGCCGAGGAAGCCGCCCCCGAGGCCCCCAAGGCCGAGTAACTCCAAGGGAACCACCGGAGACGCGCCCCGCGCGTCTCCGGCTCCCATTTCAACTCTCGAGGAAAGAAGGAAATCCCATGGCAGAAATTTCTGCATCGCTAGTCAAGGAATTGCGCGAAGAAACCGGCGTCGGCATGATGGAGTGCAAAAAAGCGCTCGTCGAAGCCAACGGCGACAAGGTCGCCGCCGTCAAGATCCTGCGCGAATCCGGTATGGCCATCGCCGCCAAGAAGGCCACCCGCACCGCCAAACAGGGCATCATCGCCGCCGACATCTCGGCCGACGCCCAGTCCGGCCGCATGATCGAAGTCAACTGCGAGACCGACTTCGTCTCTAAAAACGACAACTTCAAGGCGTTCGTCGCCGGCCTCCTCCAAGATGCGGCCGGCATCGCCGACAACGCCATCGCCCAAACCGCCAAGGCCAAGGTCGATGCCAAGGTCGCCGAAATCGGCGAGAACATCATCGCCCGCCGCAACATCGGCTACAAGGTCCAGGGCACCGGCGCCATCGCCGCCTACGTGCACCTCGGCGGCAAGCTGGGCGTCATGGTCGAAGTCGGCTGCAAGAACGCCGCTTCCGTCCAGAATCCCGCCGTCAAGGCCTTGCTCGCGGATCTGACGCTGCACATCACGGCCGTCAATCCCGCCTGCATCACCCGCGACCAGGTCCCGGCCGAAACCGTCGCCGCCGAAAAGGAAATCTACGCGAAGCAGGTCGAAGGCAAGCCCGCCAACATCATCGACAAGATCGTGGCCGGCAAGCTGGAGAAGTTCTACGGGCAGATCTGCCTCGTCGAACAGCCCTTCGTGAAGGATCAGGACAAGACCATCTCCGCGGTCCTCGCCGAAGCCGGCAAAGCCGCCGGCGACGAGTTCACCATCCGGCGTTTTGTGCGCTGGCAGCTCGGCGCGTAATTCGCGCTCGACGCACAAGCGGCAGGCCAGCGCCTGCCGCTTTTTTGCGCCCCGGCAGGATCTGGCCCGCCAAGATCAGGACCATTTCCGGCCTATCGGCGCGGTTCTTTTCCCCAACGGGCATATCCCCATCCGACCCCGCCGGCCAGCGTCCCCAGGACCAGCCACCATTCCAGCTCCGTCATGCCCGTCACTAGGTGATCGCTCACCTCGCTGACAAAAGGCAGGGCGTCCTCGGGCTGTTCGGCGCAATGCGCCTGCCGGTCCGCATCCCAGCGGCAACCGGCCGAATCCAGCGCCTGCGGAAAATATTTCTCCAGCAGTTGGTTTTCGTGCCGGGCGACGGCGAGATGGTGGCGATACCGCGCCGGATCGGTCGCGCGGTATTGCCCGCCCGCGGCGAAATAGTGGTCCCGCTGGATCAGGTGGCGGAAGAATTCATGCCGAAACGGATCATCGGAAACCGTGTAGGTCTTCCGGAAATCCCGGGGCCGGATCATCGCATGGTCGCGGACAAGGATTCGGCCGACCTCGGCGCCGCGCTCGCCGTCGATCCGGGGCAGCTCCGTCCGCGACAGGCGGGAAAAAAACGTTCCGATCTCCGGATCGACATGGCGATGCCCGAATTCGCTCATCACGCTTTCGTTGTTGAGAAGGAAATGAAGCAAGGGAATCCGGGCCGCATACCAATCGACCCGCGCCGGCGTGTTGGACAGGGCCAAACCCAAGGCCAAAAGCATCGCCCATGCCAAATAGCAGAGACGCCGCACCGACTTCCCGGAGATGGGCCCCTGGAGCTCGGAACACGGAAAAACCAACGCCATGCACGCCAGAACGATGGCCCCGGCCATCGCGTTCAAACGGATGTCGCGGAAATCCCAGAATCGGCCGGGCATCAGCCACTGCAGGAACTCGTCCAGCCAAGCCACCAACCCCAGGCATGCGGCGGAGATCGGATAAATCAGGGCGTCGCCCACGTGATGCCGCCACGCCCGGAACATCAGAAAACCGAGCAGGCCATATTCAAAAAAATGGACGGCCTCGGCAGACGTTTGCAGCTGGGTGAGCAGTACGCCGGCGGAAAGACAGCCCAGGAGAATCAATGTGCCGACGCGACGGACCACTCGGGTTCGCGGCCCCCGAACCAAACCCGCCAGCATGGCGAGAATGCAGCTCAATCCCAGAACGCTCGCGGCGGCCAGATAGACGCGCGGGCCAGCGAAGCGCTCGAGGCGATCTTGCAGCGCGCGGGCAAACGGAATGGCCAAAAAGAGGACGGCCGTCCAAGCCGCCACCAGCGCCCAGGCAACGACCATCTTCCTGGAATCCGGCGAATTGCGAAATGGCATCCCATTCATCCCGGACGCATTTTCGCAAGAGCAGCGGCCAAAGGCCAGAGATTTGATCGGCCGACCGCCAGGCATAAAAAAAGGATCCGGCCTGCTTGCGCAGATCGGATCCAAAAAAATCCTGGCAACGTGCTACTCTCCCGCCCCCAAGTGAGGCAGTACCATCG
>CAZECJ010000122.1:0-8729 GCA_964510645.1 uncultured Verrucomicrobiota bacterium | reverse complement strand
TGCCGCCTGCCGCTGATGGTGGACAGCACGCAGCTCGACGTGGTCGAGGCGGCGCTGAAACTCTACGGCGGGCGCATGCTCGTCAATTCGATCAATTTCGAATCCGGCGAGGAAAAGGCCGAGAAGCTCGTGGCGCTGGCCAAGCGGTTCGGGGCCGGGCTGGTGGCGCTGACGATCGACGAGACCGGCATGGCCATGACGGCGGACCGCAAGGTGGAGATCGCCAAGCGCCTGATCGAGTTCTGCGAGCAGCGCGGGCTGCGGCGGGGCGATCTGCTGATCGACGCGTTGACGTTCACGGTGTGCAGCGGCGACGGCGCGCTGCGCGACGCGGCCAAGGAAACCATCGCGGCCATCCGTCGCATCAAAAAGGAATTCCCGGGCGTGCGGACGATTCTGGGGCTGTCGAACGTGTCGTTCGGCCTGAAGCCGCCGGCGCGCAAGGTGCTCAACACGGTGTTTTTGGACCGCTGCGTGAAGGCGGGGATGGACGCGTGCATCATCAACACGTCCACGCTGGTGCCGCTGACGGATCTGGCGCCGGCGGCGGTGAAGCTGGCAGAGAAGCTGCTGGACAACGACGCGGCGGACGGCGATCCGCTGGAGCTGTACATCCAGCATTTCGAGGCGGCGGCGCCGGAAGCCGAAGCCGGCGCGGCGGGTGCGGCGCAGACGCCGGAAGAACAAGTCGCCGCGGCCCTGGTCAAAGGCAAGGCGGCGTTGCTGGAGACGTCGATTCCGGCGCTGCTGGCGAAGATGGCCGCCGAGGAAATTCTCAACGGGCATCTGATTCCGGGCATGAAGGAAGTGGGGAGGCTGTTCAACGACGGCGTGCTGCAACTGCCGTTCGTGCTGAAGTCGGCCGAGGTGATGAAGAAGGCCGTCGCTATGATCAAGCCGTACCTGAAGGCTGGCGATGGGGGGGCTTCGGGCAAGATGGTGATCGCCACGGTGGCGGGCGACGTGCACGACATCGGCAAGAACCTGGTGGACATCATCCTCTCGAACAACGGCTATCAGGTGGTGAACCTGGGCGTGAAGGTGCCGATCGAGAAAATGATGGAGTCCGTGCGCGAGTCGGGCGCCGACGTGCTGGGCATGAGCGGCCTGCTGGTGAAATCGGTGCAGGTGATGCGCGAGAACCTGAAGGCGATGGAAACCGCGGGCCTGCGCCTGCCGGTGCTGCTGGGCGGCGCGGCGCTGACGGAGAATTTCGTGGCCAACGACTGCCAGCCGGTCTATTCGGGGCCGGTGCGCTACTGCAAGGACGCCTTCGACAGCCTGACGGCGTTCCGGGAACTGAAGGAGACGGGCACTCTGCGCCGCGCGGCTCCGCCGGCGGCCCCGTCGCCCAAGGCGACGGGCAATTAAGAATGAAGAGTGAAGAATTAACAATGAGTGGATAAGGCGTGGCGTTTCGGAATCTCCATCCCTGAACCCTGAACCCTGAACGGTGAACCGTGAACCCTGAATCTGAAAGGCCGCAAGACGAACCCCTCGTGCCGCCGTTCTGGGGCGCGCAGGTCTGGGAACCAGCGCTGGAAGAGGTGAATCCGTTCATCGAGCGGATGTCGCTGCTGGTGGGGCGCTGGGGCTTCAAGAAGGGCAACCTGTCGGAAGGGGAGTACCGGCAGATCCTCGAAGGCGAGGCGCAAGGCCATTACGAGCGACTGCTGAATGAGAACCTGAAGCGGCGCCTGTTCGTGCCGAAGGCGGCGGTGGCGTGGCACCGGTGCAAGCCGGACGGCGACACCCTGATCGTCTATCCGAACGGGGGCGGAGAACCGGTGGTGCAGGCCTTCCCGCGGCAGCAGATCAACGAGCGGCTTTGCATTCCGGATTTCTATGCGCCGCAAGGGGATATACTTGGATGCTTCACGGTCACGGTGGGCAATCCGGCCGCCTCGGCGGAGCTGGAACGGATGCAGGCGGAAGGGGAGTACCAGGAGTACTTCTTTTGGGCGGGCTTTGCGGCGGAATACGCCGATGCGGTGGCCGAGTGGGCGCACCGGAAGATGCTGGAGCCGTTCGGGGGCAAAACGGGGGCGCGGTTTGGGCCGGGGTATCCTTCGTGTCCCGACATGAGCTTGAGCCGAAAGATCTGCGAATGGTCCGAGGCGGGCCGCATCGGCGTGACGGTGACGGACTCCGACATGCTGGAACCCGAAATGAGCACGAGCGCGGTGCTGGCGCATCGGCCGCGGGCGCGGATTTTCAACCGGTTGGTTTGAGAACGGCCGGGACCCCGCCGGGCGGCAGAGCATTTTACCGGGCAACGGGAAATGGCGGTTGACGAAAAACGGGCGGTGCGCCTATACTCCCGAAAATTGTGCAGGCAAGCCATGGCGGCTTTTGCGGCTCATAGTTGGCGTGAGGAGGCAGGAAGATGAATCGTACCGTTCGATCCAAGGTTGGGTTCGGGTTTGTTCTGTTTGCCGCGTTGGGATTTGCCGCCGGAACGGCGCTGGCTCAACTGGCTCCGGCCGCCGCTCCGGGCGCCGGATCCGACATCATCAAAATCCGCAAGATGGCTCCGGTGCCCGGCACCAAGACGCCGGTGTTCCGCACCGCGACGGCCAGCCAGGCGTCCGCCCGGCAGCCGGACTGGTGGCGCGTGATGGTGGAATACGAAACCGCGCCGGATTGGGTCGATGAGCTGGAGTTCACCTATTACGTTTACATGAAAGACCAGAGCAACAAGGGCGCGGAGGTGATGTTCCGCGGCACGGTCACCTACGTCAACGTCGCCAAGGGCCGCCACTACAGCGACATGTTCCTGCATCCGAGCACCCTGGCCCGCCTCGGGCGGGTGGAGCAGGTGGCCGTGGTCGTCAAGGCCCGCGGCGCCGTGGTGGCGACGGAATCCACCGCGCAGACGCCGAACTGGTGGGATCGATTCAGCCCCGTGGACGGCGTGCTGCTGAACCGCGCGCAAACGCCTTTTGCCCACGTCGACTACGATATGTACGAGGCGATCAAGCCGGCCGGCGCCGCCGCCCGGTAAATCTTCCAGCAAGGAAATCGTTCCATGGCCAAGAAGCCCATATTGACGTTGGACATTGGATCGCACAGCCTCAAGCTCGCCGAGTTTGCGGACGTGAAGGGCGGGCTGGAAATGACCCGCTATGCCGTGAGCGACCTGGGCGTGGATCCCCAGAGCGACGCGGACCGGTCGCAATACATCATCACGACCATCCACGATTTGATCCGCGAATCCGGCTGCAAGCCCGGGCCCGTGCAGGTGGCCATTTCGGGCCACGCGGTGTTTTCGCGGTTCGTCAAGCTGCCGCCGGTCGAGCCGGAAAAAGTCTACCAGATCATCCAGTACGAAGCGCAGCAGAACGTCCCGTTCCCCATGAACGAAGTGGTGTGGGACTACCAGCTCATCAGCGGCGCGACGGGCGACGTGGATGTGATGCTGGCGGCGATCAAGTCGGACATCATCGCCGGCCTCACCGACTGCGTGCGGTTCACGGGGCTGGAGCCGAACCTGGTCGACGTGGCGCCGATGTCGCTCTACAACGCCGTGCGCTACAACTACGACAACCTGCCGGCCTGCACGCTGGTCGTGGACATCGGCGCGCGCTCGACGGACCTGATCTTCATCGAGGCGGGCCGCGTGTTCAGCCGCAGCGTGCCCGTGGCGGGCAACCAGATCACGCAGGCGATCATGAACGAATTCAGCATTTCGTTCGACGACGCCGAGGCGATGAAGAAGGCGCACGCCTACGTGGCCTTCGGCGGCGCCTACGAGGGGCCGCAGAGCGAGACGGTGGACAAGGTCTCCAAGAGCGTGCGCAGCATGATGACGCGCCTGCACCAGGAGCTCAACCGCTCGATCAATTTCTACCGCAGCCAGCAGGGCGGCCAGCAGCCCGCGCTGCTGCTGCTGACCGGCGGCAGTTCGGTCATTCCCTACACGGACACCTTCCTGCGCGAGAAGCTCAACGTCGAAACGGACTATTTCAATCCGTTCAACAACGTGGCGGTGTCGGAGCAGATCCCCGCCGAGCAGGTGGGCGCGCACGCGTGCGAAATGGGGCAGCTGGTGGGCTTGGCCCTGCGCCAGATGCATACGTGCCCCATCGAAATCAACCTGCTGCCCCCGAAGGCGGAGGAAGACAAGAAGTTCAAGCGCAAGCAGCCGATCTTCGCGATGGCCGCCGCGGCCGCCCTGATGGCCCTGATGGTGTGGATCTCCTTCTACTCCCGCATGGCGGGCGTGGCGGACGACATCCGTTCCCGGATCGACGCGCGCGTCGGCGAGCTGTCCGGCGTGGAAAGGAAACTGGAGCAAGTCGAAGCCTCCGTGGCCGACGTCGAGGGCAAGATTTCCGAGCTGACTTCCCTGGAAGCGCGTCGCGGCGTCTGGCGGAGCCTGCTGGGGTCCATCAGCGCGCCCTTGCCGGACGGCATGTGGCTGACCCGCGTACGCCCGCTGTCCGCGCTGCCCGGCGCCGTCGCGCCGGCGGAAGGGGCGAGGCCGGCCGCCGCGCCCGCCGCGTCCGGAGCCAACAATCTCGTCGCCGGCATCGAGATCGAAGGCATGGCCTATCAGGACCGGATCAAGAGCGAAGCGGTCGGTAAATATCGCGACCAGCTGCGCGAAGCCAAGTGGTTTTCCGATCAAACCGAAATCATCTGGCAGCCGCCGGCGCGTTCGGATGCCAGCACCTTGGAATTCAAAATCCTGGCCGTCTTGAAGGAGCCTCAGGCGCTATGAACCGCAAACACATGCCCTTGCTGGCCGGCGGCCTCGTCGTCCTGCTGCTGGCCATCGTCCTCTTCTATCTCCTGTTCAGCGCGAAAGGGCGCTATGCCGACGGCTTCTCGAAGCTGACCTCGGTCCAAGGCCAGCTGCAGCGGCTGACCAACCGCTCGGTGTTCCCCTCGGACGCCAACGTGCAGGCCATGGGCAAGCAGCAGGAAATCTACGGGGAATATCTGGATGGGCTCCGGGGCGCCATGAAGAAAGGGCAGTGGGCGGCGGAGCCGGTCACCCGCGACCGTTTCCGCCAGCTGATGGAGGAGACGCTTCGCCAGCTCGTCAACGATGCGCGCACGAAGGCCGTGGCGCTGCCCGCCAATTTCGCCTTCGGATTCCAGCGCTATGCGGAAGGCAACCTGCCGGCCGAGGAAGAGATGAACCGCCTGGTGGACCAGCTCAACTCCGTCAAGGCGCTGTGCGAGATCCTGTATGACGCCGGCATCGGCGAGCTGGTTTCGGTGGACCGCACCGTGTTCGAGAAGGATGCGCAGGTCGCGCCCGTCGAAGAGGAATTCGGCCGCCGCAGCGCGCGGAACCGGACCGAGTCGGCGCCCGCCGCGCCCAGCGTGGAATTGGTGGCCGATCCGATGGGGCTCTACACCAAGGAGCACTACGTGCTGTCGTACCGCGCGCAGGATCCGGCCAACTGGAAGGTCCTCGACCGGTTGGCGCAGGGCTCGCCGTTCGTGGTGGTCACCCGGATGGAGATCGTGAACTCCGCACGGCCCGCCGTGGTGGCGCCGCCCGCGGAGGAAGCCGCCCCGGCTTCCGCCGCCCCCGCGCCCGTATCGACCGCCGGCTGGCAGAGCCCCGGCGCGGCCTCGTCCGTCGCCAAGCCGGCGGCGGAGATCCTGCCGCGCGAATTGCGAATCGTGGCCGGCCAGGAATTGCCCAACGTCCGCCTCGAGGTGGATCTGTATCGTTTTGCCGAAACCGCCGTCGACGTCGCGCAAGGGGAGGAGAATCCGTGAGCCAGGCACCCCGAGGAAAAAACGATTGGATCCGGGATCACTACGAAAAGATGATCCTGCTGGCGGCGCTGGCGGCGCTTCTGGTCTCTTGCGTGCTGCTGGCGCAGCAGATCCAGGCCGACAAGGATTCCGCCAAGCCGGGCCTGGTGCGGATCAACTGGACCGGGACGCCCATCGCGCCCAAAGACACGGTGCCGTTCGATGCGGTGCTGGCGTCGGCCCGTGCGGAAGCCACCAATGCGCTGACCGTGGCCGTCCGGACCACCGTCAGCGAGCGGCGCGTGGGCTGCGTCAAGTGCGGAAAGCCCATCCCGTATGACGCGGTCGAATGTCCGTTCTGCTTGGCCGCCCAGCCCGCGATCGTCGACATCCAAACGCTGGATACCGACGGCGACGGCATTCCCGACAAGATCGAATTGGCCTTGGGGCTCAATCCGCAGGATCCCGCCGACGGCACAGGCGATTTGGACAACGACGGCTTCACCAACATCGAGGAGATCGGCGCCAAGACCGACGCCAAGGATCCGGCGGACTTCCCCGATCCCATCGTCAAGTTGCGCGTGGCGGGCATCCGCCCCGTGCCGTTCTATCTGCGGTTCGTCACCACGTCCACGTTCGGCGACGGCTCGGTTCGGTTCCAGCTGAATCTGCAGACGCTGGTGCGCACCTATTTCGTGAAACCCGGCGACGTCGTGCTGGGCTACAAGGTGGATCAATACGACCCGAAAGGGCCGGGCGGGGAAACCTTGACCATGGTCCGCCAGTCGGACAAACGCTCGGTCGTGCTCGTCAAGGGACGTCCGGTCACCGAGCAGGAACTGGCCATTCTGTTCGTTTCCTTGATCGACAAACAACGGCTGCCGGTTCAGCGCCTCAACGACGTCTTTGCGGTGCGCGGCGCTGAATACAAGATCGTTGACATTCGCCGCGAAAACGTAGTAATTCAAAACATGAAAACCGGCGAAAAAGTGACGGTTCCCTTGTGGAGTTCCGAAGAGCGGGCGGCGATGACGGGCCAGTCTCCTGCTCCGGCGCCTGCTCCGAGCGCCTCGCCGGCGCCTGCGGCGGCGCCCGCTCCGATGTGGTGATTTGCAAATGGATGTCGTAAAACAGATGTGGGTTCGGACGAGGAAAAACCTTCGTCCTCGTTTCAGTTCCAAGGAGGAGTCCCAGATGAAATGGTGCATGGTCGCGGCGATGGCGGTGTCTTTCTTGTGTGGCAGCATGGCATTCGCGCAAGAAGACGATCTTGATCTGGACGCCCTGCTGGGCGACGTCGGAGCCCCGACCGAGCAAGCGGCCGAAGCCGCTGCTCCGGCCGCCGAAGTTCCCGCAGAAGCCGTCGCCGAAGCCGTCGCCGAAGAAGCCGTGGCCGATCCGTTCGCCGGACTCGAAGCGGCGCCCGCCGCCGAAGCCGCCCCGGTGGCGGAAGAAGTTGCCGCGCCTGCGGAAGAAGCCGTGGCCGATCCGTTTGCGGATCTCGATGCCGAAGCCTCCCCCGTTGAAGAGGTCGAGCCGATGGCCGAAGAAGTCGCTGTCCCGGCCGAGGAAGCCGTGGCCGATCCGTTTGCCGGAATCGAAGCCGCCCCCGTCGAAGAAACTCCCGTCGCGGCGGAAGAAGCCGCGGCTCCGGAAGCCGTCGAGGAAATGGCCGCTCCCGTCGCCGAGGAAGATCTGCTGGGCGATCTGTTCGCCGAAGAACCGGTGGCCGAAGAAGTCGCCGCACCGCTTGAGGAAACAGCTCTGGCCGTCGCCGACGAAGTGTCTGTGGAAGAAGCCCCTGCCGCCGATTTCTCCGATTTCGGAAGCGGGATCGATGAAGCCGTGCCGGCCAAGAAGAGCGGAAAAGAAGTCGAGAAGCTGGATTCCAAGGAACTCAAGAAAATCGCCAAGGAAACCGCCCAGCAGGAAGAAATCCGCCGCCAGGCGGCCGAAGTCGATGCGCTCAAGGCTTCCGACGCCGGATTCGCCGCGTTGAGCCAGGGCGACTACGTCGCCGCCGAAAAATCCTTGGCCGATGCCATGAACGGCTTGCCGGATCGGCCCCAGAACGCCGCCGTGCGCGACCAGATCGTCAAGGGGCTGGCCGAAGCCCAGTACCTGCGCGCCCACGGAATGGTGCAGAAGAACGAGCGGCTGGAAGAAGCCCGCAAACTGGTGGATTCCGCCCTGAAGAACGATCCCGCCCATCGCGGCGCCAAGGCCTTGGACAAGAAGCTGACCCGCCTGGAAGCGCGCAACGCTCTGCCCAAAGCTCCGGAAGACCAGCCGGCGACCATCGAGAAGGCCAAGAGCATCGAACAGATGTACGACGAAGCCCGCCAGTGGTACATGCTCAAGGACTACGACCGCGCCAACGCCCTCTTCGAGCAGATCCTGAAGCGCGATCCCTACCACAAGAGCGCCATGCGCTATATCCGCAAGATCGAAGCCGACAAGTTCAAGCTGGCTTCGGTGGAACGCGACGCCCGGGTACAGGGCATGATGACCGAAGTGCGCCGCAGCTGGAGCCCGCCCATCCGCGCGGCGATCGAAATGCCGACGGAAGCCAGCCAGCCCGGCGGCGTGGACAGCAAGCCCGCGTCGGCCCGCCTGCAGGACAAGATGAAGACCATCATCATTCCGGCCGTCGAGTTTCGCCAGGCCAACATCAACGACGTGGTCAATTTCCTGGTCGAAGCCAGCTTGGCCGCCGATCCCGAGAAGGAAGGCGTCAACATCATCTTGAACCTCGGACAAGGCGGCGGCGGCGCGCCCGCGCCCGCTCCGGCGGCTCCGGCGGCGACGGCCGTGGATGAATGGGGCTTCGGCGGCGAGGATCTCGGCGGCGGCATGGCGCTGTCCTCCTCCGCTCCGGCCGGCGTCCGCGACATCACCCTCAACCTGCGCCGCATCAGCATGCTCGACGCCATCAAGTACATCACCGAAGTGGCCGGCCTGAAGTACCGCATCGAAGACAGCGCCGTCATCATCACCCCGATCGACGCGCC
>CAZECJ010000121.1:0-8739 GCA_964510645.1 uncultured Verrucomicrobiota bacterium | reverse complement strand
GTCGCCGGCGCGTATTTCCGCGGCGACGAGAAAAACCAGATGATGCAGCGCCTGTACGGCACCGCGTTCCTGTCGCAGGCCGATCTGGACGCGCACCTGAAGATGTTGGAAGAGGCCAAGCTGCGCGACCACCGCGCGCTGGGCCGCGATCTCGATTTGTTCAGCATCCAGGAGAGCGTGGGCCCCGGGCTGGTGCATTGGCACCCGAAGGGCGCGCGGATCCGCGCGACGATCGAGGAATTCTGGCGCCGCGAGCACTACCGCGCCGGCTACGAGATGCTCTACACGCCGCACATCGGCCGCGCCGGACTGTGGGAAACCTCGGGTCATCTGGGCTTCTACAGCGAAAACATGTACGCGCCGATGGAGATCGACGAGCAGCGGTACTACATCAAGCCGATGAACTGCCCGTTCCACATCCAGATCTACAAAACCCACAAGCGGTCGTACCGCGAGTTGCCGCTGCGCTGGGCGGAACTGGGCACGGTCTACCGCTACGAGCGTGCCGGCGTGCTGCACGGCCTGATGCGCGTGCGCGGGTTCACGCAAGACGACGCCCACATCTATTGCACCGAAGAACAGGTCGAGAGCGAAGTGCGCGAAGCCGTCCGCTTCGCGATCGCCATGTGGAAAGCATTCGGGTTCGAGAACATCACGGCGTACCTCGCGACGCGGCCCGAGAAGGCCGTGGGCGAGCCCGCTCGCTGGGAACTCGCGCAGCGCTCGCTCGAAGCGGCGCTGAAGGCCGAAGGCATCGCCTACGAGATGGACGAGGGCGGCGGCGCGTTCTACGGCCCCAAGATCGACCTCAAGACGCGCGACGCCATCGGCCGCGAATGGCAGATGAGCACCGTGCAGTTCGATTTCAACCTGCCCGAGCGCTTCGACATGGTCTATATGGGCGCGGACGGCCAGGAGCACCGCCCCTACATGGTGCACCGCGCCTTGCTGGGCAGCCTCGAGCGTTTCTTCGGCATCCTGATCGAGCACTACGCCGGCGCGTTCCCGCTGTGGCTCGCGCCCGTGCAGGCGCTGCTGATTCCGGTGACGGACAAGCAGGCCGCCGCCGCGAAGGACGTGGCCGCGAAGCTGCGCGCGAAGGATATCCGGGTCGTCGTGGACGAGCGCGCCGAGAAGATGGGCGCGAAGATCCGCGATGCGCAGATGCAGAAGATTCCCTACATGCTCGTTTTGGGCGGGCGGGAAATCGAAAACGGAACCGTTTCGGTCCGCGGCCGGGTGGCCGGGGACCTGGGCCCTATGCCGCTGGACGCGTTTATCGAAAAGATGGACGCCGAACGGCGCGTGGAGCTGAAATAGAAAAGCCAAGCGGAGCGGCTTCGAGCTCCTGAACCTCAAGGAAATAATGGCCATACCCCAGACCAATCCCCGGGATCCGCGCGGCGGATTTCCCACGCGAACCAACCAGAGAATCCGTGTCCCCGAGGTCTTCCTGATCGGCCCCGGCGGCGAACAGATTGGCGTCGTGGCCACCTACGAGGCGCAGAATCAGGCCCGCGCGGCGGGACTCGATCTGGTGGAAATTTCCCCGACGGCGCGGCCGCCGGTTTGCCGGATCATGGACTACGGCAAGTTCCAGTACGACAAGAGCAAGAAGGAAAAGCAGAACCGCCGGAACGCTTCCGCCACCCGCGTGAAGGAAATCCAGCTGCACCCCAGCGTGGGCGACCATGACTATGAAGTCAAAATGCGACATCTGGTGGAGTTCCTCGAGGATGGCCACCGGGTCAAGGTCTCCCTGTTCTTCCGCGGGCGCGAAAATGCCCACAAGGAACTGGGCTTCGCCCTGATGAACCGCGTGCTGGCGGACGTCCGCGAGATTGGCGTCGTGGAGCAGGCCCCCAAGCTGCTGGGCAAGAACATCCTGATGGTGATCATGCCCAACCCGAAAGCCAAGCAGGCCGCGAAAGCGCCGATGTCCCCGGCCTGAAAACGGAGCCGGCGGAGGATTTGACTGGACGGGCGGGGGCAAATCCCGTACAAGTCGCCGTCTGTTTTGAAAAGATTGGAAAGAGGGACCGGGCAGCTCGCCCGATCCCGGACGCGAGGATAACGGAACTATGGCAACGAAAGTGAAGAAGAAAACGCGCAAGGCGGTGGCCAAGCGCTTCAAGAAATCGGCGACCGGCAAGATGCTGCACAAGAAGCCGGGGCGGCGGCATCTGGCCGCCAGCAAGACCCGCAAGCAGAAGCGGCGCCTGCGCCAGACCATCCAGGCCGGCGGCAAGTTCGCCAAGTCCCTCTCGCTCGAGTTGGGCGTTTAATTTCAAGGATAGAGGAGAATACCCATGCCCAGAACTACCAATGCCGTGGCGAGCCGCAAACGCCGCAAACGCCGTCTCGACCAGGCCAAGGGCTTCTACGGAAGCCGCAGTAAGCTGTTCCGCATCGCCACCGAGGCCGTCGATCGCGCGATGGAGCTCAGCTACACGCACCGCAAGATGAACAAGCGCGATTACCGCGGTACGTGGATCATGCGCCTCTCGGCCGCCTGCAAGCTCAATGACGTGTCCTACAGCCGTTTCATCGAAGGCTTGACCAAGGCCGGCATCGAACTGAACCGCAAGATGCTCTCCGAAATCGCGATTCACGATCCGGAAGGCTTCGCCTCCATCGCCAAGATCGCGAAAGCCAAGGCCACGATCGCCGCTAAGAAGGCGAAGTAAGCTTCTTTCCTGGCCCATGCGACGCGCGGAACGAAAGTTCCGCGCGTTTTGCTTTGGGCTCCGCCGGCGCTCCGGTCCCCGCAGTACGAGTTTCCGGTTTTTATGTTATTTATAAATATCATATATGTTATTTATAAATATCATAAAAGGCGAGATGGGGCGTGGGGGCGATGAGGCAATGGAGACCCAACCGCGGTTCAACGCACGCCGGCGAAGCGGTTCCGGAGCGCGCCGGCGAGGTCGAGGAAGGTCTTCGCCTCGGGGAACAGCCCCGCGGCGGCGATCTCGTGCCCGGCGCCGGACCGGCCGTGCGTGCCTCGGATCTTTTCGGTCTTTTGCGTGACGTGCGGCGGAGGGAACCCAAAAAACAGTTCGCAGGGGTCGAAGCCAGGCTTGTTGTGGATGTCCATCTGGTGCGCGTAGTCCGGAGCCTGGCGGGGATCCGTCCACCACGGATAGGCGAACCAGCGGCCGGGCGCGGCGACGAGCAGCAACTCGCCGGAACGCTCCGGAAAATAGACGTCGCGCTCGGTTTGCGCGCCGCGGTCGAGAATCTCGGCGATGCCGGGTTCGGCGGCGAGGCGTTCACGGACGCGCAGCAAGTCGGCGGCATCGGGCATGTGTACGTGCGCGATCTGGTGGTCCACGATGGCGAACGCGCGGGACGTGAAGAAATCAGGGTAGAGCATGCGCGCGGTTTCGCGCGTGTGGAAGAGGCCCGCCTCGCGGAGGATCCGGTTCGGGAAGAGCGCGCCGTCGCCGGGCACGACGGACTCGATGGCGTAGTCGCCGGTCAGGAGCCAGGCGCGGCCCTGGGCTTCGGCGGCGGCGATCAGCGGTTCGATCTGGGCCAGGGTTTCGGCGAGAGCGGCGGCGGCCTGCGGGGAATCGGGGCCATGGCGCTGGAGATCGTAGTCGAGGGAGGGCAGGTAGACGAACAAATGGTCGGGCGCGTCGGGGCGGGCGAGGATCCGGAGCGTGGCTTCGGAAATCCAGCGGCCGACGCGGGTGCGGGCGATCGGGCCCCAGTAGTGGTAGAGGTCGAATTTGCGGCCGATGGATTCGCAGAGCTCGGCGTAAAGAGGCTCGGGGCGCGTGTAGCAGTCCATCAAGATGCCGCCATGGTGGCGGTGGATGGGTTTGGGCGAGATCACGAGGTCGAGCCGCTCGCCGAGGCTCTGCTGCCAGAACGCCAGGCCGACGGTCTGTCCGGCGGCCCGCGCGTCGTCCCAGATGCGCCGGCCCTGCACCAGCGCGGCCGATTGTTCCCAGAAATGGGGGCGCGCCAAATCGCGGCAGAACCAGCCGGACGCGACGATGCCGTGCCGCGTCGGCGGCAGCGCCGTGCGCAGCGTCGCCTGCGCCGGGCAGGTCAGGGCCAGCGGACCGGGCGCGACGGGACGAAAGCGGAGTTTCGTCGCGGGCTTGTGCTTTTCAATCAGGTTCCAGCCGAGGGCCGCGGCGAGGATCACGAGGGTCTTGGGGTTGGATTCGCTCATGGCACGTCGTCCAGGATGCGGAGGGTGAACGGCCGGGTTTCTCCGTCGTCGGCGGCCACGGCCAGCAAATGCCACTCCTGCAAGAGATCGTCGGAGATCTCCACGATGTCGGTGCTGGTCTCGACGCGCCAGCCGGGGGGGGCGGCGGGGAGCTCGTCGGGGCGGAGCCGCTGGCCAGCGTAGAGCGCGGGGAGAAGCAGCGAAGCTTCGCCGTCGCGCGCGGCCATCCGCTCCGCGCGCGCGGCAAAGGCGATGGCCGACGCGGTGGCCGTGGCGAGCAGGGCGCAAAGGCCGAGCGAAGCGAGCACTTCGATGAGCGTGAAGCCTGCGCGGGAAAAGTTGGGCTGGCGAGCGTCCATGGGTTTGCCGTGAGAAAACTGTGGCATGGAAGGCCGCGCCGGGGCAACACCGTTTTGCGCGCCCATTTTCGTGTCGCGCGCGGGCGTGACCCGGTGTAGGCTCCGGTTCCGATGCAAAACGGACCGACAGCGACCGAGGTGCCGGGGAAGGTGAAGCTCCTCCGCCTGTCGGGGGGACAGGTCGCGCTGGCGATGCTGGTGCTGGCGCTGGGACTGGGAACGACGGCGTGGGTGGCGCGGTCGCAGGGGCTTCAGGAAAGCGCGCGCATCGAGCGGGAATTCCAGCAGGCGTCGGACAAGCTGTTCGCGCGCACGCTGCGGGAAATCCAGCTGTTCATGGAGGTGCTCGATTCCATTCGGCAGCTCCACAGCCTGTCCGACCAGGTCTCGCCTGCGGCGTTCGACGAAATCGTGCGCAAAGGCATGATCTACCAGCGGCGGATCCTGGGCGCCTACGGATTTGCCCAGCAGATCCCCAAAGACGTGCGCGCGAGCTACGAGCAGCCCGGCGGCGCCGGACATGCCATCGTCAAATCCGACGGCAACGGCGGTTTCGAGCCCATGCCGGAAAATCCGGAATATTTCGTGCTGACCTACCAGACGCCGCCGGGCGGCCTGGGCGTTCCGCCGGGATACGATTTCCGCGCCCGCGCCGAAGACGTGGCCGCGATCGGGGCGATGAAACAAGGCGTGTTCGCGCTGGGCGGGGAGCCGGTCGGCACGGCCGCGGAACCGGGCGGCCAAGGCCTCTACATGTTTGCGCCGATCGCCTACGGCCCGGCCGGATTCGTCGGCGAACTGGTCGGGTTCGCCGTGGGCCTTTTCCAGCCCGAGCGCGTGCTGGCGACGGCGATGGGCGACGGCGCGCGCGGCCTCGTGGCGCGCCTGGAGCCGACGGGCGGCGCGGCGGAACCGGTCCGCGCCTTCCGCTTCGCGCGCGAATTCAGCTTGGCCAACCAGGAATGGCGGCTCGTGGCCGAGGCCGATCCGGCCTACTGGGCCGCGGCCCGGTCGCGCGTCCCTCAAACGATCGGCGCGGTCGGCGCCGCCGTTTCGCTGGCGCTGGCGGGCGCGCTGCTGTTGTTGGCCGGCCGTTCGCGGCGCATCGAGGCGCTGGTGCGGAAGCGCACGGCGGAACTGGCCGAGGTCAACCGCAAGCTGGGCGACGTGATGGAAGAACGCCGCAAGCTGGAAGACGAAGTCCTGCGGATTTCGGGCCACGAAAAGGCGCGCATCGGCCGCGATTTGCACGATTCGCTCGGGCAGAAGCTGACGGGCGCGATGTACCTGTTCGGCGCCTACCGCCAGCGGGCGGGCGCCGCCGACGCGGCCGCGGAAACGGATGCCGCGCAGATCACCTCGACCTTGAAGGACGCCGTGAGCCAGGTGCGCCGCATCGCGCGCGGCCTCGCCCCCGTCGCGCTGACGGAAGACGGCCTGTCGGACGCGCTGCGCCGCCTGGCCGAGGAATCAAGCGCCCTCTTCCAGAAGGACGTCGAATTCTACGCCGAACGCGAAGGCCGCCCCAAAGATGCGGGCACGGCCGAACATCTCTACCTGATCGCGCAGGAAGCCGTGAACAACGCCGCCAAACACGGCAACGGCTCGCGCATCGTGATGTCGCTCGACTACGACGACCACGGCGGCGTCCTGGCGATCGAGGACAACGGGCGGGGATTCGAAGCCGACCGGAAACCCGACCGCGAAGGCGGCAACGGCCTCCGCATCATGCGCCACCGCGCCGAAGTCTTCGGCGGCGAGCTCTCCGTCGGCCCCGGCCCCACCGGCGGCGTCCGCGTCTGCTGCCGCTTCCCCAAGGCGTAGGCGTCAGGAGCCACCCAACGCATAAGCGCAAGAGGCGCAGGGGATCAAACGGGGAGATGGGAAGTCGCAGGGCAGACTGAGACGCGCCTTGACGCCGATAATCAGGAAGGAAAGTTTCGACCCTCTATATTCCTGCGTCAGGCTTCCGTTTCGCCATCTTTGGGTGAGAAACCGCCATTATGTGGCATCCTTCGTAGAAGATGAGATGCGCAAGAAGAAGGTCGTGGGGCTTCAGCACTGTCATTCTATAGGCGAAGATCTCTGGGTTTGCACCCTTCTGCGGAGCATTACCCAGATACTTGCCAATTGATTGGAAATATTCGCGCTTCGCCTTTAGAAGAATCGGTAGCTTTGGATTCTCGAACTGGAGCAGTGAGGGCGAATCGAGAAACATGGGGTGAGGCCACTTACGTTGGAATTCGTGGAAATACAGGGCTAACACCATGTGCTCGACGCAACGTCTGAATCGCGCGTTGTCGATCGTAAACATCCCTGTCTCTCTGCCGTGAATGTGAATGGGTTGAAGATCGCGATACAATGCAAGTAGCGAAGGTCTCCTCGTGAGCGCTCGCATGACCTTTGAGGCAAAGTGATTAGTCCCGAATTGGTTGTTACCCATGGCGACGGTCAGGACCAAGGCCAGGTACTCATCGTCTTTGCTCTTCTGCGTGTTGTGAGTTTTGCATGATGGCACGGTTATTAGTGATCGTCGCAGATCATACCCCATAGGAAGGTCCTTCTCTTCCGGGAAGAGGCTTTTTGGCGGGACGTGTTCCGTTGTCGTCGCCGCTTCATCGCACATGTAGCAGGTGTTCATTTATTGTAGGCGAATGTCAGGGGTGTGGGTTTAGCGATCCGCGCCGCGGGTTGCCAAAAACACGACCTCGTTGTTCGGCTCCGTTTTCATCTGTTGGCCGGCTTACAAAATGTTCGGCGGCACGCCTAGTTGACGTCTGATATGTTTGAGGTTCAGAAGATCATCCTGAAACTCAGCGAGTTTCGGGAGGAATATTGAGCAATCGCCATGAAAGAGGCGTCCATAGCTGAGAATTATCGTTTCTGTTGGCCGTTCCCCGTTGCTGTCTTTGTACTCTTGCAAAATCTCTCGGAAGAGCCTGACTGCCCAGAGGTCGCACGCTCCGGCTAGATCAGCATATGACATTCGGGCCGCGTTCACTTCGGAGGTTCTTCGTAGTTGTTCTCTCCATTGATGCGAGAACTCAGCCGAGAGCGCCGCACAGAAGTCCTCGTACACTCGCTCGACATCAGTAGCGCAAGGAAGCTGTTTCAGGCTGTCGATTAAGGGGCAATCTTCCCAATACCAGCCTTCTCGCGCCAAAAGCATGGGGCGATAGATCACAGTATGTCTCGCGTCCACGACCCGCTTGTAGAGCTGAACCGCACTCACGCTCGACGCATGTAGTGGATGGTTCGAGGGGAATCCCTGCCAAATGCCACGCTCGAAGACCTTGTGGTTCAGAACCATTGCTGGATCGATCTTTTTGCGTGTTGGGGGCAGGTCGGAGCAGAGTTTTTTCAGCTAATCAGGGAGTCTTTTGGCTTTTAGCGTGTGGCGTGTGTCCAATAACAGCATTGCGGAGCAGAGTTGGTAGAGGCACTGATACATCCGAAGGACGGTCGCAAATACGTCTGCGTTCGTATCGTGTTTGAGCACGAAGACATGGTAAATGCCCTTCTGGATAAGGACACTCGCCGACGCCGTTCTGTGTGCAGTATCGTTGAAGTTGGCGGGGTCAGACACGTCCATATCCTCTGCTTTCGGGCAGCCAAACAGTTTTATTAAGCCGTCTTGAAGTCGGCTGTATGCCTTTCGGAAAATCCGCGCTTTCATGCCCCTAGGTTATGCCTCGGGAGGAGGGCGGTCAACGGGGAACTCCGGGTAAGTCCGACGGATGCAAGTGGGCGGACGGCTCGGAGAGCCGTCCCTACCTTGCGGACATCGGGCACAAAAAATCCCCTGCCGCGGGGCGGCAGGGGATAGACCGAAGCTAGTCGATCAACCGTAGACGGCGGCGGAGCCGAGTTCCTCTTCGATGCGGAGGAGCTGGTTGTACTTGCAGATGCGGTCGGTGCGGCTGAGGGAGCCGGTCTTGATCTGGCCGGCGTTGACGGCGACGGCGAGGTCGGCGATGAAGGCGTCCTCGGTCTCGCCGGAGCGATGGCTGATCACGTTGGTGTAGCCGTGGCGCTTGGCGAGGTCGATGGCGGCCAGCGTCTCGGAGACGGTGCCGATCTGGTTGACCTTGATCAGGATCGAATTCGCGACGCCCAGGTCGATGCCCTTCTGCAGGAACTTGACGTTGGTGACGAACAGATCGTCGCCGACGAGCTGGATCTTGCCGCCGAGCT
>CAZECJ010000120.1:4206-8797 GCA_964510645.1 uncultured Verrucomicrobiota bacterium | reverse complement strand
CCGAAATCGATTTCTCAACTGTTTTTTACTATAATATTACGATAAGTTTTTTCTTCTATATCCTGTTATATTTCAGCGCACCTCTGATTGCCGGATTTTATAATTCCCCAATTCTGACTTCAGTTACAAGAGTGGTTGGATTGAATATAATTATCGGGGCGTTCGGTACGATGCAACGTGTAAAGCTGACAATTGCTGTGAATTTTAAAACACAAACAAAAATTTCAGCAATTTCGTTATTGATCACGGGAGCGTTAGGGATTTACCTTGCCTACATCGGGTTAGGCGTTTGGGCATTAATAGTTCAGGGTTTGGCGTCGACAATAATTACAACCGGATTATTATGGTATTTCGTTCGTTGGAAGCCTTTGAAAGTGTTCTCGAAAAGATCATTTCAGGAGCTTTTTGGATTCGGTTCCAAAATGATGTTGTCCGGATTGCTGGACACGATTTACACAAATATATATCAGGTGATTATAGGGAAGAAATACAGCGCGAATGACCTGGGATATTACACCAGGGCTTCCGGAATTGCTCAATTGTTCTCTTTAGAAATTACAAGTGTATTTCAAAGGGTTACTTATCCGGTGCTTAGTGAGATGCAGGAGGACTCACAAAGACTGGCAAGAAATTACAGGCGATTACTAAGGATGTCAGCGTTCGTCATTTTTCCGATAATGTTAATACTGGCAGCTTTAAGCAAGCCACTTATTGCAGTTTTACTGACGGAGAAATGGTTGCCCGCGGTACCGTTATTACAGGTTTTATGCATTGCTCACATGTTTGCGCCAATTCATGCTATAAACCTGAATCTATTGCAGGTTAAGGGTCGATCGGATCTTTTTTTGCGTTTGGAAATTATTAAAAAAATTATGGCCACTGCAGTACTTTTAGTTTCTTTTTCTTTTGGAGTCCTGGCTATATGTATTGGTACTATTGTTGTATCTATTCTTTCCTTGTCGATAAATACATATTATACAGGGCAACTGATCCAGCTCGGCTTCTTAAAGCAATTTAAAGATATAGCACTTATTTTAACAACATCAGTAATTGCCGGTTTGGTCGCATTGTTGCCATCAGCTTTAATGAGCAATGCATATTATCAGCTCCTGGCGGGAGGGCTTGCCGGAATTGCTTTCTACCTTGGAATGGCTTACGTTCTTAAAATGGATGAAATGAAGGAAATCACTACATTAGTACTTAGAAATAATTCGCAAAGGGAAGCAGGTAGTTTTGATGACTCGGGTTTATAGCTGGCAATTCTTTGCTCACTTTCGTTAAGATTTGATTCAAAAAGAAAATATCCTTATTAAGCACCTCCGCTATTGACAAACAGAAAAATTTACATCATCAATTTTAGCCTGATTTGCAGCTTTTGACCTTTTATGTAGGAGGCATGTCCGCTGGCCGGCACAATGAGCAAAACTGACGCCATCAATTGAAAGATTTGCAAATTCAGAGGGTGAATCTGATTAGTGCGAAGTACTAATAATTTAGATGGCTTAGTGATAAGACGGAATTAATATTAGAAGATTCCTGGGCCAAATACTCAGCATTATAATTACTGATGCTTTTTAATTCAATTCCATTTACGTTTTTTCTGACAATTGTGTTTGTACTCTATTGGTTTTTAACGAATAAGAGTACTAAGTATCAAAATGTTTTATTGCTCATAGCAAGTTATTTTTTTTATGGATGGTGGGACTGGCGTTTTTTATGTTTGCTAATAGCCTTGTCTGTTGCCAATTATTTTATTGGAATTCAGATAGAAAACGATCAAGAGAAAAGAAGGAGCAGAGTATGGTTTGCTGCCGCCCTTATAATTAATCTTGGAATCCTTGTAGTTTTTAAATATTACAACTTCTTTATTGACAGTTTTGTTGATTTGGTCTCTCTTTCTGGTTATGATTTACCATGGTCAACAACAAAAATTATTCTGCCCCTGGGAATTAGTTTTTATACCTTTCTTTCTTTGAGTTATATTATTGATATAAGGAGAAAAACCTTAAATGCTAACCGAAGCATCATAATGGTCTTATTATCACTAAGCTTCTTCCCAATTATTCTTGCAGGCCCAATTCAGCGTCCTGCTGCTCTGCTTGCTCAGATAGCCAATAAACGTGATTTCAATTATAATCAAGCGGTATCTGGATTGTGGCAGGCACTTTGGGGTTTATTTACCAAAGTGGTCGTTGCAGACAACGTAGCACCATTGGTAGATGATATTTTTAAAAACTATTCCACCTATGGTGGTAGCTTGTTAGTGATAGGAGCCTTGCTTTTTACAGTCCAGATTTATGCTGACTTTTCAGCCTATTCAAGCATGGCTATCGGAGTTGCCAAGCTTTTTGGATTTAATTTAGTAAAAAACTTTGCATTCCCATATTTCTCGAGAGACATAGCAGGGTTTTGGAAACGGTGGCATATCTCATTGACTACATGGTTTCGTGATTATGTTTTCTTGCCGATATCCTTTAACCTTTGCAGAAAATTTGAAAGTGAAAAAGTCCTTTTCATTAATAAAGACCTTTTTATCTACAGTATTGCAAGTATAGGTGTATGGTTTTTGACTGGTCTTTGGCATGGAGCAAACTATACATTTATTATTTGGGGATTAATGCATGGGTTTGTTCTAATTGCGTATAGGTGGCAATTAAAACCCAGGAAGAGAATATTTAAGGAATTTGGGATTAGAAACAATAATATAATTGTTGGGATTTTTGAGGCATTTACAACCCTTGGTTTTGTGACAATAGCATGGGTGTTTTTTCGTTCTGAAAATGTTCATGATGCAGCATTATACATTGGCCGTATTTTCAGCCAATCACCCTTTGCTCTGCCCAAACTCATTGGTATTCAAAACACAAATTTACTTCTCGCAATTTGTTTCTCAGTTGTTTTTTTATTTGTTGAATGGAAAAACAGAAAATGTGATTTTGTATTTGAAAAAATGATTTCCAGGAATATTTATTATCAGATTTCTGTTGTTTGCTTATTAGTAATATCAATCTACTTATTTACAGGAGAATCATTGGATTTTATCTATTTCAAATTCTAGGTTTGATGAAAGAATTCATGTATTCAATTCTTGTCACTTCAATAATTGTGTTAGCGATCATTGTAACACTAACATACGTTCAGCCTTTTTTATACAGAAGGTTGCCAAGTGATAAGGATAGGCATCTTGTAATTATGAATGTTCTAAACGATAGGAAAAAGAATAAAGAATTCATTGTTTTTGGAGACAGCCGAGCAATGTTTGGAGTGGATACAAGAACAATAAAGGATAGTATGACACTTCAGAATGAGGTGCTGAATTTATCTTCGGTTGGTCAAAATATTTATGAATCCAGCTATTTCTATGGCCTCTTAGATAGTACTACCAAAGGCGTTATTCAATGTACAAGTCCATCATTTTTTTCAACAGACATCAAGCATGAGTTGCAAGATGATGTGGCATATTCCATGTACCTCAGTGGATATAGGATAAACGAAGAAACAAAATCAGTGATTAAGAATTACAATCCGATTTTCGATGGCCGTCCATTTATTAATTATCTGAAATCAAGATCAATTATCAGGTGTTATATACATTCAAACATCTTGAGGCCCGTACTTGACAATGAGACTTCTGACAGGGTTGCAAGAGGCAGTATTTATTTTCCTCACTCATTTACTTCAAATAGACATCCCAATTATCCCGTTTATGAATTTGACTGCAGTCATTTTAAAAGGTCATCTTTCCCATCAACCCAAATATCATTTCTTATAAAAGTCCACGATTTCTTTAAAACGAAAGGGATCGATTATGTTATTGTACTAATGCCTGTAAATCCTGATGAATGTAATGAATGTTACCGGGATTTTAAGGAATATAAGAGAATGATACAAGACCTTACGGACATAAGAGTTATTGACATTACAGAGCTTCTTTTAGACACAAATTGCTTTTATGACGCGATTCATGCTAACAAGGAAGGAGCAAGAATTATTTCTTCACAAATTGGAAATGAATTACTGATGATGGGGTTCAATATGGAGACTGAGGAGTAATTGTGAAATTGGTTATGATGCTACAGGTATCTGAACTATTAAAAGATACATAATATTACTATGAATTACCTACAACTGCAAAGGAAACATATTTGGAGTTTGCTTAAAAACATCTATTCGAGCATTGCAAAAAGAGGAGTGCGTTCAACAATTTCTCTAATTTTTTGTTTGTGCCAGGAAATGCTAAACAAGAAAACTTATAAACCCGATGACGATTTTGATAAAAAATATAATGTTGATACAGCAACGGTAATCAGAACGGGCAATTTGGAGACTAAAAGCAAAAATTGGAAATATGCTTCAGCTTATAAAGCGACACATTCTTCTTTTTCTCTTTCAAAACTACTTTCTTCATTCTCAATTGACCTTTCCGAATATTACTTTATTGATCTGGGCTCAGGCAAAGGAAGAGTAATTCTGATGGCAAGTATGCTGCCTTTTAAAGAAATTATTGGAGTCGAATTTTCGGAGAGCCTCAATGCTATCACCAAGAAAAACTTGGAATTGTTCCCTAAAGATGTTCAACTCTGCAGGGAAA
>CAZECJ010000120.1:0-4196 GCA_964510645.1 uncultured Verrucomicrobiota bacterium | reverse complement strand
CAACTGAATATATCTTTCCGAATGATAAATACATATTATTTATGTTCAACCCTTTTGATAAACCGGTTATGGTAAAAGTAATTGAAAACTTTACGAAGCAATTTATTAATCATCCACATAACATCATTATTATCTATTTAAATCCGCAGTTTGCCAGTTTATTTGATGCAATAAATTTTCTGCAGAAAAAAGATTCTAGTAATGAATACGTTGTTTATGAAGTTAGACCTGAGTTTCTCAAGTGAATTAGTTTCCAGATTTTCATGTCAGAATAGCATAAGAATTTTGAATAACTTACATAAGCAAGGGAACATTTATCAATTTTAAGGAACTACTAATAAGCAAACTGGTTTCGGTAAAAATTAACGATATAAACTATCAACATATGAATGAGATAAACCCCAAGGTATTTGTCACTCAACCTTTTCTCCCACCGCTTGAAGAGGTTATGCCGTTTCTTGAGAAAATCTGGGAAAATAAAATTCTGACCAATAATGGCCCTTTCCACATTCAACTCGAAAAAGAGCTATGCGATTTTCTCGGTGTAAAATATATTTCCCTATTTTCAAATGGAACCCTCGCCTTGATAACGGCCCTTCAGGCGCTTCGTATTACTGGTGAAGTAATTACAACGCCATTTAGCTTTGTAGCTACAACTCACTCACTCTGGTGGAACAATATCAAACCTGTTTTTGCAGACATCACATTGGACACATTTACACTTGATCCTGCAAAGATTGAGGCTGCAATAACCCCTCAAACAACCGCAATACTGCCGGTGCATGTATACGGTTATCCCTGCAATATTGATGAAATTCAGAAGATTGCAGATACTTATGGGTTAAAGCTAATCTATGATGCTGCACATTGTTTCGGATCAAGATATAACGACTTGAGCCTTTGTGGATTTGGAGACCTTTCAATCCTGAGTTTCCATGCCACCAAGGTCTTCAATACGTTCGAAGGAGGTGCAATAGTTTCTGATAGCGAAAAGACCAAACAAAGAATAGACTTCCTGAAAAATTTTGGATTTGCTAATGAAACTACTGTTGTGGCACCAGGTATAAATGCGAAAATGAACGAATTCCAGGCAGCTATAGGTTTGTTGCAGCTTAAGTACATTGAGGAGGCCATAATGAAGAGAAGACTGATTTCTGAGGTATATTACAATGAGCTGAAGGACTTTAAGGGGATAACAGTTATACCCATACCGGCAAATCTGAAGTCAAATTATTCATATTTTCCCATCCTTGTAAATGAGGAAGAATATGGCATGTCACGGGATCAACTTTATGAAAAGCTTAAAAAGAACAACATATATGGCAGAAGATATTTTTATCCTCTGATTAGTCAGTTTCCTATTTATAAAGAATTTCCTTCGGCCAATCCCGGAAATCTACCTGTTGCTACCAGAGTTGCTGAACAAGTAATATGCTTGCCTGTTTACCCTGCCTTGGAAATGGGAACAGTAGATCAGATAATAAAAATCATAAAAGCTTGAACACATGATAATCGCCGGAAATCAATCTTACTTTTTCCCATATCTAGGCTATTTTCAGTTAATAAATGCAGTAGACAAGTTCAACTTATATGATAACCTGAACTTTATTTCACGCGGGTGGGTCAACCGGAATAATATACTGTTAAATAATGGGACCCCTTTTATGATTACACTTCCACTTGCCAACAGAAGTTCATTCATCAAAATCCGCGACCTTCAGATCGATGACCTGAACGGTAGTGTGAAATGGAGGGATAAAATCTGCAAAACAATATATGACAACTATAGGCGTGCACCTATGTTTGGGGAAATATATCCTTTGTTGGAATCTTTGATTCATTACCCAACCAGATATTTATCCGAACTGAATATCAACTCGGTGAAAACAATATGCAATTATCTGGGGATTGATACAAAAATCGAAGCCGACCAGGACATTTACCAGAATATTGAAACACTTCTTCTCAATAAAGAATATATCTCAGAGAATTACGTTAACCTTGAACCCAAGGAAATCAGGCTTATTGAGATTTGCAAGGTTGAACGGGCTGACACAATGTATAATTCAATTGGGGCTGTCACTCTCTATTCAAAAGAAACATTCAGCAAATATGGTATCCAGTTCAGGTTCCTCAAAATGAAGGATATTACTTATAAGCAATTTGACAATCCCTTTGTCCCTAATCTCTCCATTATTGATGTTCTGATGTTTAATAAAAGCGAAAGGGTACAGGAGATGTTAACGGAATATGAATTATTATGAGTGAAATAGGCGGATATTTTGAACTGGAGCTCAATAAGGATAAGGGGTTTCATCCGGGAGCCATAAGACTAAACAGCGGAAAGAACTGCCTTGTCTATATCCTGAAGGTAAATGAGTATAAAAAACTATACATTCCTTATTATACTTGTGAAGTAGTTCTGCAGCAATGTGTAAGTCTTGGAATTGACTATGAATTTTACTGCATAGACCAAAATCTGGATCCCGAATTTAAAAAGGAAGTCAAATCAAACGAGGCATTACTCTACACAAACTACTTTGGAATAAAGGATGCTACTGTTCTGGAATTATCAAAAAAGTTTAATAACCTTATTATCGACAACGCACAATCTTTTTTCAGCAGGCAGATTAAAGGGGTAGATTCTTTTTATTCAGCCCGGAAGTTTTTTGGAGTGCCTGATGGGGCATATTTGTATAGTAACAAAGTTTTGTCTGAAGAATTGACCAGGGATAAATCTTTTGCCAGATTTTCTCACTTACTTAAGAGAATTGATTTAGGAGCTGAAGCAGGATATCCTGATTTTAAATCTAACGAAGATTATCTTAGCAAGCAGCCGATTAGAACAATGTCGGAAATAACTCAGGCATTGTTATGTAATATTAATTACGAAGAAGTAATCCGGCGAAGGAAGCGGAATTTTATGTATTTACATAACCACCTGGGAAAATCAAATATGCTTAGAATACCTGATGATAGCGGCTTCATACCAATGGTTTACCCTTTCTTGTCAGATCAACATGGACTTAGAGACCACCTTATCTCAAATAGAATATTCGTTGCCAGATACTGGTCACATCTGCTTGAATCTTCAGACAGGGATACGATAGAATATTTCCTGGCTTCTGAGATGCTGCCTCTTCCTGTTGATCAGCGATATGATCTGAATGATATGAGAACAATTATTTCAACAGTTCTTAGTTATGCATAGAGTCTTGATCCGCCCCCTTGCTGTCAATGACGCCGAAGTTTCCTTCAGGTGGAGAAATGATCCAGATATCTGGAAATATACCGGCAAAAGACCCGATAGAATTATAACACAGGAAATTGAACATAACTGGATTCTAAAAGCCTTAGCTGATTCAACTTCCAGGCGTTTTGCCATTGAGGTTGATGGAATGTATGTGGGCAATATTCAGATTACAGATATTGCAGAACATATTGACGGCCAATATCATATCTTCATTGGAGAAAAACAATTCTGGGGTAAGGGAGTCGCAACCCAGGCAACCTTGCAGATTATCAGATATGCTAAAGAAATACTGAACCTCAACAGTTTATATCTTTATGTTAACCCATTGCATAGCTCAGCAATAAAATTATATCAGAGGTGCGGCTTTAATCAGGCCTCAGATGGGGAAAAAATGATTCTTGACCTGGCATTCTCTCCTAAACCAATGGTGAGCGTTCAAATGATCACTTATAATCATGAGAGGTATGTCAGAAGAGCGATTCTTTCAATTCTTATGCAAAGAACATCCTACGATTTTAACATAGTAATCGGAGAGGATTGCAGCACGGATAAGACAAGGAATATAATAAAAAGCATCGCGGAAAAATACCCCGGGAAATTCAAGCTGATTCTACATAATAAAAATGTTGGAGCTTTAGCCAACCAACAGTCCGTATCAGAGGCTTCTGAAAGTAAATATATAACAATTTGCGAGGGAGACGATTACTGGGCTGACGCTTACAAGCTTCAGAAACAGGTTGACTTTCTTGAAAAGAATCAAGAGTATGGCCTGGCATTTGGCAATGTAATGGTCCTGACTTCAGAGGGTAAACTGTATCCGAGATGCAGCCGAAGAATATCAACTTTTGAGGATATACTCAGGGTAAATGGCATTGGAACTGCAACGATTTGTTTCCGAAAGAACTTGTTTGACAGATTTGAATTGGAAACACAGGCTTATAAG
>CAZECJ010000119.1:0-8862 GCA_964510645.1 uncultured Verrucomicrobiota bacterium | reverse complement strand
TGCAGGGCCTGGAGCACGGATTCGACGGTGACGCCGAGGCCGCCGGCGACCTTGGCGACCTCGCCGTTCTTGCGGCCGAGCGCGGCGAGGAACAGGTGCTCGGCGCTGACGTAGTCGTCCTTCATCTGCGCGGCGAGCTTGGCGGCGGCCTCGAGGGTGGTCTGCAGGTCGCGGGAAACGCCGCGCCGGAGACCTTCGCCCTCTACCCGGGGACGAGAGCGGAGTTGCCGGTCGAGCACGTCGGCGAACAGGTCGGCCTTGACGCCGATCTTCTCCAAGATGGACGGCACGACGCCCCCCTCCTGCCGGACGAGGGCCAGCACGAGATGGACGGTATCCACCTCGCCGTGGCGATGTTCTTCGGCGAGGCGCTGGGCGTCCCGGAGGGCTTCCTGAGCCTTGGTGGTCCATTGGTCGGCGTTCATGGCAATCTCTTTCCTTTCCGACCGCCAAGGATAGCGCATCGGGCGCCGAAATTCAAACGGGGAGCGCCCCGCCCCGGAAAATGGGCGCAGCTCCGATGCATTGACCGGGCAACGTCGGTACGCCTTCGTTCCTTGGCTGGGGCCGTTTTGGAGTGCGCGGGCATGCCCGCGCTTTCCCTGGCCGCGACATGTCGCGGCTCCAAAGCGGCGGCCTGCCGCCGCACTCCAAACGAGGCCGCGCGGAAAATGCGCGATTGCGGGGGACGGACATTGATGGCAGATTATCGGACATGCGCCCCCCCCGACAGGAGCCGGCCGTGTCCAAGCGCCCATCGGCGTTTTTACGGGAGGTCCTCATCCACTGGAAGCTGGGGGCCGCCGTCGTGGTCCTGCTGGCGCTCGGCGCGATGCTCGCCGGGTGGTCGATCCGCCGCGAAGACCGGCGCATGCGAGGCGAATTCCTCGAACAGGCTCGCCGGATGGCGCAAACCCTCCCGCTGGACCGGCTGAAGGTCCTCCACGGCAACCGCGACGACGAGCAGAAGCCGGAATACCGCCGCCTGAAGAGCCAGCTGATGGCGGCCCAGCAGATCGATCCCGACTGGGAATGGATCTACCTGATGGGTCGCCGCGGCAACGGCGCCGTGTATTTCCAGGCGGATTCCGAAGCCTACGACGCGCCCGACCCCTCTCCGCCCGGCCAATTCTACACCGAGGCCTCGCCGGCCCTGCACGGCGTATTCGATACGCACATCGCCACGACCGAAGGGCCCACCCCGGACCGCTGGGGCACGTGGGTCAGCGCGTTCGTGCCGGTGATCGACGCGAAGACCGATCAATTGGTCACCGTGGCGGGCATCGACATCGAGGCCAGCCACTGGCGCGCGCAAGTTCTCCGGGCCGGAATCGTCCCTGCGCTGGCGACGCTCGCCCTGCTGGTCATCCTGTTGGCGGGCTATCGGCTGGAACAGCGGCGCATGCATCCGGCCGGTCCTCGCCGGCGCCCCTGGCGATATCTGGAAGCCGGGTTGACCGTTTGCACCGGACTGGTGCTGACCTTGACGACGGGTTGGGTGGCCGAACGGATCGAGGACTACCACCGGAAAGAAGCCTTCGCCGCGCTGGCCCAGATCAAGTCCGAGCGCATCCTGGACGCGTTCATGAGCCTGCGCTATTCGGAGCTCGAAGGCTTGGCGCGCTTCATCGAGGGCAGCGAAGATGTCACCATCCAGGAATTCCGGCGCTATGCCCGGCATTTGACCCACGTGCCGGAAGTGGTGGCCTGGGCCTGGGTGCCCGCCGTGGAAACCGCGGATCGATCCGCCTTCGAGCAAACGGTCCGCGAAGGAGGCTGGCAGGGACCCGAGTATCGGATCTGGGAGACCGACGGGGCCGGCCAGCCGATCCCGGCCGCCGAACGTCCGGTCCATTATCCCATCTGCTACGTGGAATCGGCGGCGACGCTCTCGAAATACGGGCTGACGCCCGGCCGCGACCTGGCCGCCACCGAGGCCGTGCGCAACCTTCTCGAAACGGCTGAACATGACGGTCTGATCTGCGCCACCGACGTGCTCCCGTCCCTGCCCGGCGCCTCCAGCCAGCAAACCCAGATCCTGGTCTTCCGCCCGATCCGGAAGTTCGTGAACCGGGGCATCCCCAAGGGGTTCGCCATGGCGGCCGTGGATCCGCAGGCCTTCCTGCGGAGTTTCCTCGGCGAAACGCCGGAAGAGGACCGCCAGGTCGCGCTGGACTTGCTGTTGCTGCGTCCCGGCGAAGCGCCGCGGCCGATCGCCGCGAGCGCCGCGAAGGGCGTCCCCGACCAACTGCCGGCGCGCCTGACCGACCCCTGGACCCTGACGCGGCCCATCCTCGCGTTCGGCAAGACGTATGCCGTCGCCATCCGCCCGGCGCAGGCGTTCCTCGCCCAGCATGCGAACCATCTCGGCTGGATGGTGCTGCTGGCCGGGCTGTCCATCACGCTGGCCAGCGCGGTCGTCATCAATTTCAACGTCCATCGCCGCGAAGACCTGGCCCGGATGCTGGACGAACAACGCCGCAAGCTGGCCGAAAGCGCGCACCACTTCAGCCTGCTGGCGCAGCAGAACCGCATCGTCACGTGGGAAACCGACGTCGACGGGCTCTACGTCGACGTCGGCGACACGGCCGAAGAGGTGCTGGGCTACCGCCCGGAAGAGCTGATCGGCCGGAAGCACTTCTACGATCTGTATCCGGAAGAGGGCCGGGAGGCCTACAAGGCCTCGGGACTCGCGCTGGCCGCGCGGGGCGAGTCCATCCAGGCTCCGGCCTGTCCGCTGGTGACGAAGTCGGGCGAAACCATCTGGGTCTCCACCGCCGGCATCCCGCTGCAGGATGCCCAGGGACGGCCGCGGGGCTATTGGGGAACCGAGACCGACATCACCGAGCGCAAGCGAAACGAAGAGCGCATGGCCCGGCTGCTCGAGGAAAACCAGGTGGCGGCCAACCGCTACGCGGCGCTGATCAAGGCGTCGAACACCGGCGCCTGGGAATACAACCACGCGACGAAACGGATGTGGTGCAGCCCGGAATACTTCGGCCTGCTGGGCTACGCGGCGAGCGAGTTCGAGCTGCCGCCGGAGCGGCGGACGATCGACGCCTTGTGGCTCGACTTGATCCATCCCGGCGACCGGGAGGCCGCGCGGCGCTATCTGGCCGCCTATCTGGAAGCCCCCCGCCGGCTTTTCGACCACCGGTTCCGCATGCGCCGCAAGGACGGCGCCTGGGCCTGGATCTGGTCCCGCGGGCAAATGCTGTTCGACGCCGCGGACCAGCCCACCGCCATCATGGTCGGCACCCACATCGACGTCACCGAAAGCATGCGCGCCGAAGAATCGCTGCGCGAAAACGAGCAGAAGTACCGCATGCTGACGGAGAACATGAAGGACGTCGTCTGGGTCGCGGACGTCGAGGCGGGCCGCTTCCTCTACGTGAGCCCGTCGGTCGAAGCCTTGCGCGGCCTGACGCCCGCGGAAGTCATGGCCCAGCCGATGGCCGCTTCCTTTTCCCCGGACAAGCGCGCGGAAATCATGGAACGGGTCCGCGCCACCGTCGCCGAATACCGGGCGGGCCGGATTCCGGCCAACGCCTTCTTCACCCAGGAAATCCCGCAGCTCCACAAAGACGGCTCCGTCGTCGTCACCGAAACGATCTGCCACCTTTGGGAGAACGAGCGGACCGGCCGGCTGGAGCTGCACGGATCCACCCGCGACGTCACCGAGCGCAAGCGCGCCGAAAAAGCCCTGGCCACGGCCGTGGAACGGTTCGACCGGCTGGCGAAGCAAAACCGGGCCATCGCCTGGGAACTCGACCTCGAGGGGACCTACACCTCGGTCAGCGGCATGTCCGAATCCATCGTCGGCTATCGGCCCGAGGAGATGGTGGGCCGGATGCATTTCTACGACCTGTGTCCGGAACCGGACCGGGAAGAATTCAAGCGGCTGGGGCTGGAACTCCTCCGGCGCGGCGAACCCGTCGCCGACCAGATCAACGCCATGGTGGCCAAGTCGGGCGAAACCGTCTGGGTCGCCAGCACCGGGATTCCGATCCGGGACGCCCAGGGCCGCCTGACCGGCTATTGGGGCACCGACATCGACGTGACCGCCCGCGTGCGGGCCGAAGAGGCCTTGCGCGAAAGCGAACGGAAATACCGCATGCTGACGGAAAGCATGAAGGACGTGGTCTGGATCGTGGACGTCGAAACCATGCGTTTCCTCTACGTGAGCCCGTCGGTCGAGTCCCTGCGCGGCTACGCCGCCGAAGAGGTCATGGCCGGCACCTTGGCCGATTCCCTGGTCCCCGGGCAGATCGACCACGTGGAACAGTTGATCCACAAGCACGCCGCCGAATACCGGCGGGGCGAGATCACGACCCGGACGTTCTTCACCCTCGAACTGCGCCAGCCCCGCAAGCACGCGCCCCCCATCATCACCGAAGCCATCGTCCGCTTCTGGCTGAACGAGCAGACCGGCCACCTCGAGCTGCATGGCGTCACCCGCGACATCACCGAGCGCAAGCGCGCCGAGGAAGATTACCGCACCCTCTTCCAGAACATGCTCGAAGGCTTCGCCCTGCACGAGATCGTCTGCGACGACAACGGGGAAGCGATCGACTACCGGTTCCTCGCGGTGAATCCCGCCTTCGAGCGCATGACGGGGTTGAAGGCGGCGGACCTCATCGGCAAGACCGCCCGGGAAACCATGCGCGAGCTCGATCCGAAATGGATCGAGACCTACGGCAACGTGGTCCGCACCGGCCTGCCCGCTTTCTTCGAGAATTTCGCCGCGCCGCTGGGCCGCCATTTCGAAGTGGCGGCCTTCCGGTCGGCCCCCGGCCAGTTCGCGTGCATTTTCACCGACGTCACCGAGCGCAAGCTCGCCGCGGACGAACTGCGGGAGAACCGGCGGCGCTACGTCTCGCTGCTGGCGAACTTGCCCGGCATGGCCTATCGCTGCCAGAACGACCGCAGCTGGACCATGGAATTCGTCAGCCAAGGGTGCCAGGACCTGACCGGCTACGCGCCGGAGGACCTGATCGGGAACCGGACCCTTTCGTTCAACGATCTCATCCTGCCGTCCTACCGCGAGCGCTTGTGGGAAAAATGGCAGGACGTCCTCCGGAAACATGGCACGTTCGAGGCGGAATACGAAATCGCCGCTCGCGACGGCGGCGTCAAGTGGGTCTGGGAACAGGGCGAAGGCGTCTACGACGAACAGGGCCGCGTGGTCGCGCTGGAAGGGTTCATCGCCGACGTCACCGCGCGCAAGCGCGCCGAGGCCGAGCGCGAACGGCTGATCCGCGCCATCGAGCAATCCGGCGAAATGATCCTCATCACCGACGCCGCCGGCGACATCCTCTACGTGAACCCCGCCTTCACCCGGGTCACCGGATACGCCCGCGAAGAAATCCTCGGCCAATCCCCGCGCCTCCTCCAGAGCGGCCTGCACGACGCGGCGTTCTACCGCGAGATGTGGAAAACCCTGGAGGCCGGCCAGACCTGGGAAGGCCAGATCATCAACAAGCGCAAGGACGGCACGCCGTTCACCGAACAGGCCTCCATCTCGCCGGTGCGCGACGCCGCCGGGCACATCGTCAACTTCGTCTCCGTCCAGCGCGACATCACCCAGCAGCTCCGCGCCGAAGAAGAGAAGGATGCCCTGCAGACCCAGCTTTCACACGCGCAGAAGCTGGAGTCCATCGGCCGCCTCGCCGGCGGCGTGGCGCACGATTTCAACAACATGCTCCAGGCCATCCTCGGCTACGTCGAGATCGCCATCGAGCAAGTGCCCCCGGACCAGCCCCTGCATGCCGACCTCCAAGAGATCCAGAAGGCCGCGACGCGTTCCACCGCCCTGACGCGCCAGCTCCAGGCCTTTGCGCGCAAGCAGGTCGCCTCGCCCAAGGTGCTGGACCTCAACGAGGCGGTCGAAGGCACCTTCGGCATGCTCCGCCGCCTGATCGGCGAGGACGTCCAGCTCGTCTGGAAACCCGGCCGGAACGTCGGCCTCGTGAAGATCGACCCCAGCCAGCTCGACCAGATCGTGGCCAACCTGTGCATCAACGCCCGCGACGCCATCGGCCCCGCCGGCCACATCACCATCGAAACGTCCCTCAAAACGATCTCGCCCCGCGCAACCGTCCCGGCCGTCGATCTCGCCCCGGGCACCTACGCCCTGCTTTCCGTGCAAGACGACGGCTTCGGCATGAAGCCGGACGTGGTCGAACACATCTTCGAGCCGTTCTTCACCACCAAGCCGGTCGGCAAGGGAACCGGCCTCGGGCTCTCCACCGTGTATGGCACCGTCAAGCAGAACGGCGGCGGCATCCGCGTGGAAAGCCAACCGGGCCAAGGCAGCACCTTCCAGATCTATCTGCCCCGGCACAACTCGAAAGACTCCCCCCCTTCTCCGCCGCCCGAGGCCGAAAGCGCCGATCCGATCGCCGCTCGCCACGAGACCATCCTGCTGGTCGAAGACGAAGACGTCATCCTCCGCACCACCAAGCGCATCCTCGAATCCCTGGGGTATCGGGTCATCGCCACCGATTCGCCCCAGGACGCCCTCCGGATCGCCGCCGAGCGCCATGGACAGATCGACCTGTTGCTCACCGACGTCATCATGTCCGGCATGAACGGCCCCGAACTGGTTCGGCACCTGCAGGACACCCAGCCGGCGATCCGGCATCTGTTCATGTCGGGCTACACCGCCAATCTGCTGGAAGAGCAAGGCGTCAAGGAAAACAATGCGCACTTCATCCAGAAGCCGTTCTCCAGAAATGCCCTCGCGCACAAAGTGAAGAACATCCTCGCCCCCTCGTGACGCCCCGCCTCGGGCGCGCGCGCCGGGCGCCGCCGGAAAGCCCCCAACGGGTTCCTACATCTTGTGGATCGGCGGATTGTGGACGCCGATTCCTTGACCGGCCAAGTAGGCCTTGACCTGCCGCACGGTGAAGGTGCCGAAATGAAACACGCTGGCCGCCAGCAAGGTGCTGGCATGCCCCTCTTTCACCGCTTCCAGGAAATGGATCAGCTTGCCGGCTCCCCCGCTGGCCACCGTCGGCAACTTCGTCGCATCGACCATGGCGCGGATGAGCTCCAAATCGTAGCCCCGCTTGGAACCGTCGCCGGTCTTGCTCGTGGGCAACAGGCTCCCGACGCCCAGATCCGCCATCTTTTTCGCGAATTCCACCGCATCCACGCCCGTCGGCGTCCGTCCGCCGTCGACGTAGACCTCGCGCCGCGAAGGCAGCTTGACGTTGCGGTCCACGTCGATCGCCGCCACGATGGACGGGCCCCCGAATTTCTTCACCGCTTCCGCCACGAAAGCCGGATCGCGGAAGGCCGCCGAGGAAATGCTCACTTTCTTGGCCCCGGCCGCCAAGGCCGATTCCACGTCGGCCAGCGACCGGATGCCGCCCCCCACCGACACGGGAATCTTCACCGCCGCCGTCACGTGCTTGAGCACGTCGAACGTCGTGCGCCGCTGCTCGACCGTCGCGGTGATGTCGAGGAACCCCAGTTCGTCCGCGCCGCTGGCCTCATAGGCCGTGGCGCAGGCGACCGGATCGCCCGCATCGACCAAATCCACGAAATGGATGCCCTTCACCACGCGCCCGTTGCGCATGTCCAGGCAAGGCATGATATTGACGGTACGCTTCATGGACGCCGCTTTCCGAAAACAATTGATCAGATTTCGCCAGTCTAGCCGCTCGGCCGCCGCACGGCAAAGAAAAACGCCGCAGGGACAAGTCCTGCGGCGGTCTCGATTCGCTCCACCCCCTTCGGCGGGCGCGAGGTGGAAATCAGGTCAACTTGGCGTTGATCTCGGCCTCGGCCAACGACCAGAAATAGGCGCTGTCGCCGGAGAATCCGTGACGCTCGGCAACGTAGTACGCGGCTTCCTCGATCATCTTGTAGCGCTGCTCGGGGGAGAGCGCGGGCTTCTTCGGGGCCACGACGGCCTTGGGGGCGGCCTTGGCCGCAGGCTTTTTGGCCGCCACCGCTTTCGGAGCCGCCTTCTTGGCGGGCGATTTCTTGACTTCCTTCATCTGTGCTCCTTGCCCCGGGTTCGGTTCCAAGGCATTGTTCGGTTATTTCCTGCCCCCCGACATGGGGTGCAAATCTGCGCGAACTCTATTTCACGCCGAACGGATTGCAAGCCCTTTTTCTCCGGAATTTATCGCGCGAACCTCTTGCAAAACCTATGGATTGCGCGCATCCCGCGAAACGGCAAGCAGATAGGATATTTCAAGGATAAATCGTTTTACCTTTAATATTTTTGCGTGATTGGCTTAATTTGTTCAATCATACCCGCGAAATATAAAGAAATCGAGCTTTGACAATTTTTCCAAAGCCAGCCGTTTGTTCCCCAAGCGAAGCAGAATCCAGCCCGGCCTCGATTGGCCTATCGATCGCCGGAACCCAAACCCTCCAGCGCGTTCCGGGCCGCCTGCATCTCGGCCTCCCGCTTGCTGGCGCCCTCCCCTTCGCCGATCCGCGCCGCCCCCAGATGGACCGCCACCTTGAAATGGCGTTCATGGGGTGGCCCGCTCTCCTCCAAGAGTTCATACCGGGGGCTGTCCTTCTGCTCCCGCTGCATGCGTTCCTGCAATTCGCCCTTGGGATTGTCGTCCCCGCCCGCCGCGAGCGCCTCGGCGATCTCGTCGGCGAACCAATGCGCGAACACCGCCCGCACCGGACCGGGTCCGCCATCGAGCCACAAGGCGCCCAGTACCGCCTCCAGGGCATCGGCCAGCAGCGCGCCCTTTTTCCGGCCGCCGCTCCGCTCCTCGCCGCGTCCCAGCCGCAGGAAATCCCCCAGCGCCAGTTTGCGCGCCACCCGCGCCAGAGCCGCCGCGTTCGTCAGGCGGCTGCGCACTTTCGTCAGCGTGCCCTCCCGCCAGT
>CAZECJ010000118.1:0-8916 GCA_964510645.1 uncultured Verrucomicrobiota bacterium | reverse complement strand
CCTCGTCGAACCGCGCCTTCAGCTCGATCAGCGCCGTCACGTGCTTGCCGCGCTCGGCCGCGCGCATCAGCGCCGCCACCACGGGGCTGTTGTCGCTCACGCGGTACAGCACCTGCTTGATCGCCAGCACGTTCGGATCGTCCGCCGTCTCCTGCAGCAGGCGCAGCACGAAGTCGTAGCTCTCGTAGGGATGGAACAGCAGCAGATTGCCGCGCTTGAGGACTTCAAACGCCGATTCCGCCGCCGGCGCTTCGGGCACCGGCTGCGGCGCCCACGGCTCGATCTTCAGCGCGTCGTAGCCCGCCAGGTTCGCCAGCCGGAAGAAGGCCGCCAGATCCAGCGGCCCCGGCACCGCGTAGACGTCCGATTCCTCCACTTCCAGGGCCGCGCGCAGGAACGCCTGCGCCTCCTTCGAGGCGCGCTTCTCGAGCTCGAGCCGGACGCAGTCGCTTTCCTTGCGCTCCACGAGCACCTCGCGCATCTGCGACAGCAGGTCGCCCGCCAGATCTTCCCGCACGCCCATGTCCGCATTGCGCGTGATCCGGAACGCGGCGCATTCCTGCACGGCCACGCCGGGAAACAGCCGGCCGGCGTAGGCGCGGACGATTTCTTCGAGCAGGACGTAGGCGAACCCCGTCTCGCCCGGCAGCGTCAGGAAGCGCGGCAAGCTTTTGGGCATCGCGACGAGCGCGTGGCGCGGCGCGGGATCCTCCGGCGCGCCCTCCAGGCGGACGTAGAGCGCGAGGCCCAGCCCCGCCAGCAGCGGAAACTCCCGGTCCGGCGCCACCGCCAACGGCGTGACGACCGGAAAGATGGAATCCTCGAACAGCGCTTCCACGTGGCGCAGCTGCGCCGCGCTCAGCTCCTCCATCCGCAGGCGGCGGAGGCCGCCCTTGCGCAGCGCCGGCTCGATTTCCTTCGCGAGACAGGCGTGCTGCCGCTCCACCAGCTCGTGCATCCGCGCCGAGATTTTCGCGAGCTGCTCCGACGGCGCCAGCCCCGCCGGATCCGGACGTTCCTCGCCCTGCCGCTTCAGCAGCTTCAGCCCGCCGACGCGCACCATGAAGAATTCGTCCGCGTTCGAGGCCGTGATCGCCGCAAATTTCAGCCGTTCCAGCGGCGGCAGCGCGGCGTCCTCCGCCTGCTGCAGCACGCGGAAGTTGAATTCGATCCAGCTCAGCTCCCGGTTCAAGAACGGCGATTCGTCTTTGCTTTTCTTTTCCTTGGCCATGTTCCGGAAATCCTCAGCCCGCCGCGCTGCCCGGCAGTTCCGTGCGCAGCTCGCGCAGTTCCGGAACCAAGCCGAACACGTCGGCGAACAAGTTGCCCTTGTCCTTGAGCGCGAGGCGCTCCATCGTCAGATCTTCCATGTCCCGCAGCAGGATCACGAAGCGGTCGGCCTCGCGGAGGAATTCCATCGGGCGCGGGGCGTCCCGGTGGGTGCGCTCCAGCGCATCCGCCACGCGCAGGATCGCCGCCAGCTTGACGACCGCCATGCGGTCGTCCTGCGGCAGCATGGCGAACTCCGGGTGGGCGGGGCTCGGCAGCGCCTTGCGGTGGTAGCGCGACACCGTGGCCACGATCTGCATATCGTGGCGCGTCAGCCCGAACAGATCGCTGTTCAGCAGCAGGTACATCGAATGCTTGTGGTGCGCGCGGGCGTTCACGAACAGCCCGATGTCGTGCAGGATCGCCGCGCAGCGCAGCAGCAGGCGCTCGTGCCCGCCGAGCTGGTGCTCTTCCTTCAGCTCGTCGAACAGCGCGAGCGCGCCGGCCTCCACGTTCCGCGCGTGCGCTTCGTCCGAGCCGTAGCGCGCGGCCAGCGTCTGCGCCGAATACACCACTTGCTCCTCGAACCCGGCGGAGCGGTGGTCGCGCATCGCCATTTCCCGCAGCAGGCCGTCCCGCAGCGTCGCCTGCGCGACGTAGACTTCCTTGACCTTCAGCGCCCGGGCCGCCTGCGCGACCGACATCAGCGCCGGCGCCACGGTCTCCGCGTCCTGGAACGCCATCTTGTGCGCCTTCACCAGGCTGGCCGCCGACATCGTCGCCACCCGGTCCGCCAGTTCCGCGAGCCGGGCCGTCGTCGCGACGGACACGCGGGCATCCGGCCCGACGGCTTCCGCCCCCGATTCTTCCGCCGCGAACCGCGCGCCCGCGCCCATCACCACCAAGGCGGAAATCTTCTCGCGCGGGATGGCCTGGACGATTTGCTCCACCAGTTCCGTCGCGTAGGCCTTCAGCACGCCCTTGAGCTGGGGACCGGTGGCGCCGCCCGATTCCACCAGCTCGCGCGTGCGCAGCGCGCCGGACCGGAAGGACTGCGCCACCGTCACCCGCCCGTTGCGGATGTAGAGCAGGATCGTCTGGCCGCTGCCGATTTCGAGCACCGCGACGTTGCCGGCGGCGAGCAGCCCGCCGGCATCGAGGAGGTCGCGCACCGCCAGATAGGTCAGGCGGGCCTCTTCGGACTCCTCCAGCACGGTCACGTCGATGCCCGTCGCCGTGCAGACGCGATCCACGAACATGTCGCGGTTCGACGCTTCGCGGGCGAAACTGGTCGCGACCGCGCGCAGCTGGTCCGGCCGCGTCACGCCGTATTCCTTCAGCAAGCGGCTGAAATTCTTCAGGATCGCCACGCACCGGCGCAGGGTCTCCTGCTCGACGCGCCCCTTGGTGAACACGTCCTTGCCCAGCCGCACGCCCTGCCGCAGGCTCTCCAGCAGTTTCACGTCGCCCTGCGCCCCGACTTCGCCGATATCCAGCCGCAGCGCCGAGGACCCGATGTCGATCGCCGCCACCACGCGCCGCTCGGAGGCCGGTGCGGTCGGGACCGGAGACGATCCGACCGCCGGGACTTCCGCCACCGCGGATTGTTTCAGAGGGTCCGTCATTCTTAATTCTTCATTCTTAATTCTTAATTGAATCCGCCGCCAGCGCGGCGGCGCCCAGCGTCGTGGCGTCGTCGCCCAGATCCGCCTCCACCACCTTGACCTGCTGGATGAACGACGCCATCGCCGTTTCCTTGAGCCCGGCCTTCACTTCTTCCAGCGCCAGGCGCGGCATGGCCTCGACGAGCCCGCCGCCCAGCACCACGACGTCCGGCGCCAGCAGGTTCACCACGCCGCCGATCGCCCGGCCCATCAGCCGCATCGCGTCGCGGATGATCCGTTCCACGGCCACGTCGCCCGCCTTGACCGCCTTGGCCAGCAGGCCGCTTTTCATTTTCTTCAAATCCGAGCCCGCGTTCGCGGCGACGTACGGCGCCTCGCCGCGGAACGACGCCTGCGCCACTTCCGCCGAAATCGCCAGCCGGCCCGCCAGCGCTTCGAGGCAGCCGCGCTTCCCGCAGCCGCACAGGCGCCCGTGTTCGCGGATCGGGAGGTGGCCGATTTCCATGGCCGATCCCGTCTTGCCCCGCAGCAGCTTGCCGTCGTATACGCAGCCGCCGCCGATGCCGGTGCCGGGAAACACCCCCACCAGCGTCCGCGCGCCCTTGCCCGCGCCGAACCGGTACTCGCCGTACGTCCCCGCATCCACGTCGTTCGCGAGCACCACCGGGCAATGGAACCAGCTCGCCAGCAACGCGCGCAGCGGCACCCGCTTCCAAGCCAAGTTCGGCGCTTCGAGGATGAGCCCCTGGTCGAGATCCAGCACGCCCGGACACCCCACCCCGATGCCCGCCAGCGCGCGCGCCGGGATTCCCGCTTCCTGCAGCGCCTCGGCGATCGTCTCGCGGATGCGCGCGAGCACCGCCTTCGGCCCTTCGTTCACCGGCGTCTTCGCCTTCGCCGACGCCTTGGCCTTGAACGCGGCGTCGTAGACCGTCGCCATCATCTTCGTGCCGCCCAGATCGAATCCCACCCAAAACTTCTTGCCGCGCTTGATCATGACGACCCTTTCTCCCGGAAGCCGGAAGGGGCGGCTTGCGCCGCCCCTCCGTTCCGAACCGCTATTGGACCCGCGTCACCGACAGGATTTCCACCGTCTCCAGCGGCACGTCCGACATGCCGGCCTTCGTGGTCGTGCGGACGCCCTTGATCTGGTCCACCACGTCCAGGCCTTCGACGACCTCGCCGAAGACGCAGTAGCCGAAGCCCTGCGGATTGGGCGCGCGGAAGTCGAGGAAGCCGTTGTCCTTCACGTTGATGAAGAACTGGCTCGTGGCGCTGTCCACGATGGCGGTGCGCGCCATGGCGAGCGTGCCGCGCTTGTTCAGGAGGCCGTTGGCCGCCTCGTTCTTGATCGGCGCCTTCGTGGGCTTCTGGCGCATGTTCGCGTCGAACCCGCCGCCCTGGATCATGAAGCCGTCGATTACGCGGTGGAAGATCGTCCCGTCGTAATGCTTGTCGTCCACGTAGGCCAGGAAATTCGCCACCGTCAGCGGCGCCTTGTCCGCCGCCAGCTTCACCTTGATATCGCCCAGAGTCGTCTTGATGATCACCATGTCCGTTTCCTTTGCTTGTTCAGGTTCCGGCGCCGGGGCTTCCGCCGCCGCAATCGTTGTGTCCGTCGCCCCCGGAACCGGAGGCATTCCCAATCCGTCCTGCGCCGAAACGGCCGATCCGCCCGCCAACGCCATCACCATGCCCAGCCACATCCATTTCATAGTCGTCTCTCCTAGATGAGCCCCTACTCTACCACCCCCGCCCCCGCCCCTCAATTCCCAAATCCAGCCCTGTTTTTCCATGCTACGTAAAAACGGCGCCCGATTTTTACGTAGCGTGGAAAACTATTTTCCACGCCGTGGAAAACTCAGGTCCGGCGGAGGGCGGCGATTTGCGCCTCGAGATCGGCGATGCGCCGTTCCAGCTCCTGGATGCGGCCGGGGGGTTCCGGCGTCTTGACCCGCGCGGGCGCGGGCGTCCAATCCATGGCGGGCAAATCGCCCAACGTATGGGCAAACCGGTTTTCCTTGCAGCCGGCGGCGCGCGGCAATTCCACGACGTACGGTTCGGGCCGCGCCGCCAAGGCGTCGAGCACCGTCCGCACGTCCGCGGGCGAGGCGAACGGATGCATCCGCGACGCGCGCCCGCGCAATTCTCCCGGCGTCTGCGGGCCGCGCAGCAGCAGCTCGCACAGGATCGCCAGCTCGGGCGTATCCACGCCGAGCGTCTCGAGCAGCCGATGGGTGTATTTCACCGTGCGCGATCCCGCGCCGGAATACGTGCCGACGAGCTTCTTGTCGTATTGGAGGCCCGCCAGGCCTTTCGCGATCTCGTCCGTCGACAGCAGCATCTCGGGATCGCGGTTGTTCTTCTGGTTGCAGGCCGCCATCAGCGCGTTCAGCGTCAGGGGATAGTATTCCGGGGTGGCGAGTTCCTTCTCGACCAGGCATCCCAAGATGCGCGCTTCCAACGTCGTCAGGTTTGGTTTCATGGCGTCAGAAGGTCAACCCGAGGGTGGCGAGCACGGAATCCAGCTGGAAGGAAAATTCTTTGTCGAACCGTTCCCGCCGCTCCAGGATCTCCGCCGGATCGGTGGACTTGGAGGACACCAGCCCGTCGGTGTCGATCCACTGGACCTGCACGCCGACGTTCAGCGCCACCCGTTCCGGCGGGATTTCGATCTGGCCGCGGACGCGGAGATTCCGGTGCGTGAACTCGAGGTTCTTTTCCCGGTGGTCGGACGACGTGAAGAACGTAGTGCTGCCGTCGTAGTCGCAGAACAGATAGTGGGCCTGCACGTCGAAGCCGAGGCGGTCTTCGCCGCCGAAATGGATCTCCAGCCCCGGTCCCCACTGGGGCGCGATCAAGCCCGCATAGCCGCCGGAATGGCCGCCGACCACGAAATCCTCGGGCGGGTTCTGGTATTGGACCACGCCGGTCGGCTCGCCCGCGTCGATGTCGTACTGGCCGCCGAAGAACAGGAAGCCCAGCTCGAGCGAGGGATTGATGCGCAGCGACTCGCCGGCCTTGAATCCGACGGGCACCAGCCGCAAGGTCAGTTCCGTCAGGTTGCCCGTCAGGTCGGCATCGAAGGTGGTGCCCGCGGGGATCAGGAGGTGGTCGTAGGAATTCCCCTGGTAGTCGATGTCGTCGCCGACGGCGATGTAGTAGTCGCGCCGGGCGGTGGAACGGGTGGAGGGCTGGAAGAAAGCCGTGTCGAGCTGGAGGCCGAGGAAGCTCCACATGGCGTCGCACGACAAGCCGAAGAGGCCATAGGTCCCGTCCAGGTCGAAATCGCTCGTGTCGAAGCTTTCCGCGTCGTCCTGCATCCAGGTCTGGCCGGTGACGTCGTAGACCTTGCGGGTGGTTTCGGCGACCATGCCTTCGAAGGCGACCACGGCACCGCCCATCAAGCGGAGGTGCTGGGCGCGGCCCGGCGGGAAGCTACCGCCCCATTCCACGCCGGCGCGGGCGGAAGGCAGGAACACGGCCCACGCGGCCAACGCCGCCGGAATGAAACGAATTCGCATCCTGGTGCCTATTGCGCTTCGGCTTCCGTGCGGATCAGCCACCGGTCCACGAACTGGTCGTAGCGGCCGTCTGCGGAAATCTCGCCCAGCACTTGGTCGACGGTCTCCAGCAGGTTCGTGTTCCCCTTCCGGACGGCCACGCCGTAGAACTCCTCGTCGAACTCCGGCCGGAGGAGCATCAGTTCCGGATTTCGTTCCGCGAGATGGATGGCCGGCTGCTCGTCGAGGATCGCGAGATCGACTTGGCTGTTCATCAGATCCACGGCCGCGGCCTGCGGCGACGCCACGGCGCGGAGGTTTTCGGCGGAGGTGAGGTCCTCCGCGATGGCATAGCCGGTCGTGCCGGCCTGCGCCGCGGTCCGCATGCCCTTCAACTCCTCTTTCGTTTCCGGCACGGGCCCGCCGGCGAGGATCAAGGCCACTTGCGTCGCCTTGTAGTACGGAATCGAAAAATCGACGAGCGCGCGGCGTTCCGGAGTGATCGACAGGGCGGCCAGCACCAGATCCACTTTCCCTTCGGCCAGAGCGGGCAGCAAGCGGTCGAAGTCCATTTCGACGATCTTCAGCGGCCGGCCGACCTGCTCGGCGATGGCCTGCGCCACGTCCATGTCGAACCCGACCACGTCCGCGCCCCCGTCACCGCCGCGCAGCTCGAACGGCGGGAATTTCGCGTCCGTGCCCACGACCAAATAATTCGTCGCGGCCTTCTTGCCGCATCCCGCGAGCAGCACCGCCGCCAGAACCATCGCCGATCCGATCCAGAATTTCTTCATGGGCTTTTCTCCGCAGTATGTATCGTCAATCTACCCCTGCCCGCCGCCCCTGTAAACCGCATTCCGGCGGAAGAGGGAGGATCGGGACCTCTGCGATGGATGGACCGGTTGGAGTCGGTACGACTTCGTTCCCTGGTTGTCGCCGTTTGGGAGTGCGCGGGCATAACCGCGCTTTCCCTGGCCGCGACATGTCGCGGCTTCAAAGCGGCGTCATGCCGCCGCACTCCAAAAGAGGACGTCTGGATCCGGGAGAGTAAAGTCGATGAATCGCGCCCAGGGCGGCCCGCGCGCGCGCTCCCGGCTAGGGCTTGGCTTCGATCCGATAGAACCGGATGGTTGCGCCGTCGATCCGGTCGGTGTACGCGTTCTGCGGCGGATCCGCCGGCAGGTTGGTGGCCACCCAGAGGCCGAATCCGTCCGGCAGCGCGGCGGACCGCCAGATGGAATAGACGCGGTTGCTGGCGCTCTGCCAGCGGAGCACCGTCTCGTCTCCGGCGACCGCCGGCGCGATTTCCTCGAACTGCAGGAGCGAGATCTCGCTGGCCGGGTCGGTGTTCGCCAAGAACTCCTTCCACGCCGGCATGCCGTCGAAGTCCAGGTCCGTGAGCTCGGCCAGATCGAAGTCGTTGCTGAAGCCATGCCCCGCCAGCCACCATTCGGGAGTGCCCTGCGCCGCCAGATTCGGAGCGAAGACCGCTTCCAGCGTGCCGTTGGTCACGATGGCCGCCCAGTTGAACGCGTACGCCGCCGGCCCGTAGTCCGCCCCCAGCGAGACGCCGTTGGTGAGGACGTCCGCGACGTGCCAATAGGGTTCCGGCTGGATTTCGAACAACTGGTCGGAGTGGTAGGGCACCTGTGGGTTCGCGGGCGCGATAGCGCCGCCGGCGCCGGCCGCCGTCGCGATGGCGAAGTTGTACGACCACACCTTCAGGACCCACTCCGGATGGTCGACGAACGGATTGCGGTTGCCCTGCCAGTTGGTGTAGATCAAGTTGTTGCGCTGCCGCTCGAAATCGTCGGGGGGATCCTGGAAGTGCCAGCGGATCAGGGTGGATAATTTGCCCAGTTGGGTGCCGGACGTGTTGACCTCGTCCACGAGCTGCAGGTCGGGCTCGCCGTCCTTGTCGCCCGCGTAGCGCACGTCCATGTAGAACATGGCGCGGGCGACGTCGCCCTTGGCGACGTCCGGCGGCTCGAAGGTATCAGAAGTGGTCAGGCAGGTCGCGGGCGCGCCGGCGACGGCGGCGCCGCCGGCGTCGAAATCCTTTTCGCCGCGCAGGGAATTGACGGCGACGTCGGACGGCCGGAGGTTGTGCGCATCGACGGACGGCGGGACCGCCGTGCTGAGCGCATCCGGGAAACCGTGGGATTGCGGCCAGAGGTGTTCGCGGTTCCATTGGCCGGCGTCGCCGCCGTGGTTGCTCTTGTCCCGCCCGATCTGCATGTAGATCAATTGGACCTGGTTCGCGTTCGTCGGGCACTCGTCCGTCTGCTGCAGGAGGGTCCAGATCGTGTCGTAGCTGAACGCGAGATGGTCGTCGACGACGTCGTGGAGGGCCTGGCGGAGTTCCGCGCCCTCCTTGCCGTAGGCGGGCAGGTAGTAGTCGTAGTTCGGATCCTCGTCGTCCACGACGTTCAGGACGGCCGCGGCGGGCTCGCCGAGCGCCGCGCCGCCCGCGGGATTGGCCAGCGTCAACAGCACGGTTTCGGTGTCTTCTTGGACCG
>CAZECJ010000117.1:0-8923 GCA_964510645.1 uncultured Verrucomicrobiota bacterium | reverse complement strand
GTGTCGTCTTCATAATCCTTCAATTCCCAAACATAAGCGGCGAACAGTAGCGCGCCGGGCGCGCGGCTGTCAACGCGGTTCTTTCTCGTTTTGCTGTGAAACAACCCCGTGCCGGAAAGATCGGGAGGATCCGACGACAAGGACGCTTTGCGCACCGTTGCGCGAAGGATCGGGCCTTCGCGCGGCCTCTCTCCCGGTTACCGCCGGAATAAACGCCCGAAGCGCGGAAAAACAATTGGCTCCAGCGACAGGGCTCGAACCTGTAACCTATTGGTTAACAGCCAACCGCTCTACCATTGAGCTACGCTGGAACCGAAAATCAGGGGGTAAAGATAACGGGAGGGCCCGGGAAGTCAAGCCCGCAGACCGGAAAATTCCGGAGCGTCCTTTTTCGCCCTTGCGGAAGGCGCGGCGATCATAGTTTGGCGGCGACGTCGCGGAAGGCGCGGCGGATTTCGTCCTCGCCGGGGATCTGGCGGTGGCGCATGAGGACTTGGCCGGCGCAGATGGTGGTGTCCACGCATTCGGGGGTGGCGGCGTAGACGAGATCGGAAATCAGGTCGTGGCCGGGGACGAGCCCGGAGTGGTCCAGATCCACCAAAATGCAGTCGGCGAGCTTGCCGGGGGCGATTTCGCCGGCGTCGAGCCGCAGGAGGCGGAAGCCGTCGAGGGTGGCGGTGCGGTAGATTTCGGCGGCGGAGCAGGCGGTGGGATCGAGGGTGCTGACCTTGGCGAGGAGGGCGGCGGTGCGCATTTCGGCGAACATGTCGTAGCGGTTGTTGGAGCTGGCGCCGTCGGTGCCGAGGCCGAAGCGGAGGCCGGCGCGGCGGGCAGCCTGATCGTTGAATATGCCGGAGGCCAACTTCATGTTGGAGGACGGGCAGTGGGCAATGGCCGCGCCGCGCTCGACCAGGAGCCGGCGGTCGGAATCCGTCAGCCAGACGCCGTGGGCGCCGAGAAACCGGCCGTTCAGCAGGCCTTCGGAATCGAAGACCTCGACGGGCGTTTTGCCGGTGGACTTGCGGCATTCGTCCGTTTCGCGCTGGGTTTCGGAAACGTGCGTCTGGACGATCAGGTTGTGTTCGGCGGCAAAATCGCGGCAGATGGCGCGCATGTCGGGGCTGGTGGTGTAGAGCGCGTGGATGCCGACGGAGAGTTCGATGCGAGCGGGATAGGACTTGGCGAGGGCGAGATGCTCCTCGAGGTCGCGGCGGAGGCCATCGAGGGCGGGCTGGCCGGGGGGAATGATGTTGGGATGGCTGAAATTGGCGCGGAGCCCGCTTTCGTAGAAGGCGCGGAGGCATTGGGGCGTCTGCCAGTACATGTCGAAGACGGCGGTGATGCCGGAGCGGATCATTTCGAGGGCGCCGAAGAGCGTGCCCCAATAGATGTGGTCGGAGGTCAGGCGCCGTTCCATCGGCCAGATGATGTCGTTGAGCCATTCGTGGAGCGGGGTGCCGTCGCCGAGGCCGCGCATGAGAACCATGGCGGCATGGCAATGGACGTTGGCGAAAGAGGGCAAAATGGCCTGGCCGGCGCCATCCAGCGTCTGCGGCGCTTTTTCCAGCGCGGAAACCTCGATATGCGGCGCGATTTGGGCGAATTTGCCGTTTTGGATGAGAATATCCCGGATTTCAGGCCCCAGGCGGACATTTTGAATGAGTAGATCCATGATGGGGGCAAAAATAGAAAAAAAATGGGCCGGAAACCAGAAGAATCGAAGAAATCCGACGAAATCGGCCCCATTTTCGGAAAAATCGATGAAAAATGACCGCACAAAACCTAAAATATCGATTTTGGGGCAAATATACCCCCAAACAGCCGGGACAGCGGGCTGCGTCAAGAAAACGGCTCATCGGGACGATTCGCCCTACCCACTCGCTCTTCAAGGACGAAAATGGCCATAATCGAATTTTAATAAATGGGTTTTTGCGCTTGCGCATCCCTTTAGGTCAATGTATTTTCAAATAAGACGGTGGGTTGGCGCGTGCCGCCATTAAGAGTCAAAAGTTTGTTTGGAGAACCGAGTGGATAAGTGCAGGCATTTGAAACGGACCCCGGTTGCGCGGAGCGGAATCGCTTGCGCGGCGGCGGTGGCGTTGCTGTGCCTGCTGGCCGTTCCGGCGCAAGCGTTGGTGGTGATCATGGACATCGGCTGGGGCTATTATGGCGGAGGGCTAAACAATTCGACGCTGGGTTCCACCTACGCCTTGCAGGAAGGCTCGATCGTCCAGATCATCGCTTACGATTCAACGGCGATTCAGAACACCGACTTTTTGTCGGGCAATGCAAACAACAACTTCGATATTTTCGGATCCTATTCGGGCGCGGCCATTCCGGGCCAGCCGAACGTCAGCCCAAACAACCAAGCGCCCACGGAAAACAACGTCTACGATCCGGAATCCGTGCCCCTCGGGCACGTGATCGCCTATACCACCCACATCGGCCCGGCCATTGGCGGTAGCCTAAGCAACGCCAACTGGTACAACATCTATGCGTCGTTCCAGATCTTGGACAGCTACGACAGCATCTACATCCGCGTGTTCGGAATGACCGAATTTCCCGACGGGGTCGTGGGGGCGAGCTACTGGGGCATCAGCGCCGTGCAGTCGGGCGGCGGCTCCATCGGCACGTGGTACGTGACGTACGACGACGTGACGGCGGCCAACCACGTGAACTACTTCGAGGTGATTCCGGAGCCGGGATCGCTGGCGCTGTTCGCGCTGGGCGGGGCCGGGCTGTGGGCGGCGCGCCGGCGGCGACTCCAGCGCGGCTGAGAAGTTCTTTTCAGCAGGAGATCATGCGTCCAGCCCATCCTCCGAGGGTAAAGCGTTATTCGGGCGGGGCGCCGAGTGGCAAGAAATCTGGAAACGGAACATGAAAACGACAATCCACGTGAAGGTCTTGACGGCAACGGCGATGCTTGCCCTGGCGATCCTGCCGGTCGCAGCCAGCGCCCAGGGCATTTCCCTCGCCGTTGGCAATACCGTACCGGTGCAAAACATCTTGGGGCGGAATCTGTTAGGGAACAATGGGGCCCCGGATAGTTCCTGCCGAGTGGAAATCCGCCAGACCTGGGCGGGCGGAGCCATTTTGGCGCCGACAAACGACCCGGGCCAGATGGAAGCCTACAATCCGCTCGTTACGAATTCGTATTTAGGCCGCGGAGTCGTTGGCAGCAATCCCGGGATCTATTCCGAGACGTTCACGAACCGGAGCGTCTTGGCGACGAACATCCCGTACTATGTGCGGGTCTTCAACCGGCCCGATCCGTCCGCCGCGATCTATTATGCCGATACCACTCCGTTTTTCGTTCCCCCCGTCGACGTGCCCAGCTTCAATCCGGAATTCGGGGCGTTGAAGCGCGTCGATGGCGAGGAAGACGTGGATACGGACGGGGACGGGCTTCCGGATGCGTTCGAGGACGGCGAGATGCACACCATTCCCAGCGAGTGGGACACCGACGGGGATGGATTCGGCGATTGGTTCGAGGCGTACTACGACGAATATATGGATCCCAATACGCCGACCAATGCGCTTGAAATCGCGATCAACGTTCCGGAGAACGCCGCGGTCGATCCGCACACGGTGTCGTGGTGGACCATTCCGGTTCCGGACATGACTTATCACCTTCAATATCGCCCGCAGTGGGTCGATGGGGACGCCTACAGCAATATTTTGAGCACGAATGCCACGGAAACCTATCTGGACGTCGACGTGCAGGACTGGGTCGGGACGAACGTTCCGCCCAGTGGCTTCTTCCGCGTGGTGGTGCCCTACGACGGACCGTGAATGATCTGAGAGGTGTCGGATCTGCCCGGTTGAACTGTGTTGATGGCCATAAGGATGGACGCACGATGAACAAGAACGTAATGAAGGGCTTCGCGGGTGGCCGGGGGCCATGGCGGGCGGCGCCGACATTGTTGGATGGATGGATGCGCGCAGCCCTATCGGCGTTGGAGCTGACCGCGCCGTTGGCGGCCAGGCAAAGACTGGCCCCGGTGCTGTTTGCATTTTGTTGCTTGTCCATTTCTTCCGCCTTTGCCCAACAAAACGTTTTCTGGCGAAGCTGGGGGGGGAAAGGCGGCAACTGGACTCAGGCGGATGGCTGGTATTATCAAACCTGGAACAATAACCAGTATGGCCCGGATTATACCTACAAGACGGCCAACTACGTTGAAATCGGGAATAATGACGGGACATCGATGAACCTCAACGATGGCCGATGGTACGACGTGCTCACCCTTACTTTCGCGAGCGGGGCTACGACTGCGCGCAGCATTTCCGACAACGGGATCGACATGAGAGGTTCTGGGGCCAAGATACAAAACAACTCCAGCGGGCATCATGTGTTCAACTCCGCGATTCAACTCCATCAAGCCACGGAGTTCAATCCTGTTGACGGCCATCTCACCTTTAACGGCGCGATTGGCGGCGATTATTGGATCAACGTCTGGGGGAACAACGGAAATACACTGAACATCTTTGGCGTCAAATCCGGGTCCGGCGGGATCGCCGTCAAAGAAAACAGCATCGTGGTGCTGACGAACGACAACACCTTCAGCGGGGGGCTCTGGGTGGAGAAGGGCACCGCGCGACTGAATATTCACACCAACGCGATGGGCGCGGGCACCATCAGCGTCGGGACGAACGCGACGCTGGATTTGCAGTATGGCACGGTGAGTTTGCGGCCGGTGGCTTTGAATCTGTACAATGGGCAGGTGACCAAATCGACGGGCACCAACATCACCTACCGGGGCGATCTGACCTCCTACAACAGCTCGACGGTGTCGGTCACGGATGCCACGCTGTATTTTTCAGCCGGCTTTGCCCTGTCCAGCGGGACGTTGGATTTCACAAATTCGGTCGAAGCCGGCATGGCGTCGGGCAGCAGCATGACGGGCTCGGGGACTTTCGCGAAAAACGGCAGCGGGGTCTTCCGGCTCTATCCCGGCACCCACAGCGGGAACATCTCCCTGAACCAAGGGGAAATTCGGCAATACACGGGCACGATGACGGGCAGCGGGACCCTCACGATGGCGGGCGGAACCAAATACAGTTCCGACGGAGCGACCGAGCGGACGATGACCAAGGCCTTGGCGATCAACGGCAACGTGGGCTTGGCGGTCAACAGCACAGGGGAGCTGGTGGTCACCAATACGGTCAATTTGGGGGCGGGCATGCGCATCGTCACCAACAACAACACCGTGACGATCTCGGGCGTGATTTCGAACGGCGGGCTGGCGAAGGCGGGGTCGGGAACGATGGTCTTGTCGGGGGCGAACACGTATGCGCTGGGAACCTTGGTCAGCGCGGGCGTGCTGCAGGGGACGACGGCCAGCCTGCAGGGCAACATCACGAACAACTCGGCGCTGACGTTCAACCAGGCCGGAGCCGGCACTTATGCCGGCGCGATCAGCGGGACGGGCGCGCTGACCAATGCGGGCGCGGGGACGGTGACGCTGTCGGGGACGAGCACGCTGTCGGGCGGCACGACGGTGTCCGCGGGCACGCTGCTGGTGAGCGGTTCGCTGGGCAGTTCGGCGGTGACGGTCGCCAGCGGAGCGACCTTGGCTGGCGCGGGCACGGTCGGCGCTCTGGCCGCCAACGGCATCGTCAGTCCCGGCAACGCCACCAACGCGAGCGCCGACCTGAAATGCGCTGCCCTGACCCTGGGCGCAGGCGGCAGCTATCGGTTCGACGTCGCCAACGCGGCGGGAACCCCGGGCACGGATTGGGACAAGATCAGCGGTTCGGGCACGCTGACGGTCAACGGCAGCGGGACCTTCACGATCCACGTGAACGGGGCGGCCACCGGGTTCAGTTCGGCCTCCAGCTATTCGTGGCCCATCCTGAGCGGCACGTCGGTGTCCGGCTTCGACGCGGCGCGGTTCGCGATCAACACCAACAATTTCACGGCGCCCACGGCGGGCGGGATCTTCAGCGTGGCGCAGAGCACCACCAACGTCACGCTGGTCTTTACGCCGGCGGCTCCGGTTTCGCCGACGGGGTTGGCGGCTTCGGACGGGACGAGCACGGCGCACGTGGCGCTGAGCTGGAACAACGTGGATGGCGAGACGGGCTTTGTGGTCTGGCGCCACACCGCCGACGTCTTCGGCTCCGCCACGGCGATCTTCACCAACGCGGCGAACGCGCTGACCTACAACGATACGGGCGCCTCCGCCGGGCAGCTGTATTACTACTGGGTGACGGCGACGAACGCGACGGGCTCGAGCGCGGAAAGCGCGTCGAACAGCGGCTACAAGCGGCTGACGCCTCCGGGCAACGTGGCGGCGACGGACGGCAGTTCGACGGCGAACGTGGCCGTGACCTGGGATGCGGCGACGGGCGCGAGCTCGTACCATGTTTGGCGCGACACGGATTCGGATCCGGCCGGCGCGACGGCGCTGGGGCCGCAGAGCAGCGGCTTCACGGACACGCCGACGGCTGGCCAGCTCTATTATTACTGGGTGCTGGCGTCGAACAGCACCAGCACCAGCACCAGCGACTGGAGCACGGCGAACGCCGGCTACCGCAAATTGGCGACGGTGACGGACGTGGCGGCGACGGAAAACCTGTCGGACAAGGTGACGGTGACCTGGACCGACATCGCGGGCGAGACCGGCTACAGCATTTGGCGGCACACGGCGGACGCGTCGGGTTCGGCGAGCATCGTCGGCACGGCGGCGGCCGATGCGGCCAGTTACGACGACGCCACCGGCGATGCGGGCACGACCTACTACTATTGGGTCCGGGGAACGAACAGCACCAGCGCGAGCATGGGCGATTTCGGCGATTCCGACACGGGCATGAAGACCTTGACCGAGCCGACGACGGCGGCCTCGGCCATCACGTTTACCGATCTGGACACGACCTCGTACACGGTGGGCTGGACGCCCGGCAACGGCGACTACGTCCTGGTGGTGGCGAAGCAGGGCAGCGCGCCGACGGATCCGAGCGACAGCACGGCCTACACCGCGAACGCGGCGTTCGGCTCGGGCGATCCGACGGCGGCGGGCAGCTTCGTGGTCTACAAGGGCACGGGCACCTCGGTGCCGGTGACCGCGCTGTCGGCGGGCACGGAATACTATTTCGCGGTCTACGAGTTCAACGGCACGACCACGCCGAACTACCGGACGAGCGACGAGCCGGTTTCAAACCGATACACGCTGGTGGCGGAACCGGCGACGCAGGCGTCGAGCCTCGCGATCAGCACCCCGGCCGAGGTCAGCATGAGCGGGTTCAGCTGGACGGACGGCAACGGATCCAGCCGGATACTGGTGGCGAAGGCGGGGAGCGCGGTGGATAGCTTCCCGGCGGACGGAACCTCGTATTCCTACAGCACCAACTTCGGGTCCGGCTCGCAAATCGGCACGGGCAACTTCGTCGTGTGGATCGGCGCCGGCCAGCCCGCCCGGATCAGCTCCCTGACGCGCGACGTGGTCTACCACTTCCGCCTGTTCGAGTTCAGCGGCAGCGCCACCACGGTGAACTACAACACCAACGCCGCCGCGGGCAATCCCATCAGCCAAACGACCATGGCCGTCAATCCCGATTCGATCGTCAGCGATCTGGCCGTCACCGCCATTGGCACCACCCAGTTCACGATCACGTGGACCAAGGGCACCGCCGGGACGAATACGTTGGTCGTGGTCAAGGCGCTGACCCTTCCGTCGGATCCGACCGACATGACCAGCTACACCGCCGACACGGTCTTCGGCGATGGTTCCGATCTCGGCTCGGGCAGCTACGTGGTCTATAACGGCACCGGCGAAAGCGTGACGGTGACGGGGTTGACGCCGGGTACGCTCTATAAGGTGGAAGCTTCCGCTTTCAACGGCAGCGGCGGATCGGAGAACTATCGGGCATCGCCGCCCGACACCGAGGCCGCCACGCTGATGCCGGAGCCGACGCAGGCGACGGGGATCGGGTTCGGCACGCTGGGATCCACCAGCTATGCGGTGTCGTATACGGCGGGCAACGGCCTCAGCCGCCTCGTGGTGGCGAAGGCCGGCGGCGCGGTGTCTTTCCTGCCGGCGGACGGCACGGCCTATGTGGGCGAAAACAACGACATCGGATCGGCCGCCGATCTGGGCAGCGGCAACCTGCTGGTGCATCGTGGCGCCAGCCCCTTCACGCTCTCCGGCTTGACGGCGGCGACGGACTACCATATCCGGATCTTCGAGTATCAGGGCACGAACGCCACGCTGAACTACAACACCAACGCGGCCGCGGGCAATCCGTCCAACCGCTTCGCGCTGTCGACGGAGCCCGCGGCGCACGCGGCGACGTTCACGGCGACGGCGGTCTCGGACACGGGGATCGAACTGGACTGGGGCGCTGCGACGGGCGAGAGCGGATTCCTCATCTTGCGTCGGGCCGGTTCGGCGCCGACGGGCACGCCGGCCGACGGCACGGCCTATGCGCAGGGCGCTGCCCTCGGCGACGGCACGGTGGTGTACGTGACGGCGACGGCCGGAGCGGCCAGCACGACCGACAGCTACAGCACGTCGGCGGGCACCACGTACTACTACCAGATCTTCCCGTATGCCTACAATGGGACTCCCGCGAATGCGACCTACAACTACTACGTCGGCGGCACGGTGCCGGCGGACGACGCGACGACGGGCCCGGCGGCGCCGGGCACGAGCTCGACCTTGACCTCGTTCCTGCCGGCCAGCGGGACCAGCGCCACGATCGTCTGGACGAACACCGGCTCGGCCGACGGCACGATCATCCTGGTCAAGTCGAACGCGGCGGTGAATTCGAATCCGGCCGACTGGACCGGCTACACGGCCGACACCGTGTTCGGGGATGGCGATGAAATCGGCACGAGCAATTTCGTGGTGGTGGCCGGCGCCGGCAAGCATGGCAGCGCCACGATCACGGGGCTGAGCGCGGGCACGACCTACCACGTGGCGGT
>CAZECJ010000116.1:0-8970 GCA_964510645.1 uncultured Verrucomicrobiota bacterium | reverse complement strand
ATACCCTGTGGCGGAGCGCGCGGACGACGACCTTCAAATTCGCGGCGAACGGCGCATGGGACGTGAACTGGGGCGACAACCAGCAGGCGACCAACGTCGTTTCCTTCCAGGACTTGGCGGACGTCGATGGAGCCAACGTCGAGATGGTCACGACCAATTCCGGTTACGTCACCGTCACCTTCAACGACTGGACCCGGAAATACGCCCTCGTGGCCCACGCGATCGATGCGGACTGGGACGGCATTCCGGACGATTGGGAAACGTCACGCTGCACGAACAGCTCCCTCTATGGCGCCTCGAGCGATCCGGACGGAGACGGCCGGGTGAACGCGGCGGAATATTTGGAGGATAGCGATCCCTTCGCGGAGGACGCCGGCATCGCGACCAACGCTCGGATCAACGTGGTCGGCAGTTTTTCGGGCTGGAATACGGCGCTGCATCCAATGGCGCCGGTGGGCAATCACCTGTGGCGGCTGGATGTGGCCTTCACCAACCTGGCCGGAGCCGAATTCAAGTTCGTGGCCAACGGCGATTGGTCCACGGCTTGGGGGGCTTCGAATGCCAGTTCGTTTGCGCTGCCGCTTCAGGCCATCGGGAATAGGCAGGGCGGTGCGCAAAACTTCAAGCCGACGGCGGCCTTGGACGGCACCTATCGTTTTACTTTCAACGAAGCCTGCGGACTGTGCACGCTCGACTACGCCCCGCACTATCTTCTACAGCAGACGCCCGAATGGACGGAAGTTTCGACCAATCGTTCGCTGGTGCTGAAGTGGCTGAGTTCCTCCGACCGGGCATATTCGATTTATGGCTACACCAATCTGCTTGCGGCCCCGGAGCTGTTGCGGTCCCACGTCCGGGCCACGCCGCCGCTCAACGTGGCGACGCAGACGGTGGATTCGGCCTGGCGTTTTGGCGTTTTCCAAATTCGCCTGGTGGAATAGCGCCGGTTGCCGGCGGTTGTTTGGAGAAGATTTGGAGGCTGTAGCGGCCCAGGGGGACGGGGGCGGCGGGGGGGGCGCCGGCGGCTTCGACCTGCGCGGGGCCGACGTCGCCGAAGTCGTCGCCGTAGTATTTGGAATCGCCGTTGAAGTGGCTGTGCCACGTGCCGGAGGAGGGAAACGGAACGATGTAGCCGCTCGGATTGAATTCGATGTCGGAGAAGTTGGCGACGACCACGACGGGATCGACGTCTTCGCCTTGGTTCCAGCGGACATAGGCGACGACTTTGTTGGTGTTGTCGACGTGCAGGATGCGGACGCCGGCGCCCTTGAGTCCAGAGGTGGTGCTGCGCAGATTGCGGCGGAGATGGATGAGGTCGGCGTAGGCGCGGACGATGCCGGCGCAGGTGTTGGTGCGTTCCCAGCGCAAGGGGAGGTCGTCGTGGAAGGCCTGGATTTCGTTCATTTCCTGGCCTTGGAAGATCTGGGGGATGCCCGGCGTGGTCAGGATCATGGCGGCGCCGAGCAGGGCGCGCTTGCGGGCCCAGAGGCTGTCGGGATCGGAGGGCTGGATCATCGACGGCAGGCGGCTGCGGTCGTGGCTGCGCGCGACGTAGTCGTGGGCCTCGGTGAACAGGATCCGGTTCAATCCCGGCCCTCCGGCGACGGTGCCCGCCACCTCGTCCATGTCGCGGTCGCGGTCGTCGGCCGCGACGAGGTGCCGGTAGAGCGCCCAGCGATGGCTCACGTCCCACAGGTTGTCGAAATGCATGTCGTGGTCGAAGGCGTGGTCTTCGGCGGTGCGGACGACGTGGGGATGCGTTTCCGCGAGTTCCCGGTTGACGTCGGCCAGCATCCGGACGCCCTCGGGATTGGTGCCCTCTTCGCAGATGATGACGTTGTAGACCGAGTCCCAGCGGAAGCCGCCGATGCGGTATTCGTCGGCGAACATGTAGATCTGGTCGCGGATGAAGGCGCGGACTTCGGGGCGGCCGTAGTCGGGGCGGGTGGCGCCCCACGGCGTGCAGGCGCGGACGTCGTTGTAGAAATAGATGCCGCCGTAGTCGTTGCTGGACCAGTCGTCGAACCGCCACAAGGGGAGCTCTTCCTGGCCCGGCTCGGGTTCGACTTGTCCGTAGTGGTTGTGGATCACGTCCATGAAGACGGCGAGGCCGCGTTCGTGCGCGGCGCGCACGAAGCGCTTCAGGGCGTCGGGACCGCCGTAGTCGGCTTCGATGGCGAACAGGTCGGAGGGATTGTAGCCCCAGCTCAGCTTGCCGGGGAATTCGTTGACGGGCATCAGCGTGACGGCGTTGACGCCTAGATCGCGCACGTGGTCGAGGTACGCGATGGCGTCGTCGAGCGTGGCGGGCGGGTTGATGCCCGCGAAGGTGCCGACGTGGAGCTGATAGAGCACCAGATCGTTGCGCTCCGGTTTGGGGATGGGCGCGGCGCCCCAATCGAAGGCGTCCGGATCGTAGACGAGTCCGTCGCGGCCGGCGATTTGCCGCGCGCGCGGATCGCGTTTCCAGACGTCGCCGTTGATCAGATACTTGTAGCGCTGCCCCGCGCGGGCCCCGGGCACGTCGAGCGCCCACGTGCCGGCGGGATCCTCGCGGACCATGGGCGCGGCGACCCAGTCGTTGAATTCCCCGCCGACGGCCACGGAAGCCGCGTTCGGCGCCCAGACGCGGAAAGTCGTACCGCCGGCATGCGGCATCGAACCCAGGCCTGGCCGGGCGGATTGGGCGAACGCGGCAGACGAGAGGGTCAGGAACGCCCAAGCGATGAAACATGATCTGGTATTCACGCGAAACACCTCCGGAAGTCCTTTTCCTATTTTTCGGCTCCGGAAGCGAGAAATATGGGATGTTGTCCATGAATAGCCAAAAACACCCAGCCTATCGGGCGTTTTGGAATTGAAACATCATGAAGGGGAGGAATATGGTTTCTTGTGCGGATCGAGTGGATTCCGACGGTATATCCATCCGAAGGAGAAGAACCATGAGCATGCGGTGGCGGATGATGGGGGCGGGGTTCGCGGCATGGGTGGCGTTGGGCGCGGGGCAAGCGTTCGCCCAGTTATTGGGAGTGTACGTCGCCACCGACAAAGCGAGCTATGAGCAGGGGGAACCGATCCAGATCACGGCCACCTATCTCGGATCGCAGACCCTGACGTTCGGTTCGTCGAGACAGATGGACTATCGGCTGGATGGAACCTATCGGCCATGGGGCATTTCCTTGCAGGTGATCACCTATGCGACGGGGCCGTTCTCGCGGTCCGAGACGTTCGATTGGCGCGATCATCTGCTGGCTCCGGGCTTGCACAGCGTCGTCGGCATCATCCCCGGGTGGGAGCTAACCAATCCCACGTCGGCCCCGGCGTATTTTTGGGTGACGCCGCTTCCAAAACCCCAAACCGATTTTCTGATCGATTTCTTGCAGTGGCCAGGTCGGCAGAATCGGATCGAGGCTTTGCCGGTCTATGAGGTATTCGGACTTCATTTCCGCACGAGTCTCGGTTCGTCGCCCAACCTTACATATATCGATTACTACAATTACGGCCTCCGCGGATTCGATCCGTATCCGATCGGATACAACGTGGCGGTCGACTTCGATCTGCCGGTGAACGGCGCGCGGGCGTACGTGGGCGGAACCAGCAACACCACCGTGACCATGATCGCCAAGGACACACACGGGGAGGTGCTGGCCAGCGCCACGTCGCCGGTGCTGGGCCTGACCCGGCAGCCCGTGGAGATTTGGAGCGACCGGCTCATCGCCTCGCTGGAATGGTGGCCCAGCATCACCAATAGCGAGATCGTGGTCGACGATCTGCTGGTCCGGGTGGCGCCCACGGTGAATCCGGTCGCCAGCAACGGGAATTTCCGCCTGACGTGGCCTGCGGTCACGGGCGGCGTTTACCGGCTTTGGTCGAGCAGCAATCTGCTGGAGTGGATCCCGGCGGGGCCGCCGACGGAATGCGCGCACGGCACGTTCAGCAACGACTGCCCGATGGCGGGTTCGACGTCTCTCTTCTTCCGCGTCAGCCGGATCCAGGAGCCTTGAGGTCGGCTCCTGCCGGAACCCGTCCTACCGGTTTTCCGGATCGTTTGGCGGGTTTTCGGCAGCGGAAGGCTTGTGCAGGTCGCGCGCAAGCTTCTCGATGGCCGCGACGATCTCCTCGGGCGATTGGCCGGCCAGGGCGGCGAAACGGGGGGAAGACAAGGCGGCGGTCATTTCGCCAATCTTTTCGTGGATGAGATCCATGCGGCGGCGGAGTTCAGTCAGGTCGCCGGTGTCCCAGTAGCCGCCGTCGTCGCGGACGTTCAGATTGGAGACGTAGTGCTTTTGGACGTAGCGCAGCAGGCCGACGATCCAGACGTGCCGCTCGGGGGAAGAAAACTGCGTTTTGGTGAAGGCCCAGGATTCTTCGGGCTTCAGGGTGCCGTCGAGAATGAGGACCTGGCCGAGAAGGGAGCGGAGCTGGCCATCGCGATCAAAACAGAACCACAGCGACTCGCTGCCATCATCCGGCGTGAGGACGATGCCCTTCAAGCCGACGTTGCCTTCGATATGGGCGCCGCCGGAGTCGTGGTTCAGGTGCGCGTCGAGCGGGGCGTTGTAATCGTCGTCGATGCGGGCCGTGGACCAACCCATGGCCCGGGCGACGTCGGCCAGTTCGTCGCACAGGACGGGCAGGCGGCGGGAATCATCGAGCGTGCCGCGATAATGGAGGGTGACGCCCATGGCGCAACCTCAACGCCCAGCATCAAGAGCATCCGCAATGAAGCGCTGGACATAATCCAGATAACATCTGGAACCGGGAACGGGGCTTTTCCGTATTTGCAGAGAATCTTCGACCGCTTCGATGGCCTTGATCCACGCAACGACATCGACGCTCTTTTCATGCTTTGCGCCATCGATGGAGATTTCCAGCAGACCAAGTCCTTCCCAGGCGCGGCAAAGGTTTCCGATCAGCCCGGCCAAGGCCTTGTCCCGTTCGTTGGCCTGCGGAACGTCCGGGTCTGCGCCTTCCAGCTTTTTACTGGTCTTGATGAGGGCGGAACGGACTTGGGAATCGGTCAACACGATACCCTTTTCTTTCGCGAGGCCATCCGAACCGCAGATGATCTGCTCGATCTGGAACATCAGGTTCGCATAGAACGGATCGCCCATTCGGTCGCGTGTTTTCATTTCTGGAAGTGCCTTTCAAAAAATTCTTTTGCCAGTTTCAACCCTTCTTCGGACAGCGCCACGGATTTGGCCTTGGTTTTCGGATCGGAAATCCAGCCCTTCTCATGCAGCCGATCCAGGGTGTCCCAATCAAATGATTTCCAGGCGCGGGGGCATTGGTGGATATGAAACCTCACGAGATACAGGAGCGCCAAGGTCATCTCGTCCACTTTGTCCTGAAGGATATCCATGGAAGCATCTCCATAAATGGCGGGCAATATATACGTTAATCCGGCGGGCCGGCCGCCTTGAGCACTTCCAGCGCCTCCGCGTCCGCCAAGTCCTTGGCGCGTCTCGAGGCGCGTTTTATGCGGATGACAACAACGATCCCGCGCTGAATTCTTTGCTCAACATCCAACGGCTTGCTCAGCGAAGCCGCTTTGCGCGTCAGGGGCCAGACCATGGCCAAGCGGCTCTGGGGCGTTCCCGGAACATAGTCGTTCCGTGCGTTCTGATCCGCCATCCGCAGGGTTTTGGCGACGCCTCGGTTCATGGTTTTTCTATACCATGGCGGAGGGATGCCTGCAATGGAAAGGGCGTCAGGTCGGCTATGGGGCGCATCCCCGTTTCCTTGACCTCAACGGACAGGATCCAACCCGTTTTGATGTGGAGTGCGGCGGCATGACGCCGCTTTGAGGCCGCGACATGTCGCGGCCCTGAAAAGCGCGGTCATGTCCGCGCACTCCAAAATGGCCAACGCCACGCTACAAAGTCGTTTTGACTCCACTCGGTCAGTGGACCGGGATGCGCCCTCGGCTAAGAAGCGAAGCTCCCACGTTTCCTCGTTTTCGATGCCTAAGGCGGCAATTTGGCGGGTGGGGCCCACCCGCCCTACCGGAACGAGGCCACCGAACCGAGATCGAGCGTCGCGAAGAGATCGTCCAAGGTCTCGGCGCGGCGGATCTGGACGACGGAGCCGTCGGGGCGCAGGAGCAGCTCGGCGGAGCGGGTCTTGCCGTTGTAGTTGTAGCCCATGGCGTGGCCGTGGGCGCCGGTGTCGTGGATGACAAGCAGGTCGCCCATGGAGATTTCGGGCAGCTCGCGATTGATCGCGAACTTGTCGCAGTTTTCGCACAGCGAGCCGACGACGTCGTAGGTCTTCGTCGCGGGGGCGGATTCCTTGCCCAGCACGGTGATATGGTGGTAGGCGCCATACATGCCGGGGCGCATGAGGTTGGCCATGGAGGCATCCACGCCGACGTAGGAGCGGTAGGTGTTCTTCCAGCGCAGGGCGCGGGTGACGAGCCAGCCGTAGGGGCCGGTGATGGCGCGGCCGCATTCCATGTTGTAGGCCAGCGGATCGAGCCCGGCGGGCACGATGATCTGGTCGTAGAGTTCGCGCGCGCCGCGGGCGATGGTTTCGTAGTCCACGGCCTTCTGCTCGGGGCGGTACGGGATGCCGATGCCTCCACCGGTGTTGATGAAGGAGATGCGGAGGCCGAGGCGGGTCTTGAGTTCGACGACCAGCTCGAACAGCATGCGGGCGGTTTCGACGTGGTATTGCTCGTCGAGTTCGTTGGAGACGACCATGGTGTGCAGGCCGAAGGTCTTCGCGCCGAGGTCGCGGGCTTTGGCGTAGGCGTCGAACAGCTGGTCGCGGGTCAGGCCGTACTTGGCTTCCTCGGGGTGGCCGATGATGGTATTGCCGGCCTTGGCGGCGCCGGGATTGTAGCGGAAGCAGATCGTTTCCGGCAGCGAACCGGTGGCGGCGACGAGCGCATCGATGTGCGTGACGTCGTCGAGGTTGATGATCGCGCCGAGGGCGCGGGCGGCGCGGAATTCGGCGTCGGGGGTTTCGTTGGACGTGAACATGACGCGGTCGCCGCGCAGCCCGACGGCCTCGCAGAGGCGGAGCTCGGCGAGCGAGGAGCAATCGGCACCGAAGCCCTCGGCGACGAGGATCTTGAGGAGGAAGGGATTGGGCGCGGCCTTGACGGCGAAGTATTCGCGGAAGCCGGGGAAGATGGAGAAAGCCTTCGTCAGGCGCCGGGCGTTGGCGCGGATGGCGGCTTCGTCGTAGAGATGGAAGGGGGTGGGGAAGCGCTGGGTCAGGGCTTCGGTTTGCTGGAGCGAAAGGGGAAATGTCTTGTTCATGGCGTCTGTTTGTTTATGGGCTGGACGTTTTCCACGCTGTGGAAAACTTTTTTCCATAGCGTGGAAAAACATACGCGATTTTATCCACAACGTGGAAACATTTTTTCCACGGCGTGGAAAACGGGGCGGGGCGGAGGGCGGCTGGAAGCCGCCCGTCCCGATGGGTCGGGAAAGGAGCGGCGGCATCTTGCCGCCGTTTCCGTTGGATCCATTATTGCATTTCGGCCAGCAGCGGCGGGGTTCGCTGCCAGATGCGGAAATGTCCTTCCGGCAGGCGGGCTTTGGCTGGATTGGTCAGAATGTATTCCCGGGTTTTCCGCCCGTGTTCGAGACTGCGGATCATGCGATCCCAGTAATCCTTCATCCAAACGGTGCCCGTGCGGCGGAGTTTCTCGTTCAACCGTTTGGCGGAATAGCTCTTCCACGAATGAACGACGTCTTCCAGCTTGTGGCCGGGCGCCAATTGAAACAGGACGTGCACGTGGGTGGGCATGATGGCGAGGGCGTCCAGGCGGAATCTGGATCCGTCGAAATGGAGCAGGGCGTCGAGCACGATTTGCGAAAGATGCGGATCCCGCAGCAGGCAGGATCCCCTGCCGGCATCCAGCCAATCGTGGAGGCGGTCGGAAAACAGGCGGTGGTATTCGGTTTCGAGGGTCTCGGACCAAGGTTCCGGGTGGCGTGCCCGCCAGGTTTCTTGTTCGAGGGCGAGTTGGCGGCGGGCCTCGACGGGAAGGGCATCGCCGAGGTGAAAGGTCACGAATTGGAGCCGCTGTTCCTGCTGCCAATGGGGAAGGCGGTTGCGGTGCTGGATGACCTCGCGTCGCGGATCGAAGAAGGGTGACGCCGGCGCTTCCATGTTCAAGTCGTAGCGATGCCGGACGGGAGGAGGCAAGAGAAAACGAAGAGAAAGGGCGGCTGGAAGCCGCCCGTCCCGTTGGATCGGAAAGGGAGCGGCGGCATCTTGCCGCCGGCAGGATTCATTCGGGATGGAGGTGGATCGGGGGGCGTTGGGGATGGGCGTCGAGCCGCGTGAGCACTTCGGCGTAGACTTGCGCGAGCGCGTCTTGGTCCGCGGGTTTCTTCAGGCGGGCGATTCCGGTTTGAAAGATGGCGTTGGCGCGGTGGGCGTCCTTGAGATCGTGGACGGCGAGGTCGATCATTTCGAGCCAGGGGCGGACCTCGTCCGGATGGGCGGCGGCGATTTTTTCGTATTCGGCGAGGGCTTCCTCGAGCTGGCCCTTGGCGCGGCGGGCCTGGGGGATGCCGTAGATGGGCTGGGGCTTGGGGTAGTATTTCCGGGGCCAAAACAGGCTGCCCATGGGCTCCGCCAGCCATTGGGCGATGGGCCCCGCGACGAAAATAGCCGCGACGAGGAAGAAGAGAAACCCGAGCAGCATCTGGGCGGCGTTCCCGGCGCCGAGCAAGACGCCGACGCCCAAGGCCAGGGCGACCAACGCGGGCAGGAAGCGCTTGAAGACGACGGCGAGAATGGCGCGCATATCCGCGAACCCCCGCACGGGGTCAGCCGTAGTGGGCGGCGATCCACTTCTGGTAGTCGCCGGAGCGGACCTGGGCACACCACTCGAAATGAGAGAGGTACCAGGCAACGGTGCGCTCGAAGCCGGTGGCCCAGGTCTCGGCGGGCTGCCAGCCGAGGTCGCGCTCGATCTTGGAGCAATCGATGGCGTAGCGGCGGTCGTGG
>CAZECJ010000115.1:0-9146 GCA_964510645.1 uncultured Verrucomicrobiota bacterium | reverse complement strand
CCGAAACCCTATCACCCCCAACAACCGGCTACAACATTATTTAATATGCTCTAGCCGCCGCCGAAACTCGGGGTGAGCACCCAGCCGCGGCCGAGTTCGAGATTCAGCAGCCCGCCGACGGCGGCGTAGAACTCGTGGTGTTTGCCGGTGCCGAAGGACAGCCAGGGGCCCAGATGGAAGAAGCGGAACGCGGGGCGGTATTCGATGCCCCAATAGAGTTCCTGGTGGCTGTCGAAGATTTCGGCGGCGCCGGCGCTCAGGCTGAACAGGGGCGGTTCTTCCGCGAACCATTCGTGCGCGGCGGCGGGAACGGAGTCCAGCAAACAGACGGCCAGCAGGAGAACGAGGAACCGCATGGGAATCAAGGGGGGACGGTACCCGCTGGCGATTCCAGCAGCCGGCGATAGAGCGCGAGGGTTTTCTCCGCGGTGTGGCGGAAGTTGAACGGACCTTCGATGCGGGCGCGCGCGGCGGCGCCGAAGCGGCGGCGGAGCTCGGCATTTTGGGCCAGCGCGCGGAGGGCGTCGCGGAGGGCATCGGCGTTGCGCGGAGGCACGACGAGGCCGCATTTCCCGTCTTCGACCAGTTCGGGCAGTCCGCCGACGTCGGTCACGACGGGGGGTATGCCCAAGGCCATGGCTTCCAAGATGGCCTTGGGCAGGCCTTCGCGCTCGATGGAGGGCATGACGGCGACGTCGCAGGCGCCGGCGAGCCGGGCGGCGTCGGGGCGGAAGCCGAGGAAATGGACGTGGGGGTGGTTGCCGATTTGGCGGGCGATGTGGGGATCGCGGACTTCGCCGATGAGGATCAGGTGGAGGTTTTCCTCCGCCCGGACGTCGTCGAAGGCGCGCAACAGAACGTCGGCGCCTTTGACGGGCCGGATGTTGCCGACGAAGCCAACCACGGTGGCATCCGGCGGGATGCCCAGTTCGGAGAGGGCCGAACGGGGGGCCGGAGAATACCAGGAGGGATCGTGGCCCTTCCAGATGACCTCGAGATGGGAGTCGGGAATGTCGAATTCCCGGAGGTAGCGGCGGACGGCGTCGGAGACGCAGACGATGCAATCCACGCGCGAGCTCAAATAGGAGAGGAGCGAAGCGGGGTCCCAGCGATGGAGATGGCCCATGGTGCCGCGATAGGCGACGATCTTGGGGGGCGCCTCCATGAGCCGGGTGGCCAGAAGCGCGGTGGAGAGCGCGCGGTTGGTCAGGCAATGGACGACGTCGAAGCGGTGTTCATGCAGGAGCTCGCGGTACATCGCCACGGCGCCGAATTCGAAGCGGTTGTGGAATTCGTGGTCGATGTGCGGGATGCCCTGGGATTCGCACCAGTCCGCCGCGAGACTGTCGGGGTTGTCGATGACGAACAAGTCGACGCCCGCTTCGCGGAGGGCGCCGGCGAGGTGGAGTTCGACGCGGTCGTTGCTGAGGCCGGAGAGAAGCACGCGGATCATGGGGTTAGCTCCTAGGGGATTTGCCTTGGAAGAATTTGCGGGCCATGCGGAGGACGACGGAAACGGAACAAGCGGCGAGAAGGCGGGCGCGGCGAAGGCGCGAGCCGCCGAGGGCCTCGACGTAGAGCGGGACGAAGGCTTGCCAGAGCTCATCGTTCCAGCGGAAGCCCTCGCGGCGCAACTTGGCCAGTTCCCAGCCGACGTGCAGATCGAACCAGGGGCCGGACCGGCGGAAGAGCCGCGCCCGGCCGAAATCGAGAAATTGCATTTCCCCATCCAAGGTGCGGATGAAGTTCCCGGCGCTGGCGTCGTCGGTGATGATGAGCCGGTTGTGGATGCGGGCCATGAGGCGGGCGGCGGCGGGCAAGTCGGCCGCGGCGAAGGTTTCGACGGGTTCTCCGGCGACGAATTCCTTCACGAGCCAGACGACGCGCTGGTCGGCCTCGGTCTCTTCGAAACAGCCGTAGGAGCACGGGGCGCCGTCGCCGTCGAGGCGGCGCAGGCAGGCGTCCTCGGCCAGCCACGGGCGGCGATACGAGCGCACGTCCAGCGGAATCTCGAATTTCTTGGCCACGTAGTGGCCATCCACGCGGAACACGGAGCGCTGGGTTTCCTTGGCCCGGCGCTTGCGCAGGAGCTCCCAGTGGCGGGAATCCCGCAGGATCTTTTCCGGCGGGAGGTGGGGATTGGATGGGCGCGCGGAGGTCATGTTTCGCTCGGGCGCGAGGGCTTACTCCTTGCAGGATTCCGAGGGTTGGTCGGGATGCGTGGCCTTGGGTTTGCCGGTGAAGAGGGTGTAGATGAGCGGCAGGACGGTGATGGTGAAGAAGCCGGCGACGAGGACGCCGGCGACGGAGGCGATGCCGATGCCGGCGCGGTTTTCCGAGCCGATGCCGGCGCCGATGGCCATGGGGAGCATGCCGAGGCCGGAGGCGAGGACCACCATCAGGACCGGACGGAACACCTCCACCATGGCGGTGAGCATGGCTTCGCGGCGGCAAACGCCTTCCCGGATGTGCTGGGCCATCTTGTCCACGATGAGGATGGCGGCGTTGACGACGATGCCGATGAGCATGAGCATGCCGAGGAGCACGAGCATGGTGATGGCCTTGCCCGCGAAGACGAGGGACCAGATGACGCCGATGAGTCCCATGGGGAGCGTCAGCAGAACGAAGCCGGGGCGGCTCCACGATTCGAGGATCGCGGCGAGGGTGAGGAGGGTGAGGAAAGCGGCGAGGAGGATGGCTTCTCCGAAGTCGGCGATGGTCTCGCCCATCATTTCGGCCGTTCCGGAATTGCCGAGGGTGTAGCCCGGCTGCAAAAACTTGTTGTCGGCGATGGTGCGGGCCATTTCGCTGCCGACGCCGCTCATGGTGGCGCCGGGCTGGATGTCGCCGAGGATCTTGACGGTGCGGCGCTTGTCGACGCGATAGATCTGGATGAGGGACCGCGCATCGACGACGTCGGCGACGGTCTCGAGGGGGATGGGTCGACCGTCGGCGCCGGGGAGGAGGAACTGGCGGATCTGGTCCTTGCCGGACTGTTCGGCGAGCTTGACGCGGATGTCGTAGGTGCGGTCGCCGCGCTTGTAGTTGGCGGCTTCGATGCCTTCGATGTTGCCGCGGACGATGGAGCCGAGGAGGGCGGCGGAGAGGCCGAGGTCGGAGAGTACCGTGCGCTTGGGCAGGACGCGGATTTCGGGCTTGGTGTCGCGCACGGTGGTTTCGAGCTGATCGACGCCGGGGAGATCGCGGGTGGCCTCTTGGATGGCGAGGGCGGTGTGGTCGAGGACGTCGAGGTCTTCGCCGGAGAGGTTTTGCTCGATCTGGAAACTTTGGCCGCCCATCATGCCGGGGACCGAGGCGGAAATCATGCAGTCCGTCTCGTTCTTGAGCAAGGCGCGGATTTCGGTGAGGCGGTCGGAGATGGACCAGGCGCGCTCGGTCTTGGGCTTGAAGAACAGTTCGATCTGGCCCATGTAGACGCCTTCGCTGGCCTGGCCGCTCTGGGACTCGGCCTTGCCGGCGGTGGTCAGGACGTGTTCGAGGTCGGAGAAGCCCCGCAGGCGGGCCTGGATCTCGTCGAGACGGGCGACGGTCTTTTCGAGGTCGTAGTAGGGGGGATTTTCGATGCGGATGAAGAGGCGTCCGCGATCGGCGGTTTCGAAGAACGTGAAGCCGAGGCGGCCGCCGCCGAACTTCATGGTGAAGAGGAAGAGGAGGACGAAGCCGAGGACGATGGGGAGGTTGTAGCGCTTCTTGGCGGCAAGACGGCGCAGGCCGTTGGTATAGCGGACGGCGAAGCCCTGGAAGCCGGCATCCCAGCGCTTGCCGAAGCGGGCGAAGGCGCTGTCCTTGCGCTGGGAAGCAGGCTTGAGAAGGAGCGCGCAGAGGATGGGGGTGAGGGTGAAGCTGATCAGGATGGACGTGGCATTGACGACGAGGGTGGTGATGGCGAAGGGAGTGAGCATGCGGCCGGCGAGGCTGGACATCATGGAGATCGGCAGCATGACGATGACATTGGTGCCGGCGGAGGCCAGCACGGCGACGGTCATTTCAGAGGCGCCGAGGCCGGCGGCGTCCCAATGGTTGTCCATGGTCTCGAACTTGGAGACGATGTTTTCGAGCACGACGATGGAATTGGAGACCAGCACGCCGGTGGAGAGGCCGATGGCCAGCAGGGTCGGCGTGTTGAGGGTTTGGCCGGCGAGCTGCATGAAGAAGAGGCTGATGACGACGGTGACCGGCATGGTGATGGCCACGATGAGGGTGGTGCGGAAGTTGACGAGGAAGACGAAGAGGATGAAGGCGCAGAGAAGGACCGCCTGCCAGACGCTCTCGATGGCGGAATCGACGGAGGCCTGGATGTTGGTGGCCTCGTCGGAAACCCAGGTCAGCTCCATGCCGCCGGGGAGGGTCTGCTGGATTTCCCCGAAACGCTTGCGGGTTTCCTTGACGATGGTGACGATGTTGCCCTCGGCCTTCTTGACGACCTTGATCACGACGCCCAGCTTGCCGTCGAGGATGGCGCGCTGGCGCACCTCGGCGGTGGCTTGCCGCACGGTGCCGAGATCGCCCAGCTTGCGGCGGGCGCCGTCGCGGTTGGCGACTTCGAGGCCGGCGATGTCGGCGACGTTCTGGTATTCGGCGTCGTAGCGGACGGCGAACTCGTTGCCTTGTTCGCGGATGCGGCCGCCGGGGAGGGAGAGGACGCCCTTTTGGAGGGCGCCGGCGACGTCGGCGGTGGTGAGTCCGGCGGCGGCGAGGGCGGCGCGGTCGAGCTCGACCCAGACCTCGCGTTCGTTGCCGCCGATGACCTGGACTTCGCCGACGCCGGGGACGGTGGCGAAGCGGTCGGCGATGGTGTTGTCGGCGTAGTCGTAGAGGTCGTCGATGGGGGCGTCGCCGGAGAGGAAGACGTTGGCGATGGGCTGGGCGTTGATGTTGATCTTCTGGATGACGGGGCGTTCGGCGTCTTCGGGGAGATCGGACAGGATGCCGTCGATCTTTTCGCGGACGTCCTGGGCGGCGATGTCGACGTTCACGGACATGTTGAACTCGAGGACGACCTGGGAGACGTTCTCGAGGCTGGAGGATTCGATGTGCTTGAGGCCGTCGATGCCGGAGACGGCATCCTCGACGTACTTGCTGACATCCTTTTCGACGTCCTCCGGGGAGGCGCCAACCCAGGTGGTGACGACGGCGATGTAGGGGATGTCGACGGCCGGCATGTTTTCGATGGCCAGCTTGCGGAACGAATTGAGGCCGAGGGCGACGAGGGCGATGAGCAAGCAGCTCATCGCAATCGGGCGCTGGGTAGAGGCGTTGGCGAGGAACATGGTGGATCTCCTGTGCGGAAGCGGCCGGGGTTAGAGGACTTCGACGGGCATGCCGTCGCGGAGCTGGGTCTGGCCTTCGGTCACGACGGTTTCGCCGGCTTCGAGGCCGGAGAGGATTTCGGTCCAGGCGTCGTTCTGGAGGCCGGTTTGGACTTCTTTCGCGACGGCGTTGCCGTCTTGCACGACGAAAACGACCGATTTGCCGGCGCGAACGAGGATGGCGGCGGACGGTACGCCGAGGCTCTGGCGCGATTCGAAAACGAGGGTCAGGTCGGCCATTTGGCCGGGAACGGCGAGCCCGTCGGTGGCCTCGATCTTGCCTTTGATCTCGAAGGTGCGCAACGTGGTGTCGATCGTGGGGCTGCGGTAGGTGACGACGTGCGCGCCGACTTCGCGGCCGCCGACGCCGAGGCGGAACATCGTTTGGCCGGGGACGACTTCGGGGTAGTACTGGGCAGGGAGATAGGCCGCGGCCTCGACCATGGCGAGGTTGTCGATGCGCAGGACGACTTTGCCGACGGACATCTGTTCGCCGGGCTCGGCGGTGCGGGAGCTCACGACGCCGGAGATCGGCGCGAGGATTTTGGTGTCGGCGAGACTCTTCTCCGCGATGGAAAGAGAGGCCTCGGCCTGCTTGACCTGGCGCTCGGCGAGGTCGACCTGGGCTTGGGCGACGGCGAGGCCGGCCTGGGCCTGCGCGTGGGCGACTTCGGCGGACTCGTATTCGTTGTCGCTGACCTTGCCGTCCTGGTGGAGGCGTTCGTAGCGGTCGAAGTCGAGCGTGGCCTTGCGGGCTTCGGCTTCGGTTTTCTTGGCGGAGGCCTCGGCGACTTCCAGGGAAGCTTCGGCGACGGCCAGATTCTGCTTGGCGATGGTCAGCGAATTCTCGCGGCTGACGGGATCGATCTGGAAAAGGGCGGTTTCGCCGGCGACGACGGGATCGCCTTCGTCCACCCAGAGGGCGTCGAGGTTGCCTTCGGCGCGGGAGGCCACGTTCGCATAGTTCTTGGCTTCGAGCGTGCCCTGCACGGTCAGGCGCCGTTCGAAACCGCGCGGGGCGACGGCTTGGGCGCGGACGGCCAGCGTGCGGACGGTTTCGGCGGCCGCGGCGGATTCCTTCTTCCCGCAGCCGGTCGCGAGGACGGCGGCGGACAGGGCGGCGGCGAGGAGGGAACGGGCGATGCGATGGGTTTTCATGTTATTTCTCTGCTTTCGGTTCGGATTTTTGTTCGGGGACGAGGGTGAGGCCCATGGCCAGCTCGAGGTTGGCGACGGCGATCTTTTCCTGATAGCGGCTCTGGACGAGCGCGACTTGCGCGAGGTCCATGGCCCCGCGCGCGTCGAGCGCGTCGCTCAAGGGGACGAGCCCTTCGCGGGCCTTGGCGTCGTAGTCCGCCCATTTGGCGGCGGCGACGTCGTAGGCGCGCTGGCGCACGCGGGCGCCTTCCGCGGCGTCGCGCGCGGCGGCTTCGGCGGCGACGACGCCGACCATGACGGAGAGGAAGGTGTTTTCGCGCTCGAGCCGGGTCTGCTGCCGCTCGACCTTGGCGGCCTTGTAGCGCGCCACGTTCGCCAGGCCGTCGAACAGCATCCACGTGCCGCTGAATCCGGAGACCCAGTTTTCGGCCTGGGCGGCCAGATCGTTGCCCGTCCACGTGCCGGTGGAGAAGAGGGAAATCGTCGGCAGGAAGTTGCAGAACGCCTGCCGCACCTGGTGGTCCTGGATGACGACCTGCCGGTCGGCCAAGGCCAGCTCGGGATGGATTTCCAGCGCCTTCAGCACGAGGTCCTCGACGGAGCCCGTGGGCATGGCTTGTTCGCCGGTTTCGCCGGAGAGCTCGAGCGGGGCGGCCGGCGAGAGGCCGAGGCCCTGGAGCAATTCGCCGCGCAATACCGCCAGCTGGCGCCGGGCGCGGTTCAGCTCGGTTTCGCGCAGCTCGGCGGCGAAGAGCGCCTGGTCGCCTTCCCATTTCGTCACGAGGCCTTCGTCGGCGAGGCCCGAGACGCGGTCGGCGGTTTGGCGCGCGGCCTTCCACTGGCTTTCCAGCGCGGCGATGGTGTCCTGCTGGACGAGGACGTTGTAATAATCGACGCTGGTCTGCAGGACGATGCCTTGGCGCACGTAGTGGGCGGCGACGCCGGCGGCGGCATAGCCGTGGCGCGCGGCCGCATAGAGGAACCACGTGGACGGCATGAAGATCGGCATGCTGGCCGTGAGGTCGGCCGTGCCGAACCGCTTTTCGTGTTGCTGCGGGATTTCTTTTTCATAGGAATTGTAACCGGCCGAGGCCGCCACGTTCGGCAGGAAGGCGGTGAAGGCGACGTTCTTGCCGATGCGGTAGAGCTCGCGGTCGAGATCGGCCTTGCGCACCGCGTAGTTGTGGGTCATGGCGATGCGGATGCAGTCGTCGAGCGAGAGGGGCTGGGACAGCTCGGCCGCGGCGAGGGCCGCGAGATTCGTCGTGAAGGCGTCGGTCTGTTCGCGGCGGGCGCGGGCTGGCTCGAAGCTGCGGCAGCCGGAAGCCAAGCCCAGCAGCAGGAAGCCGAGGAGGATCGGGCGGAAAATGGAGCGGGAACGCATGGGAATTCCTTTCAGGTTTTCAAGTCGCGGTCGTTCTGGGCGGCCAAGGCGTCGGCGTAGCGGGTCAGGAAGGATTGGAGGCGATGGATATCCACGTCTTCGATGGTACGCAGGGCGGCGGATTCAAAGCGGACCATGTCCTGAACCATCTCCTCGGCCATATTTTTGCCCTTGGGCGTGAGCACGACGAGCTTGCGGCGCCGGTCGTTGGGGTGGGGCTGGCGGGCGGCAAGACCTTCCCGTTCCAAGACGTCGAGGATGAACGTGATGGTTTGGCGGGGAAAGTAGTTGGCGGCGGCCATGGCGGCCGGCTCCGAGTCCTCGGGATGGAGATCCAGATGGACGAGGACCATGGCCACATTGGTGGGCAGTTGCCATTTTTGGCCGCGGATCATCAGCTCCTGATGGACCCGCCGCCAGAGGGGGAGCATGCTGGTGGCCGGCACCTGGTCATGCGGATGGCAGTCGCGCCGGAGGGGAAACGCAGGATGGGGATGGGGTTTGGACATGGCACCTCGATTTATTCGAGATGGGATAATACAACATTGGACTAATTTGTCAAGCGCCCGCCGGGGCGCGGTTTCCCGGCGAGATAAGCTAGGGAGTCGGGACGGTCCGGATGCGGAAGCAGAGCAGCCCCGCCGCGGCGACGGCGGCGAAGGCGGCGCCGGCGAGGAACGTGGCGGCCGGGCCGAGGGCGGTCCAGAGCGCGCCGGCGATGGCGCTGGCCAGCAGAAGCGCTCCGCCGCTGACGAGATTGAACATGCCGAAGGCCGTGCCCCGAAGCTCGTCCGGGGCCGTGTCGGCGATCAGTTTCGTGAACAGGCCTTGCGTCAACGCCATGTGCAATCCCCAAAAGCCCGCGCCGATGAAAGCCAAGAGCGGCGAAGAGGCGAGGGCCAGCAGCGCGTCGGCGGCGATCAGCATCCCAAGCCCCGCGATCAGCAGCGTGCGCGGCGGAATGCGGTCGGCGGCGGCGCCCGCCGGGTAGGCGCAAGTCGAATAGATGACGTTCATCACGACCATGATCAACGGCACGAAGCCGATGGCCAGGCCGACGTCGCGGGCGCGCAGGATCAGGAACGCCTCGCTGAACCGGGCGAGGGTGAAGACCGCCCCCAGCGCCACGACGAGCCAGTAGCGGGGGGATAATCGCCGCGCGTCGGAGAAGGCCAGCCGCTTGCGCAGGCCGGAGGATTTCGCGTCGTCGGGCTCCTGCACGCCGAAGACGATCAGGGCGACGCAAAGGAACGCGGGCACGACCGCGATCCACA
>CAZECJ010000114.1:0-9198 GCA_964510645.1 uncultured Verrucomicrobiota bacterium | reverse complement strand
GTGACGATGCCGGTGACCTCGCGCTTGACGATGCCCTTGGCGGTGGCGGGGTCTTCCATCTGGTCGCAGAGGGCGACTTTCTTGCCGGCGCGCAGGAGCTTGGCGAGGTAGAGGTCCACGGCATGGTACGGGATGCCGCACATGGGGTAGGACTGGCGCTTGGTGAGGGCGATGCCGAGGATTTCCGAGGCGACGACGGCGTCTTCGAAGAACATCTCGTAGAAGTCGCCGAGGCGGAAGAAGAGGATGGTGTCGGGAGCGATTTCCGCCTTGGCCCGGCGGTACTGCGCCATCATGGGGGTTGTGGACTTGTCGCTCATGGTTCGGTGCAGAAGTGAAGCAAACCGCGAGGGGACTGAACAGCCAAAACGGGATTGGCGCCTCTGCGATTCGGCGCATGGATAACGCCGTCCCGTTCGTTTTCCGATTTCGTCTGGAGGGGCAGGCACCGTCCTGCCCGCATCCCCCGCGGGCAACACGGCGGTTGCCCCTCCGGTTCGGATCCTTGCGCCGAAATGCAGGTGTCCGCGGCGCGAAAGGGTTGCATTGGCCGGCGGCCTTCTGCTATAAGCCGCGCATTGGTTGGGAAAAGGAGCGATCCAGGCGTATGGCGAAAGAAAGCGATCTGATTACGGTGCCCGGCGAGGTGATGAAGGTGTTGCCTGCCACGATGTACCGCGTGCGGCTGACGAACGGCCACGAAATTCTCGCCCACATCTCGGGAAAGATGCGGCGGCATTTCATCAAAATCACCACCGGCGACAAAGTCACGGTGGAGATCAGTCCGACGGATCTGACGAAGGGACGCATCACGTTCCGCGAAAAGACCTGACGCGCCGAGAGGGCGCAAGCGAGGCGGGGGCGGGAAGGGTTTTCCACGGCGTGGAAAACCCTTTTCCATTGGCGGATCGGAAGGGAGCGGCGGCTTCCAGCCGCCGATGGAGGGGATAAGTTTGGGAGACGGCGGCTGGAAGCCGCCGAACCCGTGCTAAACCGAGTGGATGCGGAAGGGGCGGCAAAGGAGACGGCGGCTGGAAGCCGCCGGATCGTGGACGGAACTTGCCAACGGTTTGCCGGAGGGCGTAGGATTGCGCCATCCAGGAGGTGCGGCATGAGAAAATGGGCGGCGATGGCGGTGGCGGGCCTGTGGGCGGCGGGGGCCGGCGCGGCGGACGAGGCGATCACGGCGTGGCTGGCGGCGTATCCGGCGAAGCTGGATGCGATCCAAACCGTGCAGGAGAGGGCGGAATTTCGCATGGAGATGGCGGTCGGGGGCATGAAAAGCCAAAACACCATCGAGATGGCGTTCATCTATCGCCGGCCGGACGGGCTCGTGGCGAAAGGCATGATGCTCGATCTCTATTGCCTCGGCACGAACGCGACGACCTATCAGCCGATGAAGAAGGAATATCGCCGGGAACAAGTCGACGGATTGCCGGAGCTGCTGGCGGACTACCGGATGAAGATGCTGATGCTGATGGCGGACAAGAAGGCGCTGCTGCAAACCGACGCGGACGGGCGGGCCGAGGAACTGGAAGACTTTTTCACGTCGGACGATGCGCGGCGGCTGCCGGACGAGGAGCTCGACGGCCGGACCTGCGCGGTGTTCGTGGACCAGATGGAAAACATGATGGGCTCGTCGACGTCCTGGGCGAAGATCTGGCTGGATGCGGAAACGGGCTTGCTGCGCCGGTTCGAGAACGTGCCGGCGCCGGACTGGGTGAAGGCCGAGGAAGCGGCAGAAGACAACGACGTCGCCCGCGCGATGCGGGACATGAAACTGTCCTACGCGGTGACGGAACAGCGCGTGAACGAGCCGGTGGCGGACGAGGCATTCGTCTTTGTGCCGCCGGAAGGGGCCACGGAAGACGTGGTGACGCCCGAGGAAGCCGAAGCCGAAGAAATCGCGGCCGAAGGGCAGAAGATCCAGGAAGCCACCGGGCTCGACCGGTTCGAGCTGTCGGGCCAGGCGGCGCCGGACTTCGAACTGCCGCTGCTGGACGGCGGGACGTTCCAGATGTCCGCGCAGCCGGGCAAGGTGGTGGTGATCGACTTCTGGGCGACGTGGTGCGGGCCGTGCGTGCGGGCGCTGCCGGAAATGAAGAAACTGGCGGAAGCCTACGCTGCAAATCCGGACGTCGTCGTGGTCGGTTTCAGCACCGACGACGCGGAAAATCTGGAGAAGGTGAAGAAACTGGTCGAGAAGAACGAGCTGGGCTACGCGATTGGGCTCGGGCCGGAAGACGCGAAGAAGGCTTACAGGGTCAGCGGCATTCCCTGCATCGTGGTGGTGGGCAAGGACGGCGTCGTGCAGGGGCGGCGGGTCGGGTTTTCGCCCGCGCTGGAAAAGGATCTGAAGCGGGCCGTGGATGCGCTGCTGGCGGGCGAGGCGCTGGAAAGCGCGGCGCCCTACACGGCGGAGGAACTGAAGAGCTTCGAAGAGGGCGTCTGTCCCCGCTGCGGCAAGAAGCACGGCAGCTGTTCGACCCGGGATCCGGAGAAGATGAACGAGAAGGCATTCCAGTTGCGCTGGAGCCGCCCGGTGCTCTCCTCCGACGACGCGAACACCGCGCGCATGGGGCTGGATCGGATCGCCTCGGCCATTCCGCCGCGGACGTTCCTGCGGATGGACGGCACGAAAGCCGTGCTGGTGGACGCGGCCAGCGGCGAAGTGGCGAAGACCCTGGAACTGCCGGCGGAAATGTGCGCGACGAACGAGCAGGGGGAGATTCCGGAATTGGTCTACCTGCGCACGCCCGAAGGCGAAGCGATCGTCGGCTACCAGGAGCACTATACGGTGACGAAAAAAGGCACGAGCACGAACTTCCGCAATCGGAAGTCCGAGCTGTTCGGCCTGCGCCTGCCCGACGGCGAAGTCTGGCGGAAGAAGCTGGCCGAAAACGATTCGTTCCGCAATCTCATCGTCGTTCCGGTCTCGGCCGAATGGGATTTGCTCGTGGCGGCGACCTGGAACGATCTGCGGTTTCTGACCGCGGCGGGCGCGACGGCTCTGACCCAGAATCTGGATTACCGCACGAAGGCGCTGTTCGCGCTCGACGCGGCGGGCAAGCCGATCCTGTACCTGCTGGGGAAGAACATCGACCTGTACGAAATCATCTGGGCGAGCGCTCCCGCGCCGGACGCTCCGGCTGCGGATGCGCCGGCGGAGGAATAGCCGCTAGGTCAGGCGCAGGGTGCGCATCCAGTCGCGGAAGTCCCGCGGCAGGGGCGCAGAAGCGGAAACGGGCTTGCCGGTTTTCGGATGCGCGAAGCGCAGCTCGGAGGCGTGCAGCATCTGGCGGGGCACTTCGGGAAAATCGCCGCTGCGGGCGCTGAAATATTGGCGGTCGCCGAGCACGGGGTTGCCGACGTGGTGCAGGTGGATGCGGATCTGGTGGGTGCGGCCGGTCTCGATGGCGACGGTCAGATGGGCGCAGCGCGGGGGCTTGGTCTGCGCGGCGACTTGGCGGACGTGGCTGACGGCGGGCAGGTGGTCGACGTGCAGGCGGATATCCATCTGCGGCTCGGCGAGATGGCCGGCGACGAGGGCATGGTAGAGCTTGCGCACGCGGCTTTCTTCGAACTGTTCGACGAGGGCGGCGCGGGCTTCCTCGGTCTTGGCGAACAGCACGCACCCGGAGGTGTCCTTGTCGAGGCGGTGCACGGCGCGCAGGGCCGGCAGCCCGAGCTGGTCGCGCAGGCGGACTTCCAGGGACTTGTCGCCGACCGTGAGCAGGCGCGGGGGCTTGTCGGCGACGAGGAATTGCGGGTCGTCGATCAGGATGCGCACGGGAGCGGCGTTCTCCCGCTGCGGGGCGATGGCGTCGGGGAGGAGTTCGACGACGTCGCGGGCCTGGAGCAGGTGCTTGGCCATCCAGATGCGGCGGCCGTTGACGAAGACGAGGCGGTCGTCGAGGAGCGTTTTGGCGGCGCGCCGGGAGAGCGGCAGGCATTCGGCCAAATGGTCGAGCAAAGGCGTGCCGTTGCGGTGTACGGGCGGCAGCCGGCGGAGCGCGGGAGCTTTGGGCGGGGGGCGTTTCATGGGGGCAAGGCTAGCGGAGCGCGGGTCAGCCGTCGAGCCGGAAGGGAGAGAAGCGCGTGTGGACATCGAAGGGGTCGGCCCGTTCGGCGCGCTTGAGGCGGTGGACGATGACGTAGGTGAGCGGGGTGGCGAGGATTTCGTAGCCGGTCTTGAGGACGAAGTTCCAGCAGATGACCTGCCCGACGAGCGCCCACGGCCAGACGCCGCCGAACGCGAGGGCGGTGAAGAGAAGCGAATCGATGCCTTCGCCGGCGACGGTGCTGCCGATGGTGCGCAGCCACAGGTGACGGCCGGACGTCCAGACCTTCAGCTTGGCCATGACCCAGGCGTTGAGGAAGGAACCGCACCAGAAAGCGACGACGCTGCCGAAGACGACGCGCGGCGTCTGCAGGAGGATGGAAGCGAAGGCGTCCTGCATTTCCCAGCCGGGCGCGGGGGGCAGCCAGGCGACGAGCGAGAAGGCGGCGGCGGCGAAGACGTTCAGGATGAAGCCGAGCCAGATGATGCGGCGCGACTGGGCATAGCCGTAGACCTCGACGAGCACGTCGCCGAAAATGCACGAGATCGGAAACAGCAGATTGCCGCCGTCCATCAGCACGAACGGCAGCCCGGGCAGCGCCAGCGGTTTGATGGCGGAAACGTTGGAGATGACCAGCACGGTGCAGAAGACGGCCGTGATGGGCGCCAACCAGCGCCGGGAAGAAGCAGGCGGGGCGAGCGGTTCGGTCATTTCTTGTGGTCGAACGGGTTGATGGCTTTCAGGGCCCCGGCGGCGCCGTCCACGACGGCTTTGCCGGCCTCGACGGTGCCCTCGCCGACGGCCCCGGCGCCCTCGCCGAGGAGTTTCGCGGAACCCGCGAGGGCCGTTCCGGTGGCGCCGGCGACGGCTTTCAGGACGTGCGCGACGGCTTCGACGAGGGTGACGCCCTCCTTTTCCTTGCCGAGATCGGTCAAGGTGATCTTCGGCAACGGAATCGGCAGGGCCCCGCCGCCGGTCAGGGCCGCGGCGCCCGTGACGGACAAGTTCATTTGGCTGTCGGCGATGACGAGCTTCTCGATGACGACCTTCTTGCCGGACTTTTCTTGCCCGGTTTCTTCGGCGGCCTCCGGGACTTCTTCGGCGGCCGAAAGCTGGTCGATGAGCGCGCCGAGATTGCTGTTCAGCAACCCTTTTTCGTAGGTGACGACGAGGCCGTCGATGGCGATCTCGCGGATGACGACGACGTCGGACAGCAGCGAGGAGACGTCGAGCCGGACGGTCACGGAGCCGAGATCGAGCAGGCCGTCGGTCTTGTAGCCTTCGGGATTGCCGACGTGGAGCCCAGTCAGGGCGGCCCGGCCGCGCGCGAGCGACAGGTCGGCGCCCTGGAGGGTGACGGGCACGCCGAGGGCGGCCGGCGCGGCGGCGTTGACGATCTTCTCCACGATCGGATTCAGCGCGAATTCGAGCGCGCCGAACGCCAGGACGAGGACAACGACGATTCCGCCGGCTATTTTGGTCGATTTTTTCATGGGGCTCCGAACGATCAGGCGATGTCCGGCTCGATCTGGTCCACCACGGGGAAGACGTCCAAGAAACCGGCGACGTCAAATATATCGCGGATGTTCCCGTGGATGCCAGTAAAAACCAGTTTGCCGCCGTCGGCGCGGATGCGCTTGGAGAGGCCGAGGAGTGCCCGGAGCCCCGCGCTGCTCAACACCTGCAGGTCGCTGAAATCGAATACGACGCATTTGACCCCCGAATGGAGGAGATCGCCGCAGTGGGCTTCGAGCAGGCGCGAAGTGGTGTGGTCGAGGCGGCCCTTGGCGGCGACCACTTCGGCATGTTCCAGCTTCCGATTGGCGAGAACCAACATGGCGACCTCCTCTCCCCTTTCTATCCATACTATCCGTCTTCCCGGGACATTCCGCAACCGGCGGACGATGAAAATCGCGCTAAGGCGGCGCCGCGGAAATGGCTTGCAGTCCAGCGGGAAGCGTCGACAATGCCGGGCGTTTGCGAAAGAACAAGGAGCCGGAAAGCCGCATGTCCTATCCCATCGAGAAAAAATTCGTCGTGGCCGTGTCGTCGACGGTGCTGTTCGACCTGTCGCACGAGCACGCGCTGTATCTGGAAAAGGGGCTGGAAGAATTCCGCCGCTACCAGCACGAGCACCGGCACGACCTCCCGAAACCGGGGGTCGGGTTCCCGTTCATCCGGCGCCTGCTGACGTTGAACCGCATGTATCCCGAAGAGCATCCGGTGGAAGTGGTGATCTTGTCGCGCTACCACGCGGACGACGGCATGCGGGTGATGGACGCGGTGCGCGAGTACGGGCTGGACATCACGCGGGCGTTCTTCATGGCCGGCCGCAAGCCGTATCCCTTCATGGAATCCGTCAACGCCTCGCTCTACCTGAGCACGAACGCGGAACAGGTCAAGGAGGCGGTTTCGCTCGGCTATCCGGCGGGGCACGTCCTGCCGTGCGCGGCGGTGGACGACGAGCAGGATCCGCAGCTGCGCATCGCCTTCGATTTCGACGGCGTGCTGGTGGACGACGAGGCCGAACAGGTCTACAAGAAAACCGGCGACCTCGACCAGTTCCGCCAGTACGAACTGGCCAACCGCGACCGCCCGCTGAAGGCCGGCCCGCTGATGCCGCTGCTCCAGCAGCTTTCGTACTTCCAGCAGATGGACATCCGGCGCGCGCAGGACGATTCCGGACGCAAGCGCTTGCTGCGCATCTCGATCGTGACGGCGCGCGGGGCACCCGCCCACGAACGCCTCAACACCACCCTCTCGGCTCTGGGCCTCGAGGCCGACGAGGTTTTCCTGATGGGCGGCATCGAAAAGAAGCGCGTGCTGGACATCCTCAAGCCGCACCTGTTCTTCGACGACCAGCTGGTGCACCTGGAACCCGTGGCGGCCAGCACGCCCTCCGTGCACGTCCCGTTTGGCGTCGCCAATGCGGGGGCGGGATAAAAACTTGCCAAACATTTTTCATTATGTTTTAAGGCGGATGTCATGAAGAAGTTAACCGATCGCCAATTGCGTTCCACCTTCAATGCCGCCGGCCTGCGCCTGACCAAGCAACGGCTGTTGATTTGCCGCGACTTGGGGGGGCGCTACGACCATCCCGACGTCGATCGCGTCTACCGGGCGGTCAAGCCGCGCCTGCGCCGGATTTCCCTGTTCACGGTCTATCGGACGATGAACGCGCTGGAAGCGGCGGGCATGGTCCGGCGGGTCGCGACTTGGAAGGGCCACGCGCGCTACGACGGGAACATAGAGGCCCACGCGCATTTCCTGTGCGAGAAATGCGGACGGATCGACGACGTGGATACCCATGGCGCCTGCCACGAAATGCCGGAATTGGCCCGGAAATGCGTCACCGGCCGCGTGCACCGCGTGGACATGATGATCGTCGGCGAATGCGCAGCCTGCTTGGCCGCGCCGGTCGTGCCGCAAGAGGCCTGATTCCGCCGCACGGGGGGAATCGCGGCTCGCGCCCGCCCGCCCGGTTTTCCATGCTACGTAAAACGCCGCCCGAAAATTACGTAGCACGTAAAAACGTTGGCCCCAAATTACGTAGCGTGGAAAACTTTTTTCCACGGTACGTAAAACCGACGAGCCGCGATGGGCCGCCCGGGGGCCTTCATCCGTTCCGGAACGGCAGGACGCCGTCGAGGGAATCGGCGTCGGCCAGGATCATGAGGAGGCGGTCGACGCCCAGGGCGATGCCGCCGGAGGGGGGCATCTGGGGAAGGGCGGCGAGGAAAGGCTCGTCGAGCGGATAGGGTTTCGCACCGCGGCGAACGCGCGCGGCGTTGGCTTCCTCGAACCGGGCGCGCTGTTCGGCGGGGTCGGTCAATTCGGAGTAGGCGTTGGCGAGTTCGACGCCGCCGAGGTAGAGTTCCCAGCGCTCGGCGCGCAGGGGGTCGTCGGGCTTGCGGCGGGCGAGGGCGGCGAGGGGCGCCGGGTAGTCGATCAGGACGACGGGATGGTCGGGGGGCAGGGCGGGTTCGACGCGGGTGACGAGATCCAGGTCGAAGCGGTCGGGATCGAAATTCCGCGCGGGATCCCAGCCGGCGTGCTGGATGAAGGCCTGCGAAACGGAGGCTTTTTCCCACAAATCCTGCGCGAACGAGACGGGCTTGCCCTGCCACGTGAAATCGGTGCCCCCGCGGAGCTCGGCGGCGAGGAAAGCGAGAAGCGCCTTGGTGTCGGCGAGAATTTCGAGGTAGCCGGCGTGGGCGCGGTACCATTCGAGCAGGGTGAATTCGGGATGGTGCCAGCGGCCCTGTTCGCCGGCGCGGGCGACGGGACCGAGCTGGAAGATGTTCTCGCAGCCGGCGGCCAGCAGGCGCTTCATGTGCAGCTCGGGCGAGGTGCGCAGCCAGCCGGCCCCGGCGGGCACGGCGTCGATGGTCGCCTCGGGCGCGTTGCCGGGGAGGACGACGGGGGTCTCGACTTCGAGGAAGCCGCGCTCGCGGAAAAACCGGCGGATGGCCTCGTTCAGCTTGGCCCGCAGATCAAGGACGCGGCGCAGGTCGCGCAGGGCGTCGGAATCGGCGGGGGGTGATTTCAATTAAAAATTAAGAATGAAGAATGAATAATTGAAAAGCCAACAGGAGAGATTAAATCAGGATTGCTTGACGCGCTCGACGTATTTGCCGGTGCGGGTGTCGATGCGGATGAAGTCGCCCTGGTTGATGAAGATGGGCACGCCGACCTCGAAGCCGGTGTCGATCTTGGCGGGCTTGAGCACGTTGGTGGCGGTGTTGCCGCGGGCGCCGGGCTCGGTCTCCTTGATTTCCTTGATGACGAAGGCGGGCAAGGTCACGGTCATGGCGCGGCCGTTGAAGAACAGGACTTCGCATTCGAGGTCCGCCAGCAGGAAAAAGCGCTGGTCGCCGAGGACGTTTTCGTGGAGTTCGACCTGCTCGTAGGTCTTGTTGTCCATGAAGACGTACTTGTCGCCTTCCTGGTAGGAATAGGCCAGGGTCTTGGCCTCGATGTTGGGCTGGTCGATCTTGTCGACCGCGCGGAAGGTCTTTTCCATGGTGTTGCCGACGATCATGTTCTTGATGCGGCATTTGTACATGGCCTGGCCCTTGCCGGGCTTGCAGAACTCGAATTCCGTGACCTCGTAGGGGATGCCCTCGAGCTCGATCTT
>CAZECJ010000113.1:0-9256 GCA_964510645.1 uncultured Verrucomicrobiota bacterium | reverse complement strand
TCAGCGAGCATCCGTTCGACGGCTCGTGGGGCTACCAGACGATCGGCTACTATTCGCCGACGTCGCGCTTCGGCACGCCCGACGACTTCAAGTATTTCGTGGACAAATGCCACCAGGAAGGCCTCGGCGTGGTCATCGACTGGGTGCCGGCGCATTTCCCGAAGGACGGCCACGGGCTGGCCTATTTCGACGGCACGCACCTCTACGAGCACGCCGATCCGCGCCTGGGCGAGCACAAGGACTGGGGCACCTACATCTTCAACTACGGCCGCAACGAGGTGAAGGCCTTCCTGCTGTCCAACGCGATCTTTTTGGCGGACATCTACCACATCGACGGCCTGCGCGTGGATGCCGTGGCGTCGATGCTCTACCTGGACTACTCGCGCAAGGAAGGGGAGTGGATTCCCAACAAGTTCGGCGGGCGCGAGAACCTCGACGCGGTGGATTTCCTCAAGAAGTTCAACGAGCTGGTGCACGGGGAATATCCCGGCTTCCTCACGTTCGCGGAGGAATCGACGGCGTGGCCGATGGTCTCGCGGCCGGTCTACCTCGGCGGGCTCGGGTTCGACCTGAAGTGGAACATGGGCTGGATGCACGACACGCTCGACTTCATGCAGAAGGACCCCCTCTTCCGCAAATACCACCACCACGAGATGACGTTCTCGATGATCTACGCGTTCAACGAGAACTTCATCCTGCCGTTCTCCCACGACGAAGTGGTGCACGGCAAGGGCTCGATGCTCGCCAAGATGCCGGGCGACATGTGGCAGCAGTTCGCCAACCAGCGCCTGCTGTACGCCTTCATGTTCGCGCACCCGGGCAAGAAGCTGACGTTCATGGGCATGGAAATCGGCCAGTGGCGCGAGTGGCAGCACAACGAAAGCCTCGACTGGCACCTGCTGGAATACGATTCGCACGCGGGCCTGCAGCGCCTGGCGCGCGACCTCAACGAGATGCTCAAGGGCTTCCCCTGCCTCCACGAAATCGATTTTTCGTGGGAAGGCTTCGAGTGGATCGACCTCAACGACTGGGAAAACAGCATGCTCTTCACGCTGCGCAAGGGGAAGAATCCCGACGACCGGCTGGTCTGCGGCTTCAACTTCACCCCCGTGCCGCGCGCGGAGTACCGCATGGGCGTTCCGCGGGCCGGCACCTACGAGGAGGTGCTCAACACCGACGCGACGATCTACGGCGGCAGCGGCATCGGCAATCCCCGCTTCGTGAAGGCGGAGAAGCGCGAATGGCAGGGGCGGGAATTCTCCATCCCCGTGGTCGTGCCGCCGCTCGGCGCGGTCTATTTCCGCTATCGGCCCGACATGGAAGCCCACGTCTAGGCCGCCGCTGGCTCGTTTTTCCCGTTTCGAAAAGGCAAGGACATGAAAAAAATCGCCCGAAATTTCAAATGGATCCTGGTGGCGGCCGTGCTGGCCGCCAATCTGGCGGTCGGCGCGCGCCTCTACTCGCAAGAGGTCGCCGCCGCCGCGGAGAAACAGGAAAAGGATTCGCCCTACGAGATGTACGAACTGTTCTCGAAGGTGGTCGAGCAGGTCCGCGCCAACTACGTGGATGCCGACAAGAGCACCTATCAGGATCTGATCTACGGCGCGCTCAAGGGCATGCTGCAATCGCTGGATCCCCATAGCCAATTCATGGACAAGGAGGCCTTCACGGCCATGAAGGAGGATACCGCCGGCAAGTTCGGCGGCCTCGGCATCACCATCGGAATCAAGGACGACGTGTTGACCGTGATCGCCCCGATGGAGGGCACGCCCGCCTTCCGCGCCGGCCTGCTCTCCGGCGACAAGATCATCGAAATCAGCGGCGACAGCACCGACGGCCTCGCGCTGGAAGATGCCGTCAAGAAACTGCGCGGCGATCCCGGCACGAAGGTGAAGATCAAGATTTTCCGGCCCAAGACCCAGCTCATCAAGGAATTCGAGCTGGAACGCGCCATCATCAACGTGCCCAGCATCAAGGATGCGCGCGTGCTGGACGATGGCATCGGCTATGTCCGCATGCTGCAGTTCGGCGAGGAGACCTCCGAAGATCTGCAGGACGCGCTCGACGGGCTCGAGAAGGAGAAGGTGAAGGCGCTGGTGCTCGATCTGCGCAGCAATCCGGGCGGCTTGCTCACCGCCGCCGTCGAAGTGTCGCAGAAGTTCCTCCGCCGCGGCGACCTGATCGTGTTCACCCGGGGCCGGGACAACCGCATGGAGCGGTCCTACCGCGCCCGAGCCCGCGAGACGTTTCCGGACGTGCCCATGGCCGTGTTGATCAACGGCTACAGCGCCAGCGCCTCTGAAATCGTCGCCGGCGCCCTCCAGGACAACCGCCGCGCCGTGCTGGTCGGCGAGAAGAGCTTCGGCAAGGGCTCCGTCCAGAGCGTCCTGCCGCAGGAAGGCGGCACCGCCATCCGGCTGACCACCGCCAAGTACTACACGCCCAGCGAGCGCGTCATCCACGAAGTCGGCATCGAACCCGACGTGGTCGTGCCCATGACCGTCGAAAATTGGCGCAACATCCTGCTGTCCCGCAACCGCGCGGAGGAAACCAACGGCGTCGAATCCGCCGTCTCCATGGACGAAGGCTGGAGCGCCGGCGGGGAAGAGGAAGAGTTGCCGGGCCTTGCCGCCCAGACCCCGCCAGAAGAGGAAGTCGATCTGGACAACGTCGCCGATCCCCAGCTCGACCGCGCCTGCGACATGCTCAAGGGAATTCTCGTCTTCCAGAAGCGCTGACGCGCCTGCGCCCGTGTTGGTTCTCGGCATCGAATCCTCCTGCGACGAAACCGCCGCCGCCGTCGTCCGCGACGGCCGCGAGGTCCTGTCCTCCGCGATCAACAGCCAGATCGCGAGCCACCGGCCGTATGGCGGCGTGGTGCCCGAAATCGCCTCGCGCGAACACGTCGGCCATTTTCCGGTCGTCGTGGCCGAAGCGATCGAGCGGGCCAAAGTTTCCTGGGCCGAGATCGACGCGATCGCGGTGACGCATGGGCCGGGACTCGTCAGCTCGCTGCTGATCGGGCTGTCGGGCGCGCGGGCGCTGGGGCAGGCGCTGGGCAAGCCCACGTGGGGCGTCAACCATCTCGAGGCGCACGTCGCCGGGATGTTCCTGGATCCCGCCGCGCCGCCGCCGGCGGAAGCCTGTCCAGCCCTCGTGCTGATGGTGTCGGGCGGCCATTCGTGCCTCGTGGAGATGCTCGGGGTGGGCGACTACCGGTTGCTGGGGCAGACGCTCGACGACGCCGCCGGCGAGTGTCTCGATAAGGGCGCCAACCTGCTGGGGCTCGGGTATCCCGGCGGGCCGGTCATCGAGCGCGCCGCGCAGGGCGGCAACGCATCGTTCGTCGAATTTCCCCGCGGCATGAAGCATGCCAAAAACCGCAGGACCGACAACGGGCTGGAAATCGAGATGTGCTTCAGCTTCAGCGGTCTCAAGACTGCGCTGCTCTACCACCTGAAGAACCATCCCGAAGACCGGGAAAACCATCTGGCCGATTTGGCGGCATCCTATCAGGAGGCCGTGATGGATTCGCTGGCGCTGCGCGCGGAACGCGCGTTGCAGGCGACCGGCGCGCGGACCCTGGCCTGCGTGGGCGGCGTGGCCAAGAACGCCTCGCTGCGCGGCAAACTGGAAGCGCTGAGCCGTCGCCATCGGGCGCGCCTGTTGCTGACGCCCATGGCCTATTGCACCGACAACGCCGCCATGGTGGCGGCGGCGGCGGGCTTGCGCGCCCTCGCCGGCCTCGGAAATCCGCCGGCCGTCGAGGCGGATCCCAGCTTGCCGCTGGTCGAAGAGCCTGCCGATCGGCCATGACGGGCTTGGCTCCAGCGGATGCCGGAAGTTCCGTCCGGATGCCTGTGGTTTTGATGGCGCTGCTGGTGGCGGCGCGAATCGCCGTAGTCGCGGCCTATCCGTTCATCTCCGCGCAAGTCCCCGAGTGGGCGTGGGCCAACAACGACGGCTATGACGTCCTGGCCGTGAACTGGATGGAAACCGGCGTGTTTTCGATGGAGCGCGGCGAGCCGACCGCGCTGCGCCTGCCGCTCTATCCCGCGCTGATCGCGTCGGCCCGTTTTGCGGCGGGAGCGGCCTATCCCAGCGCCACGATGGTTCTGCAGGCGGCCCTGTCCGTCTGGACCGGGGTGCTCTTGTTCGGGATGTCCGCGCGTCTGTTTGGGCGTCGGGTGGCCGCGCTGGCCGTGGGACTGTTCATCTTCCATCCACAGGTGAACAACTTCGTTTTCCGCTGCGCGACGGAGACGCTGTTCACGTTCCTCGTCGTGGCGCTCGCGCATGAAGCGGTCCGCTTCGTTCAAACCCGCCGAGGATGGCATCTCGTCGGCGCCGCGGTTTGTCTCGGGCTTTCGCTGCTGACCCGGCCGACGCTCGCCCCGCTGGCCGGGCTGTGCCTGCCGGTCTTGCTGGGCTGGAGCTTCGCGGGACGCCGGGAGATGCTCCGTCATCTCGGTTGGACGGCGGCGGCGGCGGGAACCGTATTGCTGATCTTGGCACCGTGGCTGGCGAGGAATTGGATCCGTTCCGGCGGAGAGTGGGTGCTCCAGACTTGGGTCGGCCAGCCGATGTGCCAAGGCGTCTACGTGACCCGCCATCTGGATGAATTTCTGGACGGGCGCAAGACCCTGACCCAATTGGATCAGGATTGCCTGACCGATATCCGCCTGCTGGATCGGCGCTTGGCTCGGAAGCTTCCGGTCGCCATGGGAAGCCTCGCCCGCGAAGTGGCCTCCGATCGCTATTTCCGGGCACGCGCCCACCTGATCGCCGAAAAATCGACCGCGAAACGGGCGCGGCAACTGTTCCGCAATTTGCTGTGGGCGCCGGTGCTCCAGATGACGTGGCGCGGCACGCGGATCTTGATGCCATGGAATTGGCCGCTGCTGGCGTTCGGACTGTGGGGCGTGCTCGCCGGCTTGCGGAAATACCGAAGAAGATGGCTGGAGGCTTTGCCGGCGCTGGTCTTGTTCGGCTATTTGTATTTCGGCCATGCCGCGACCTGGCCGCAGGCGCGCTACGTGCTGCCCGGGCTGGTGCCGTTCCTCGCGTTTTCCGCGCTGGGAATGGCGGAGGCGTTCAGGGCTTGGCCGGATCGGAAACCAGCGCAACCGGAACGCCGTCCATCGTCCATTTGACGAGCGTGGCCCGCACGGGGCCGAAGCGGCTTTCCACGTCGGCGAACAGCACGGCGGGTTTCGCGGTGGCCACCCACACGGATTTGGGCCGGTTGCGCGAGAACAGCGTGGGGGATTTGGAAACGGCATCCACCGGAATGGCTTCGATCCGGCCATGGGGCGTACGGATTACCTTCGGGGCGCCGATCGTGATTTCAAGATCGTGGATCGCGCCATCCATGACCAGCCGGTAGGTGCCGCCGGCCTGGAGTGGGCTGCCGGCGAGCACCTCGCGCAGGTCGAAGAAAAACGTCACCAGGTCGCGCGAGCCCTTGGGCACGAAGGAATTTTGGACCGCGCGCTGGACGGCGTTGCTCCAGACGGCTTTTCCCTGGTCGGGCCACAGCACGAGCGTGTCGTTTTGGATGAAATCATTTTCGGCCACTTGCTTGTGGACGGTATGGCACGGGCCGTCCGGCGTTTGGGCGATCGCGCAGGCGATGGTGGTGTCCACGGGATAGACCAAGGCGACCCACGGCCTGCTCCAGATGCGGATGGATCGGAGAACGTGGCCGGCCTCGTTGGTCTGGCTCTGGATCGTCATGGTGGCGACGGAGACGCCGACCCACGTGACGTTGTACTCCATGTATTCGGAGCCGGCGGCCCGGACCGGCGATGCCGCGGCAACGCCCAGCAGAAACGCGGCGCGCAGGAAGAAGAGGCGACCATTCATGGACGGCCATCATGGAGCAGAAAGGCGCGGCTTGCAAGCCGCCGGGCGGACGTGCGAACCTGTCGGACCAGCATGGGCAAACGACCGTGAAATGGCGATCCATCATCGGGCTGGCGGCGGGGTTGGGCCTCGCCGCGCCGGTTTGCGCGGAAGAACCCTGGTCGGTATCGGATGCCGCGCCGGCTCCGGCTGCGGCGGCGCCGCGCCCGGCCGCCGGAGTGCCGTTGCCGCCGGGTTACGGCCAGATCTGCGGGCACGCCTGCCTGAAAGCCTATCAAAACGGATTCAGCCGCCTGATGTCGTCCAAATGCCCGATGTGGCCGTCCTGTTCGGCCTACAGTCTGGACGCCATCGGAAAATACGGCTTTGTGCGCGGCGCGCTGCTGACGGCCGACCGCCTGTACCACGAAGGCAGCATCCAGCGGACCGCCCGCCGGATCCAGGTCGGGGAGCAACTGCGTTATTGGGACCCGGTGGAAGACAACGTCGTCTGGAAGGAGAAACCATGAGAAACCGGTTGCGAAAAGCCGGCGCGGTCTGCGGAGTCTGTCTGGCGCTGGCGTCGGTTGGCGGCGCGCAGGAGGCGGAGTCCGTCCGCGCGTTCGGCGATCACTTGTTCCGGCAAGGCGACTACTACCGCGCCATCACGGAATACGAGCGGTTCGTTTTCCTGGCGCCTGAACACGCCGCCGCGGCCGAGGTGCGGCTGCGGATCGGCGAGGCCTACTATTTCGGCGAGAAATGGGATGCGGCGGCGCGGGTCTTCCGCGCGCTGGAAACTCCGGAGAAGGACGAGAACGTCCGGCGCACGTCCGCGCTGTATCTGGCCGCGATCGCGCTGCGGCAGAAGGAAACCCAGCGCTCGGCCGATCTCCTGGAAAAATTCCTGGCGGACTTTCCGGACGATCCGCGGCGCACCGACGTGGTGGGTCAATTGATCCTGCTCGATCTGCGGAGCGGACGCGTGGCCGCGGCCGAGCGCCGGCTGGCGGACGCGAACGCCGGCGAAACTTCATCGCTGCCCCTGGGCGCCGCCGATCTGGAGGAATGGAAACGCCTGCCGCGGAAATCCCCGCTGCTGGCGGGCAGCCTTTCGGCGGTCCTGCCCGGCGCCGGCCAGGCCTACGTGGGGCATTGGAGCGACGCGCTGCTGGCTTTCGGCCTCAACGCCGCCTTTTTCTGGGGCACCTACGAGGCGTTCGAGCGGGACGAAAGCGTCTTGGGTTGCTTCCTGCTGGCGCTGGACACGACCTGGTACTTTGGCAACGTCTACAATGCCGCCAACGGGGCCCGGCGCTCCAACCAAAACCGCCAGAAGCGGTTTTTCGAGAATCTGGACGTCCGCTACGGCTTGGTCTTTCCGCCGGCCCGGAATGGCGGGCCGATGCCCGCCATCGAGGTGGGAACTTCGTTCTAGAATCCGCCGCGATACGGCAAAAAGAAAAGGCCGCGCGTTGCGCGCGGCCTTTTCGGCATCCGGGGAATTCCGCGGATTACTTGTTGGGAGACGTCCAGAAATCGAAGCGCAGATCGGTGTCCGCTCCGCCCGTGGCGGCATCGACGACGGAACTGATCATGAAGGGGAAGCAGACCCAGCCCACGAGACATTCCACGAACGGATAGCTGCCCTGGAAATCGTTGTTGCTCCACTCGCCGACGCCCGGCAGGAAGAAGGAGAGAACGGCCGGCCCCGCACCGCCCTTTTCCGCCGCCGCGACGGCGGGACTTGCCGCAAACACCGAAAACAGCATGATGCACACCAACACGGACACGATCAGTTTCTTCATGTGATTTCCTTTTTTGATTTCATCGGAGTTCCCCGACGTTTCTGCCATAAACGATACGGGAAAGCGTTTGGCCGTCAATCCGATTGTGGCGTTCCGGTGTCGAATCTTCATCCGGTCTGTTCCGGTCTGGCCGGCGGGCGCGCTAGGGTTCCGGATCGCCGCGGATTTCCACGCCGGCCGGTGGAACGAATCGGAACAAATCGTCGGGCGCGGGCACGTCGACTTCGATTTGATCCAATTGGAACTGTCGGCTGATGAACGTACCGTCCCGCTCATAGGTGCAGCGGATTTGGCGGGGGAGCCAAAAGCCGGATGCGGCTTCTTGGAAGTCGGCGGCTTCGGTCCGGACCGCCAGCCGGTTCTCGGCGGTGAAAATCTCGGAGCGGACCAAAGTTTTACGCTGCGGATCCAGGTCGAAGCAGATGCGGGGCTGTTCCCCTTGCAGGCGCCACCAGGCGGGATCGAGCGGGGAGACCGACGCCTGCGGCAGTTCGGCGGAGACCGCGCCCGGATGAAGCCCGTCCACGGCCACCCGCGCGGAAACGGAAGCGATGCGTTGGCTTCTTTCGGCGTCGGAAAGGCGGCGCAGATCGGTCCGCATCGCTTTGCGCGCCTTCGGGATGTATTCCCACATCTCGTCGGGTCCGATCAGGATCGTCCGCGCGAGGGGTTCGTGGTAGTCGATGCGGATCCGGTCGGGCGCCTGGTAGGCGAACGCCCACCGTTCGGTTTGGCTTTGCCGGCCGTTGCGCGTGGTGCATTCGACCTGGTAGCGCAGGACGGCCAAGCCGGAAAAACGGGCTTCGATTTCCTCCAACAAAGCCACGGCCGGTTCGGGCGACGGCGCCGCGATTTCCTCGGCGGCCATCGCCGCCAAGGACAGGAAAAAGAATGCCGAGAACCCCAATCGCTTCATGTCGACCTCCAATGAAGAATCACCATACGGGGCGGTTCCGCCGCGGTCAACCGATTCCCGCGGCGGCGGTCGCCGCGCCGCAAAGTTTTTACGTTCTACGTAATTTTCACCCAAAGTTTTTACGTAGTACGTAAAATCCGGCGCGAAGTTTTACGTAGTACGTAAAAATCCTCCGGTGCTCAACGGCCGGCGGCCGGGGCGGCGCCTTGCATTTCCAGCAGGCGGCGGATGCGCTCTTCGGTGGGCGGATGCGTGCCGAAGACGGAGAACGAGCCGGCGGCGGCCAGGGGGTTGATCGCGTACATCGGCGCGACGACGCGGTTGACGGGGATTTTTTTCGGATCCTGCTGCAGCGCGATCTTGCGTAGCGCGTTCGCGAGTGCGGCGGGGTAGCGCGTGTATTGCGCGGCGGAGGCGTCGGCGAGATATTCGCGCTGGCGCGAGCAGGCGAAGTAGAGCAGGCGCGCGACGAGCGGCGCGAGAATCGCCAGCACCAGCGCGGCGATCATCATCACGGCCAGCGCCGCGCCGCCGTTTTTTCCGGAAGTAGAAGAGGAGCGCCGGCGACCGCCTCCGCCCCAGAACATCATGCGCATGCCCGCGTCGGCCAGCAGCACGATGGCGCCGAGCGTCACGCCCGCGAGCGTCATGAACAGCGTGTCGCGGTTGGAAATGTGTCCGAGCTCAT
>CAZECJ010000112.1:0-9273 GCA_964510645.1 uncultured Verrucomicrobiota bacterium | reverse complement strand
TCGACGCTGTCGGTCTTGCCGTGGGGGATGGCGATGCCGTTCTGCATGCCGGTGCTCATGCGTTTTTCCCGTTCCAAGACCGCCTTGAGCACGGCGTCGCGGTCCCGGATATGGCCGGAGGCCACCAGCAGATCCACCATTTCGGCAAGGATGGCTTCTTTGGTGGCGCCCTTCAGATCCAGGCGAATGGTTTCCACGGTCAACGGTTTTTTCAAATTCATGTTCTGGCTCCAACCCAAAATGAAAAACTCGCGCCATTCTCTTCCCTTTGGCAGGCAATTCAAGCCCAAATCTGGGTTGGCGGAAAATATGGCGGCGCGGAGTCCGGACCGCGGGCGCGGCGGTCTAATGGACGCGGACAGTGCCGGCTTCCCGCAGGCGCTGCAGGCGCGCGCGGACCAGCTCGGCCGTCGCGTTGACGATTTCGGAAGCGGGGAAACTCGCCAAGTTCCACACGAGATCGAAATTCGCGGAATCGCGGAGGTCGCAATTGTGGTGCTTGCGCAGGAAGCGCGCTCGCTCCTCGTCGATCTCCTTGATTTTCCTGACGGCCGCTTCCTCGGACAGATTATCGAATTTCATGACGTTCTGCACCCGGTAGTCCATGGGCGCGACCAACTGGAGATGGATGGCGCCGGGCATGTGGCGGGCGATCTGGAATCCGCCGCGCCCGATGATCACCACCTTGCCCAGCCGGGCCAGCAGGCGGATGACCTCCTCGATCTTCTTCTGGATCCGGTATTCCTGGGGCGTGCCGATCAGCAACTCGTAGATCATGCGGTGCACGCCGCCCGCCCGGTACTTGTCGGTCACCAGCGCATCGTAGTCCGCGTCGAGGTTCTTGTTCTGGGCGATCAGCGCGCAGAGCTTCTGGTCGAAGAGATCCCAGCCCGTGTTCAGGTCGGGATCGGCGTATTCCGCCAAGCGCATGATGATAAAGCGCCCGATGCCGTGGGCGTTCGTGCCGGCCATGCGGGAAATCGTGATCAGCGGAAGTCCCGTGTCGCCGAAATCCACGTCGCGGGGCTCATGGAGGTAGCGTCGGACGACGTCGGCTTGATTCATGCGGTCAATCTAGCAGGCGCGCAAGCGGGACTCCACCAGAAAACGTGCCGGTCCGGCCGGGAGAATTCCGCAGGCGCAATTTGCCTTGAATCCCAGAAGCGGGAGTCCACAATGCGCGAAAACGATTCAATGACGTGACGAATTCCCCTCCATCGTCGCCCGGCGGACCGCAAGCGCTCGGACTGGCTTGGTCGATTCCCGTGCTGCTGGCGGTCTACATCGGCCTCGGCTTTTGGCTGGGCCGGTGGTGCGGATCTCCGATCGCCGGCGCCTTGGCGGGCTGGCTGGCGGGCATGGCGGCGGTTTTCTACGAAATCCGGAAAGTGCTGAAGCGCGAATCCGGTTCATCCAAAGGGGGCGCGAGCTAGCTCGCGAATCGCGCCATGGATGCCGCGACGACCACCAACGTTCTGACCGCCGCCGCCGAAGCGGTCGAGCGCAAGACGATGGTGCAGGAGTACATCCGGCACCACGTGCTCTACCACGTGGCCGACGGCAACCCCAGCGTGTGGAACCTGCCGTTCGTCCGGGTGCCGGCGCTCGACGTGTTCCGGCACGACGAAGTCATGCTGGTCGCGGCGCTGGTGGTTCTGGTGGGGCTGTTCGGCCTGCTCTACCGCCGGGACCGGGAGGTTCCCCACGGCTGGAGCAACCTGCTGGAACTCTTCGTCCTGTTCGTCCGCGAGCAGATCGTCCGGCCCTATTTCCATGGGGAAGACGTCCGGCGGATGGCGCCGGTCTTCTGTTCCTTCTTTTTCTTGATCCTGACCTTGAATTTGCTGGGGCTGGTGCCGCTGTTCAGCGCGGCGACGAGCAACGTCAGCGTGACCGGCGGACTGGCGCTGGTGACCGCGGCCTTCATGGTCGGCGGGGCCGTTTGGAAAAAGGGGCCGGCCGGGTTCCTGAAGTGCTTCGTTCCGTCCGGGGCGCCGTGGCCATTGCTGGTCATCCTGACGCCGGTGGAGATCATCAGCTTCTTTTCGCGGGTGTTCGCGCTGGCGATCCGGTTGTTCGCCAACGTGCTGGCGGGGCATATCCTGATTTTCGCGCTGCTGAGCATGGTGGTCCTGTTCGGCTGGGCGGCGTTTCCGGTCGTCTTCATGGTGGTGGGCATCTATTTCTTCGAGATTTTCATGGCCATGTTGCAGGCCTACATTTTTTCGCTGCTGTCCGCCATTTTCATCAGCCAAATGGCCTACGAAGGGCATTGAGGCCGGAAAACAATCGTAAAAAAATGAACGAACGAAAGACGAGGAAACGCACATGACGAGTTTAGCGATCGCCAGCATTGGCGCGGGATTGGTGGCCATCGGGGCCGGAGTGGGGATTGGCCAGGTATGGTCGTCGGGGCTCCAGGGCATGTCCCGGCAGCCGGAGATGTCGTCCAAGATCCAGACCTCGATGTTCATCGGAGCGGCCCTGGTCGAAGGCATCGCGCTCTTTGCCTTGGTCATCTGCTTCTTGCAGATGTCATGAACGAAGCGGATCCCATTTCCGGGGCGCCGGCCGGCGCCGATGCCGGGACCTCGGCGGTCGCCGAGGTGCCCGCTTCCTCCGGCGGCGAGGCGCAGATGGGCAGCGTCCTGGCGGTTTCCGACAAGATGGTCGGGCTGACCTGGCTGGCGTTTCTCCTCGCGTGCTTCGCGCTCTACAAGCTGGCGTGGAAGCCGATCTCGGCCGCGCTGGACCGGCGCGAAGACAAGATCCGCCAAAGCCTGAAGGAGGCCGCCGACGTCCAGGCGCGCGCGGCGCTGGACAAGGAGGCCCAGCGGCTGATGCTGGAGGAGGCCATGCGCGACGCGGCGGCCATCGTCGAGCGCGCCCGCGCGGCCGCCGAGGCCACCGCGCGGGCCGTGGAGGCGGCCGCGCGCGCGGAAGCGGAAACCCTGATCCGCGATGCCGGAACGGAGATCGGCCACGCCAAGGAAAAGGCGATGGCGGAACTCCGGCGCGAAGCGTCCGGCCTGGCGCTGCAGCTGGCCGGGCGCGTCCTCGGCCAGAAGCTGGATTCGGCCGCGGACCGCGAGCTGACGGACCGGCTGATCCGGGAGGTCGAGTGAACCGCTCGGTCCAGTTGATCCGCCGGTATGCCAAGACCTTGCTCGACGTGGCCGGGCAGGGGAATTGCGCGGAAGCGGTCCGATCCGACTTGGCGGAAGTGCGCCGCTGGCTCGCCGAAGCGCCGGCGTTCCGCGTGTTCGCGGCCTGCGCGCGCCTGGGCGACCGCGAGGCGCGCGGCCGCGCGGTGCGGGATTTGGCGCGCGCGGCGGGTCTGGAACGGCTCACGGCGGAATTCCTCGCCCGCGTCGAAACCGAGCGGGGGCTGGAGCATCTGGGGGAGATTTTGGACGAGTTCGACCGGTTGGACCGGGCGCGCGCGGACGTCGTCCGCGCGGAAATCGTTTCGGCGCGGCCGTTGACGGAGGGGCAGCGGGCCGAGCTGGCCCGGCGTTTCGGCCGGGCGGCGGGCGCGCGGCGGCTGGAAATGGCGTACAGGGAAGATCCTGGAATCCTTGGGGGCTTCGTGGCCCGGATCGGCGAACAGATTCATGATTACAGCGTTTCCGGACGGCTGGCGCGCCTGCGCCGCCGGCTCGCGGAAGCCTGAAGGAGCGGAATCCCATGGCAGTCGAACTGAAACCCGAAGAAATCTCCGCCATCCTCAAGCGGCAGCTGGCGGACTTCGACGTGCCCGCCGACGTGTACGAGAGCGGCGCGGTCCTGAGCGTGGGCGACGGCATTGCGCGCGTCTACGGCCTGGCGAACGCGATGGCCGGCGAACTGGTCGAATTCCCGAACGGCGTCCGCGGCATCGTGCTCAATCTCGAGGACCAGAGCGCGGGCGTGGCGGTGATGGGCGAATGCTCCGGCATCCGCGAGGGCGATCTGGTGCGGCGCACGGCGCGCATCGCGTCGGTGCCCGTCGGCCCCGCGCTGGCCGGGCGCATCGTGGATGCGCTGGGCGCGCCCATCGACGGCGGCCCCGCCCTGGCCGGCGCCGAGTTCCGCCCCGTCGAGTCGCCGGCGCCGGGGATCATGGAGCGCCAGAAGGTGCGGGAGCCCCTGCAGACCGGCATCAAGGTGATCGACGCGCTGACGCCGATCGGCCGGGGCCAGCGGGAACTCATCATCGGCGACCGCAAGACGGGCAAGACGACGCTCGGCATCGACGCGATCATCCACCAGGCCGGCCAGGGCGTTTCGTGCTTCTACGTGGCCATCGGCCAGAAGCGCTCGACGGTGACGCAGGTCTACGAGAAGCTGAAGAAACACGGCGCGATGGCCTATACGACCATCGTGGCGGCCACGGCCTCCGATCCGGCGCCGCTGCAATACCTGGCCCCCTTTGCGGGCTGCGCGATGGCCGAGTACTGGCGCGACAAGGGCGGGCACGCGCTGATCGTCTACGACGACCTGACCAAGCAGGCGCAGGCCTACCGCCAGCTTTCCCTGCTGCTGCGGCGCCCGCCGGGCCGCGAGGCCTATCCGGGCGACATCTTCTATCTGCACAGCCGCTTGCTGGAACGCGCGGCGAAGTTCGGGCCCGCCCGCGGCGGCGGCAGCCTGACCGCCCTGCCCATCGTGGAAACGCAGGCCAACGACGTTTCGGCCTACATCCCCACCAACGTGATTTCCATCACGGACGGCCAGATCTTCCTGGAAGCCGCCGCGTTCAACGCCGGCCAGCGGCCGGCGATCAATCCCGGCATCTCGGTCTCCCGCGTGGGCGGCGACGCGCAGGTCAAGGCCATGAAGAAAGTGGCCGGCACGCTGCGGCTGACCCTCGCGCAATACCGCGAAATGGCGGCGTTTTCGCAGTTCGCCGGCGAACTCGACCGGGCGACGCTGGCGCAGCTCGAGCGCGGCAAGCGCCTGATGGAGGCGTTCAAGCAGGGGCCGCAGCAGCCGATCCCCGTCGCCAAGCAGATCGTCTTCCTCTACGCCTGCAACGCGGGACTGTGCGACGACGTGCCGGTGAAGAAGATCGGCGAATTCGAGCGGCAGCTCTATCTGGCGCTGGACGGGCCCGCCGCCGCGTTCCGCGAAAAGCTGGAGCAGAGCGGCGACCTCGCCGCCGGCCTCGCGGCGGACCTCGACCGGCTGCTGGCCGAGTTCAAGCAGTCGTTCCAGGCGTCCTGACGGAAACGGATCCCCGGCCATGGCCAACTTCAGGGAATACAACGCGAAGATCCGGCAGCTGCAGAACATGCGCCGGGTGACGCTGGCCATGAAGATGCTTTCGACCACTAAGCTCGCCCGCACGCAGGAAGCGCTGGCGCGGGCGCAGGCGTTCGAACGCGAATGGAACGGCCTGGTCCGGATGGTGGCGAAGTCGGGCGGGGCGGGGCGCAATCCGCTGCTGAAACCGCGGGAATCGCCGGAATCGGCGTTCGTGCTGATGATCACCTCCGACATGGGCCTCTGCGGCGGCTTCAACAACAACCTGCAGCGCGCGGTGTCCGGATGGCTCGGGGAAAACCGGGAGAAGTACCGCATCCTGCGTTTCAGCTTCTGCGGCCGGAAAGGCTACCAGTTCGCCCGCGACCGGGTGGAGGTGCGCAGCTTCTACGAGGATGCGGTCCGCCGGCCGGATCTGCGGCTGGCGACGCGGATCGGGCGGGAGATCTTCGACACCTACGTGGAAGGCAAGTACGACGAAGTGTTCATCGCCCGCAACCGCTATTTCGATCCGACGTGGCAGGAGCCGATCATCGAGCGGATCCTGCCGGTGAATCTGGATGCCGTTTCGCCGGCGGCGGAACGCGAGGCCCCGTTTGTCCTGATCGAGCCGCGGCCGGAGCAGCTGGTGCCCCGGCTGCTGGAACGGCTGGTCTGCTATCGCATCTTCGTTTCGATGCTGGAAAATTCCGGCGGCGAACACGCCGCCCGCATGGCCGCCATGGACAGCGCTTCCAAAAACATCGATTCGCTGTGCGGCACCTATACCCTTTTGAGAAACCGGGCCCGGCAAGCCTCCATCACCACCGAACTCATCGAGGTGGTCTCCGGCGCGGAGGCGCTCCGGTGACCGCGCGGCCCGAACGACAGGAACACGACGCATGAACACGAATTCTCCCAACCCCGTCCCGCCGCAGCTCCGCGCGGGCCGCATCGCGCAGGTGACCGGCGCCGTTGTCGACGTGGAGTTCGCTCCGGGCGAGCTGCCGCCCATCTTTTCGGAACTGCGGGCGAGCAATCCGTCGATCGACGACCGGCCCGACAACCTCGTGCTCGAAGTGGCCCAGCATCTGGGCGACAGCCTGGTGCGCGCCATCGCCATGAGCCAGACCGACGGTCTCGTCCGCGGCATGGCCGTGCGCGACTCGGGCCACGAGATCGAGGTGCCGGTGGGGCCGGGAACCCTCTCGCGCGTGATGAACCTGCTGGGCGAGCCGGTGGACGGCGGCGGGCCGATCGAGGCCGCGAAGCGGATGCCCATCCACCGCGCCACGCCGTCGTTCGCGGAGCAGAGCACGCAGGAAAAAATCCTCGTCACGGGCATCAAGGTGGTGGATCTGCTGACGCCGTACCGGCTGGGCGGGAAAATCGGGCTGTTCGGCGGCGCGGGCGTGGGCAAGACGGTGCTGATCCAGGAACTGATCCACAACGTCGCCAAGAGCTACGGCGGCTATTCCGTGTTCGCCGGCGTGGGCGAGCGCACGCGCGAGGGCACCGACCTCTACCAGGAAATGAAGGATTCGGGCGTGATCGGCAAGACCGCGCTGATCTACGGGCAAATGAACGAGCCCCCGGGCGCCCGCGCGCGCGTCGCGCTCTCCGCGCTGACCGTGGCCGAGCATTTCCGCGACGAAATGCGCCAGGACGTGCTGCTGTTCATCGACAACATCTACCGCTTCACGCAAGCCGGCTCCGAGGTGTCCGCGCTGCTGGGGCGCATCCCGTCGGCCGTGGGCTACCAGCCCACCCTGAACACCGACATGGGCGAACTGCAGGAACGCATCACCTCGACGAAAAACGGCTCTATCACCTCCATCCAGGCCGTCTACGTCCCGGCCGACGACTACACCGATCCCGCGCCCGCCGCGACCTTCGTTCATCTGGATGCGACGACGGAGCTGTCGCGCGCGATCGTCGAGCTGGGCATCTATCCCGCCGTCGATCCGCTGACCTCGTCCTCGAGCCTGCTGAATCCCTTCGTCGTCGGCGAGGAACACTACCGCGTCGCCCAGGGCGTGAAGGAAATCCTCCAGCGCTACAAGGACCTGCAGGACATCATCGCGATCCTGGGCATGGAAGAACTCTCCGACGAAGACCGCCAGACGGTGGCGCGCGCGCGCCGCGTGCAGCGCCTCCTGTCGCAGCCGTTCTTCGTCGCCGAGCAGTTCGTCAACATCCCCGGCTGTTTCGTGCCGCTGGAGAACACGATCCGCTCGTTCAAGGAAGTGCTCGAAGGCCAGCACGACGACGTGCCCGAGCAGGCGTTCTACATGGTGGGTTCCATCGAAGACGTGCTGGCGAAGGCCCAGACGCTGAAGGAGCGGCCGTGACGGAATTCCGCCTCGTCCTCCTGACGCCGGACCGCGAATGGTTCGCGGGTCCCGCCGAAGCGGCGACGGCGCCCGGACAAGACGGCGAATTCGGCGTGCTGGCGAACCACATTCCGATGATCGCCGGCCTCAAGCCCGGCGCGGTGGCGGTGCGCGAACCCGGCGGCAACACGCGCTGGTTCGCGGTGGACGGCGGCGTGCTGGGCGTGGATCACGGCGGCGTCCGCATCCTGACGGGCCGCGTGGTCGCGTGCCCCACGCCCGAAAGCGCCCGGACCGCCGTGGCCGCCTTTGTCCGCGAAGCCTAGCCGCGGATGGTGGCGAAACAAAACCACGCGGCCCGGAATCGGGCCGCGTGGTTGAACAACCCCGCCGAAAGCGCGCGCCTATTTCTTGATGGTAATGCGGATCTTGCCGGGACCGGATTTCTCTTCCGGCGCAGGCTCGGGCTTGGATGCGTCGGAAATCTTGATGGCCGGGTGCTTGATCTGGATGGCGGGCCGGCCGGAGGCGGGCTTGGGCGCCGGCTTGTCTGCGGGGGCGGCTTCGGGAGCCGCCGGGGCGATGTCTTCGACGATTTCCTTGAGGATGGTGGTGTAGCCCTTGCCGTCGGCCATTTCGCTCTGCATGTTGCCCATGGCCTTTTGGGCGTCTTCCTGGTTGGTGGCGGTTTCGAGAACGAAAACGGTGGAGCCGATCTGGATGCGGTCGCCGACCTTGAGCTTGGCGGTGTCTTCGACGCGCTGGCCGTTGATGAAGACGCCGTTGCGGCTCTTGAGATCCTTGAGGTAGAACTCGCCGTCGGACAGGCGGATGCCGCAGTGGACGCGCGACACCTTGTCGTCCAGCAGCGGAATGTCGGCTTCGCGGGAACGGCCGATGGAGAGCGGTTCGCCGGTGAGTTCGATGTCCTTGGGAATGCCGAGCTTGTTGACGTAGCGCAGATGCATGGCGAATCCTTGGGTTAGACGATGCCTTTTCGGACGAGCGTGGCGAAATAATCGATGGTGCGCTGGAGGCCTTCTTCCAGGGACATCTTGGGCTCCCAGCCAAGCAGCTTGCGGGCCTTGTCGATGTTGGGCTGCCGCACCTTGGGGTCGTCCACGGGCAGGGGCTTGTGGACGATGGGGGAGGCGCTCCGGGTGAGCTCCTTGATCTTGAGCGCGAAGTCCATGACCGTCAGTTCGCGGGGATTGCCGATGTTCACGGGGTCGGAGTGGTCGCTCATCATCAGGCGGAAAATGCCGTCGACCAGATCGGACACGTAGCAGAAGGAGCGGGTCTGCTTGCCGTCGCCGAAGACGGTGAGGGGTTCGCCCTTGAGGGCTTCGCAGCAGAATGCGGGCACGATGCGACCGTCCTTGGGGCGCATGCGGGGGCCGTAGGTGTTGAAGATGCGGACGATGCGGGTCTGCACGCCGTGGAAACGGTGGTAGGCCATCACGATGGCCTCGGCGAAGCGCTTGGCCTCGTCGTAGACGCCGCGCGGGCCGATGGGATTCACGTTGCCCCAGTAGCTCTCGACCTGCGGATGGACGAGCGGGTCGCCGTAGACTTCGGAGGTGGAGGCGAGCAGGAGGCGCGCCCCCTTGGCCTTGGCCAGCCCCAGCGCGTTGTGGGTGCCGAGGGATCCGACCTTGAGGGTCTGGATGGGCAGCTCGAGATAGTCGATGGGGCTGGCGGGGGAGGCGAAATGGAA
>CAZECJ010000111.1:0-9304 GCA_964510645.1 uncultured Verrucomicrobiota bacterium | reverse complement strand
GTCGAGCCCGGTTCCGTCATCGACCGCGAAGCCCTGCACCGCGGCAACAGCACCTATCTGGTCGACCGCGTCATCCGCATGCTGCCGAAGGACCTCACCGTGCGCGTGTGCAGCCTGCTGCCCGGCGAAGACCATCTGGCCCATTCCGTCGAACTCGTCTACGACGACCGCGGCACCGTCCTGGAAATGAAAACCTTCCGCTCCATCATCCGGTCGAAGGCCAACCTGTCCTACGAACAGGTGCAGGAGTTCTTCGACTCGGGCCGCCTCGACGGCGTTCCCGAAGAGCTGCGGACCGCCTTGCGGAACCTGCGCAAGCTCGCGAAGAAAATCCGCGCCCTCCGGTTCGAAAACGGCGCGCTCGATTTCGCCCTGCCCGAAGTGCATTGCGATCTGGACGCCGAAGGCAACCCCGTCGGCTTCACCCGGCGCGGCGCCACCGAGGCCTACAACCTGATCGAGGAATGCATGCTCGCCGCCAACCAGGCCGTCGCCCGCAAGGTGCACGATGCCGGCGTCCCGGGCATCTACCGCGTCCACGACGAACCCTCCGACGAACAGTGGGCGCGCATGGCCGACGAATTGCGCTCCCTCGGCCACCGCACGCCGCCCGAAAGCGCGCAGGATCTCAACCGCATCGCCCGGGCCGTGTTCGGCAAGCCGGAGCAGTACATGGTGACGCTGACGCTCCTGCGCAACATGAAGCGCGCCGCCTACGAGGCCGAATGCAGCCCCCATTTCGGGCTCGGTTTCACCCACTACGCGCACTTCACGTCGCCCATCCGGCGTTATCCCGACCTCGTGCTGCACCGCATCCTGATCGGCATCGAGGAAGGCCGCAAGCAGCCCGTCTATTCCGCCGCCGAAATCGAGAAACTCGCGCTCCATTGCTCCGACACCGAGCGCGAATCCGCCGAAATGGAAGGCCAATCCATCCAGATCAAGCGCATCCGCTACTTCGCGTCCCTGCTGGAAAAGGGCGAGACCGGCCCGTTCAAGGGAACCATCATTTCCCTCAATCCCAAGGGCCTCATCGTGGAACTCGCGGATTCCCTCCAGCAGGGCATGCTGCCCTACTATGCTCTCGGCCACGAACGCTACTTCGTCTCCGACGACGGCCACTCCGCCTCCGCGCGCAAAGGCGCGTCGTTCCGGCTCGGACAGACCATCGAGGTCGGCCTCGCCGCCGTGGACGAGCAAGCTCGCCGCGTCGATTTCTTCCTGCCCGGCGCACCTCGCCGGCCGGAACGCCGCCCCGGGCCGGCCGCGCACCCGCCTCGGCGCCCGGAACCGAATCGCGGCCAGCGGGATAAACCCATTGACAAAAAGCCCGGAAAAGCCGGAAATAGACAGCCACATGCTCCGGGACAATCCCGGCATCCAAGGAGACCTACGAAATGAAAAAGATCATTGCCCTGTTGATTCTCGCGGCGGTCGCCGCGATGCCGCTGGCTGCGTCGGCCGCGGAAGCGGAAGTATTCGCGGACGTTCTTTCCGCCTACGTCTTCAATGGCCAGGTCGGCAACGACGAAGCCGTCTTCCAGCCCGGCCTCGACGTCGCCGGTCCGCTTGGCCTGGGCTATAGCCTCTGGGCCAACATGGACCTGACCGACAGCGCGCGCTCCTGGTACCCCGACACCGCCGGCGAATGGAACGAGATCGATCTCGGCCTGAACTGGACCACCCCCTGGGAAGGCCCCGTCGGTTTGACCCTCGGCGGCACCTATTATGCCTATCCCCAGGCCTCCAGCGAAGTCATCGAAGCCGAAGACGGCACCGTCTCCGCCTCCGAAGCCCCGGCCGACGGCAGCTACGAGGTCTACGCCATCATCGCCGCCGCCGAAGACATCCCCCTCGCCCCCTCCCTCAAGCTCTGCCACGACCTGGACAATACCGACGACTGGATCGCCCTCTTGTCCATCACCCACAGCTTCAGCCTGACCGAGGCCCTGTCCCTCGACCTCCTTGGCACGCTCAGCTATGCCGGCGAGTACTACGTCGAAACCAACTACGGCTCCGATGCCGGCTCCGCGCTCACGCACGCCCAGCTCGACGCCGGCTTGAACTATGCCGTCAGCGAGGCGTTCTCCGTCGGCCTCAAAGGCAGCTTCAGCTCCATCCTCGACAGCGACGTCCGCGACGACATCGACGAAGGCGACGTCTATCCCGAAACGGACATCTTCTTCGGCGGCGTCACGGCCAGCTATTCGTTCTGATCCTCTCCCCCGGGAGAAACGAAAACGCCCCGCGAAGTCGCGGGGCGTTTTTTTGCGCGCGCGGCGCGCTATGGCAGTTTTCAGAATTCCGTAGCCGTTTTCATCCCCCGACGGGGTCGTCGGGGGCTCCAAAGACATGGATCCAGCGGCTGTTTGGAGCCGGCACGACCTCGTGCCGGTCTTGTGCGACGTTTACAGAACAAACCCATGCGCTATTGCCAAACGCCTTCGCAAATCCGTCCGCAGACTTGGCAGCGGCCGTCCGCATCCATCTTGAGGATTTTCGCGTGGAAGCCCTCCCGGTCGATCAGGCGCGCGCCGCAATCCGGACAGAAGGTGGCCGTGGCGTCTTCTTCGCCCCGGACGTTGCCCACGTAGACGTGGCGCAATCCGTTTTCCCTCGCCAGGTCCCGCGCTCGTCGCAACGTCGCCGGCGGGGTCGGCGAACCCTCCCGCATCTCCCCGTCCGGATGGAACGCGCTGAAATGCAGCGGCGTGCCCTCGCCCAGATGCTCCGCGATCCATGCCGTCAACTCGTCGAGCTCCGCCTCGGAATCGTTGAGGCCCGGAATCAACAGCGTCGTCACTTCCAGCCAGCAGTCCGTTTCCTTCCGGATGGCTTCCAGCGTCTCCAGCACCGGCGCCAACCGCGCGCCGCACAGCCGCTTGTAGAAGTCGTCGCGGAAGGATTTCAGATCCACGTTCGCCGCATCCATCTTCCGGAAGAACTCCAGCCGGGATTCCGCCGAAAAATAGCCCGCGGTAACCGCCACCATGCGGAGGCCCTTTTCATGGCAGGCGTCGGCGACGTCCAGCGCGTATTCCGCCCAAACCGCCGGCTCGTTGTACGTCGCCGCCACCGCCGGAATCCCGCCCCGCTCGGCCGCGAGCGCCACTTCTTCCGGCCGGACTTCCCGGCCGCCGGGATCCGTTTCCGCCCGCGGATGGCTCAAATCCCAATTCTGGCAAAATCGGCACGCCAGGTTGCAGCCCAGCGTGCCCAGCGACAGGATTCGGCTTCCCGGCAGGAAATGGTGCAGCGGCTTCTTTTCGATGGGATCCACCTGCATCGCGACCGGCCGCCCCCAGGTTTCGGCGATCAGCGTTCCCCCGCGGTTCACGCGCCCGAAACAACGGCTGCGGGTCCCCTCGGCGATCCGGCACCGATGCGGGCACAGGGAACATTTCACCGCCCCGTTTTCCGCCGGTTGCCAAAACCGCGCGGTTTTCATTTTTCGGCCCGCCGTTTCGCCAGCGCCGATTCCAGCGCGCGCCAGACCAGCCGCGCGCAGTGGATCCGCGCCGGAAACTTCTCGATGCCGTTGAACGCCTGGAAATCGCCCCACTGTTTTTCGAATCCGGTGTGCCCGAGACGCGCTGCGAAAGCGGCGGCCATCGTCGCGATTTCCTCCGGCGTCTTGCCTTCCAGCCGCCGGGCCGCCATCGAGGCCGCGGCCGCGCTGACCGCGCAGCCATGGATCTCGTAGGTCATGCGCTCCAGTCCGCCGCCCGGCGTCCAAGACAGTTTCACGCGGATTTCGTCGCCGCAGGCCGAATTGAGGGCCTCGGCGTCTTCGGTGCCGCGCGGCACGCGGCCGGCGCCATGTGGATTTTTCGCGTGCGCCAGCAGCGCCGCCTGATAGATGTCGTTCACGTAAACAGCTCCTGGGCGGCCCGCACGCCTTCCCGCAATCTGCGGATTTCATCCGGCACGTTGTAGGGCGCGAAGCTGGCCCGCACGGCCGATTCGACTCCCAGCCTCCGCAGCAGCGGCTGGGCGCACATGTGTCCCGCCCGGACGGCGACGCCCCGCCCGTCGAGCACCTGCGCGACGTCGTGCGCATGCACGCCCGCCACGCTGAAACTGACCAGCGCGACGCGGCCCTGCGCCGGCCCCCAGACCCGCACGCCCTCCATCGCCGCCAATTGGTCCGCCGTTTCCCGCGCCAAGTCCGCCACGTACTCGTGCGCGGCCGGCGGCAGCGCCCGGAGCCACTCGATCGCCGCCGCCAAGCCCACCGCCCCCGCCACGTTGGGCGTGCCGCCTTCGAAGCGGTATGGAACTTCCGCCCATGTCGCCGTTTGGTCGTCCACCCGCGCGATCATTTCCCCGCCGAAGATCGACGGCTTCATCTGCTCCAGCAACTCGCGCCGGCCCCACAGCGCGCCGATGCCCATCGGCCCATACATCTTGTGTCCGGAAAACGCGAAAAAGTCGCACCCCAGCGCCGCCACGTCCGCCGGCAGATGCGCCACGCCTTGCGCGCCATCCACCAGCACCCACGCGCCGGCGGCGTGGGCCGCGTCGCAGATCGCGCGGACGTCGTTGGCGACGCCCAGCACATTCGAAACCCAGGCCACGGCCACCCATTTCGCGCGGCGCGCGGCCAGGCCCTTGCGGAACGCCGCCAAATCCAGCCGGCCCTCCGGCGTCAGCGGAATGACCTTCAGCGATGCGCCCATGCCCTTCACCGCCTGCTGCCACGGGACCCAGTTGCTGTGGTGCTCCATGGCCGACACCCACACCTCGTCGCTCGGCCCGATCTCCCAGCGCGCGAAACCGGCGATCGCCAGGTTGATGCTGGCCGTCGTCCCGCTCGTGAACACGATTTCGTCCGGCGAAGCCGCGCCGACGAACTTCGCCGTGGCCGCCCGCGCCCCCTCGTAGGCCGCCGTCGCCTCCGCGCCCAGCCGGTGCACGCTGCGGCGCGTGTTCGCGTTGCGCTGCCGATAGAACTGGTCCATCGCCTTCAGCACCGATTCCGGCCGCTGCGTCGTCGCCGCATTGTCCAGCCAGGCCAGGTCGTGGTTCAGGATGGCGAAATGGCGGCGGACCGATCCCGCTTCGAATCCGCCCTCCTTTCGTTCCATTCCCGGCTCTGCGCTCATTACACCTTGCCCTCGGGCATCATCATGCTACAGTTTCCCACCATGCGCAAGAACATCGGCTGGCAAGATAGACAGGAAGACGTCAAATACCAGATCCGCGTCATTTTCGAGGGGGGCGGCCATCTCTCCTGGAAGCGGATCTCCCCCCGCATGGAACGCTGGGAACCCTTCGAGCCCACCCCCGAGCATTGGCAGATCCTGCTTGAAAAGACCAAGGCCCGCTACGTCCGCCGACAAGCCCCCTACAAGGACTTGCAGCTCATCGAGCGGTTCGCCGCCGAACATCCCGCCCCCCCCGAGCCGTGAGACAGATCGCCGCCATCGCCCTGCTCGCCCTCCGCAACGTCCTCCGCTCGCGCGTCGTCCTGATCCTGTCCGCCCTGCTCTTCGCCGCCGCCTTCCTCCTGCCGCTCGCCCTCCGCAGCGATGGCACGCCCGAGGGCCTGATCCGGATCCATCTCGCCTACGTTCTCGGCATCGCCGCCTTCCTCCTCACCCTTTCCACGCTCTGGGCCGGCTGCGCCGCCATCTCGCAGGAAGCCGACGACAAGACCCTCCAGCTCCTCCTCGTCAAACCCGTTCCGCGCCTGCGCATCTGGCTCGGCAAATGGATCGCCCTGCTCGTGCTCGACGCCCTGCTGCTCGCCCTCGTCGGCGGCGCCGCCGCGGCCACCCTCCATCTGAAGCTCCGGAGCGGGGGATTCGATCCCGCCGCCCTCTCCGCCGCGCGGCAAACCACCCTCGCCTCCCTCCAAACCCTCCGCGCGCCGCTGCCCGACGTCGAAGCCGACGTCCGGGCCGAATACGAGCGGCTCCGTGCCCGGCGGGCTCTCCCCGAAAACGCCTCGGAGTCCGTCATCCTCGATTCCCTCCGCCGCACCCAGCTCGCGCGTCTCTATTCGATCGCCCCCGGCGCCGAGCGCGTCTGGACCTTCGATCTGCCCCCCGCGACGGGGAAGCGCGTGCCTTCCGAAGCCTTGGCGCAAGAAGGCGGCTCGAATGCCCTCCTCGTGCAATTCAGGGCCAACTCCTCCATGCCTGGCGCCGCCGACATCCGCGCAACCCTCGAACTGCACGTCGGAAACCAGACCGTCGCCCGCGAGATCCTCGCCATGCCCGGCAACCCGCAAACCCTCTTGTTCGATGGAATTCCCGGCCAGGCCTCCCAAGCCGCCGTGACCTTCCGCAACCACGGCACCCACGACGCCGCGCTGTTCTTCGACCCCGCCGAAGGCCTCGTCCTGCGCCGCCCCGCCGGCACGTTCGCCGGCAACTACCTCCGCGCCCTCGCCCAGCTCTACCTCCGGCTCGCCCTCTTCGCCGCCATCGGCGTCACCCTCGGCACGCTGTTTTCCATGCCCGTCGCCACGTTCCTCACGCTCGTCCTGATCCTCGTCCTCCAGCTTTCCGGATTCATCTCCGCCGCCGCGCAGGTCGACCGCGCCACGTTCGTTCAAAACATCGCCCCCTTCGGCGCGACCGCCCATTCCCACGGCGAGGGCGAAGCCGCCGCGGTTCCGGAGCCATCCTTCGCCGCCCGCGCGACGGCCACCGTCCTGTTCTACGCGTACCGCGGCACCTATCTCACCCTCCGGCCCCTGCTCGAAGACCGGACCCTCGACGCCCTGTCCACCGGCACCTACCTCCCGCCCCGCGACCTCCTGCGGAACATCCTCCAGCAAGGCCTCGTCCTCCCCCTCCTCCTCGCCGCTCTCTCCGCCTCTGTCTTGCGCAAACGCGAATGGGCGATGCCGACGGGCAATTAATAATTAAGAATGAAGAATTAAGAATTTTACGTTGAGAGTTACGAATCGTGAAAGCCGACAACCCGATCCAGGAAAAGAGCTATGCGTTCGCCCTCCGCGCGGTGAAGCTCTATCGGCATCTCACCGAGAAGAAGAAGGAATTCGTCCTTTCCAAGCAGTTGCTCCGCAGCGGAACCGCCATCGGCGCCAACGTCGAAGAAGCCATTGGCGGACAGTCCCGCGCCGACTTCCTTTCCAAGATTTCCATCGCCTACAAGGAGACCCGCGAGACCCGCTACTGGCTTCGCCTCCTCAAAGACGCGGACTTTCTCGTTCCCCGCGATTTCGAAAGCCTCTTTGCCGACGCCGACGAACTCTGCCGGATCCTTTCCAAGATCATCACGACAACGAAGAAGACAACCCTATGAACTCCTTCTTTGTTTCCAAGAAATTCTTAATTCTTAATTTTTCATTCTTAATTGCGGCGGCCGCCGCCGCGCTGACGCTCGCCGGCGCGCTCAACGTCCGCCTGCTGGAGCAGCGGGCGACGGCGCATTTGACGCAGGCGCCGCCGACGCAGAACATGCCGCCCGCCGTCGCGTTCACCACCGTCGCCCTCGGCGGATTCCGCGGCATCCTGGCCGACGTGCTCTGGATGCGCGCCGGCACCCTGCAGGACGAAGGCCGCTATTTCGAGCTGGTCCAGCTCTCCGACTGGATCGCCAAGCTCCAGCCCCGCAGTCCCGCCATCTGGGCCTACCACTCCTGGAACATGGCCTACAACCTGTCCGCGCTGATGGCCGCCCCCGCCGAAAAATGGCGCTGGGTCCGCAGCGGCATCGTGCTGTTGCGCGACGAAGGCATGGCGGCCAATCCCGGCTCGCCGCGCCTCCATCAGGAACTCGCCTGGCTCTTCCTCCATAAGCTCGGTACCGATTACGACGCCGCCGCCGGATACTACCGCGCCCAATGGGCCGCCGAAGTCGATGCCGGCGCCGTGCCCCTCGACCCCGCCCTCGTGCGGCAAATCGAAGCGGAAATCGCGCCCCTCGACTGGCGCACCCCGCAAGCCCAGGTCATCTATTGGGCGATGCGCGGACTCCCCTTTGCCCGGACCGAGTTCGAAGATCTCTCCCTCCGCCGCCTGGTCTATCAAGCGCTGTTGCAGCGCATCGGCCTCGGCGACCGTCCACTCCTGGCCCCCACCATCGCCTTCGTGCGGCAAACCTACGATCGCCATCCGGACGTCGGCGCCGTCCAGGAAGTCCTCCGCCACCTGCAGGCAGGACGGATTACAGTTAAGAATTAAGAATGAAGAATTGGAAATCGACGAAGGATCGGAGCACATCGTCCGCGGTAGCTCTGAATTCGCCCTTCATATTTTTATAATTCTTAATTCTTAATTTTTAATTGCTAATTGACTTCCCTCCCGATCACCTTCGAGGCCAGCAGCCGATCCGTGAGCCGCGCCGGGAGAAACCGCGCCGCGAAATCCCCCAGCCAGGCCGCGCCCGTCACCGGATAGCGCACGCGCGGCCAGCGCGATTCCAGGGCATGCACGATCCGCTTCGCCACGGCTTCGGGCGGCTTCTGGAACACATCCGTCGGCCGCGTATAGGTGCGTTCCGGCTCCGACAATTCCTTCGCGTAAGTCTTCGCGAAAACCGAATTCCGCATCTCGAGGCCCCGAGCCGCCTCGCTGACCGTCCGTTTCCGGAAACACGACTTGATCGGGCCTGGCTCCACGATCGACACCGAGATGCCGGCCGGCCCCAGTTCCATCCGCAACCCGTCGCCGATGGCTTCCAGCGCGAATTTGCTCGCGCAGTAGGCGCCCATGAGCGGGATCACCACGCGGCCCAGCACCGAGGTCACCAGCACGATGCGGCCCCGCTGCTGCGCCCGCAGGACGGGAATGAACCGGTTCGTGAAATCCAGCGTGCCCAGCACGTTCGCCTCGAATTGCTTCCGCACCGCCGACCGCGACAAATCCTCCAGCGCCCCGGGCTGCCCGTAGCCCGCGTTGTTCACCACCGCGCCCATCATGCCCTGCGACAGCTCCATGACTTCTTTCGCGGCATACTCCACCGAATCGGGATCCGACAGATCCAGTTCCACCGGCTGGAAGCCCTCCCCCCGCAGCAGGTCCAGGTCCGTCCGGCTGCGCGCGGTGGGAAACACCCGCCAGCCGCGCGCCTTCAGCATCCGCGCCGTCGCCCGGCCGATGCCGGTCGACGCGCCCGTCACCACCGCCACTTTTTCGCCCACCGTCGGATATCGTTTCATGCGGCCATGATAGGCCCGCGCCCCCGTTCCTTCAATCCTAATGAGTTCAGCGGTTCACGGTTCAACGGTTCACGGCTGAACCGTGAACGGGCGCATCTGCGATTCGGTGCAAGAATCCAGCCTGAAGGCTGGACTACAAACGGGTCTGGTATGTAGTCCACGCTTTAG
>CAZECJ010000110.1:0-9304 GCA_964510645.1 uncultured Verrucomicrobiota bacterium | reverse complement strand
GTCCGGTGGTGTGGAAGGGGCACGGGGTGCAATCCCCCGTGTCCCCATCCGATCGACGTGGGCGAATACGCGGCCGACGTCGTCGAAGGCGTCATGGCGGTCTGCGACCGCGCCGGCGTCGCCCATCCGACGCTCGTCAGCGAATCCGGCCGCGCCCTCGTCGGCTACAATTCCGTGCTGCTGATGAACGTGCTCAGCACGCGCTCGGTCGAGGTGACCGAGGCGCCCAAGCCCCTGCCCAAGCCGATCCCCGAACCCATCCGCAACCTGATGGACGTGGCCGCCGGCCTGCGCACGCGCAACCTCGGCGAGTTCTACAACGACGCCATCTACTACCGCGAGGAAATCCAGAAGGCCTTCAAGCACGGCGATCTCACCCTGCGCCAGCACGCCGCGGCCGACCGCCTCTTCTGGCACATCCTCACCCGCATCAAGGCCGAGCTGCCCAAGCTGCGCTTCGTGCCCGACGACATGCGCGGCCTCGAGGAGCTCATGGCCGACGTCTACTACTGCAACTTCAGCGTCTTCCAGTCGCTGCCCGACAGCTGGGCCATCGACCAGCTCTTCCCGATCATGCCCATCCAGCGGCTCAACGAAAAACCCGCGCGCCTCGCCGTCCTTTCCGACATCACCTGCGACTGCGACGGCAAGATCGACCACTTCGTCAGCATGCCCGACAACCGCGCCGCGCTGCCCGTCCACGCCGTCGGCAAGGACGAGGACTACGTCCTCGCCGTCTTCCTCGTCGGCGCCTACCAGGAAACCCTCGGCGACCTGCACAATCTCTTCGGCGACACCAACGTCGCCAGCATCCACGTCGACGACGCCGGCGAAATTTCCTACGAACAGGAACTCGACGGCGACTCCGTCGGCGACGTGCTCAGCTACGTCGAATACAATCCGCAGGGCCTGCTGGCGCGTTTCCGCGAACTGGCCGAGGAAGCCGTCCGCCAGAAGCGCATTTCGCCCACCGAACGCCGCGAGATCCTCGACGCCTACGAAAACGGCCTGCGCGGCTACACCTACTTCGAAACGTGAGGCCGCCCATGCCGAAGATCCCTTCCTTCCTCGACGTCCTCCACGCGAACGCGCCCGCCGCCAAGGCGCAAGTGCACGTGATTCCCGCGCCGATGGAAACCACCGTCTGCTACGGCGGCGGCACGGCCCGCGCGCCGCGCGCGATCCTCGAAGCCTCGCGCCAGCTCGACGACTTCGACGGCCGCCGCTGGCCCACCGATCTCGCCATCCACACCCAGCCCTTCGTGAAGCCCGCCGCCGGCAAGGGGAGCCCGACGGAGCGCTGGCTCGCCGCCATCGAAAAAGCGGTGGCCAAGGCCCTGCGCTGCGGCGCGCTGCCCGCCGTGCTCGGCGGCGAACACACCGCCACGCTCGGCTCCGCCCGCGCCTTCAAGGCCGCCGGCGCGGACATCGGGTTCATCCACTTCGACGCCCACGCCGACCTGCGCGACGTCTACAAGGGCACGAAGCTTTCCCACGCCTGCGTTTTGCGGCGCGTGCACGAACTCGGCTTCCCGCTCGTCCAGCTCGCCACCCGCGCCGTCAGCCGGGAAGAAGCCGACTACCGCGCCGAAAACGAAAAGACGATCCGCGCCTACGACGCGCGTTTCCTCGCCGCCGGCAAGCTGCCGAAAAAGTGGATCCCCAAGGATTTCCCGAAGAAGGTATTCATTTCCTTCGATCTGGATGCCTTCGATCCGGCCGTGATTCCCGCCACCGGCACGCCCGTGCCCGGCGGCATCGGCTGGCGCGAGGCGCTCAAGCTGATCGACGACGTCGCCGCCGCGCGCCAAATCGTCGGCTTCGACGTGGTCGAACTCGCGCCCATGCGGAACCTGCACCACCCCGACTACACCGCCGCGCTGCTCGTCTACGCCCTCATGGCCGCCGCTGCGCGGTCGTAGGTTGATTTGACGGAATTTTCCGCCTCCGATTCCTGCCCCCGCCACAACTATCGCTTATTATAATAAGCGATAGTTGTGCGGATTCGGGTGATTTCGCTGGAGGCGTGTGTGAGAGGGGATATTCGCCGGGGTTTCGTTGCGGATAATCCGCTATGGCGCGAGGATCACGAGATCCCAGAACGCCAGGCTCGACACGACGACGACCGCGTTGCCGGCCTCGTCCTGCCTGAGCGTCAATTCCCGCAACCGGCCGAGGCCGTCGTCGGGGGTGGCGAGAAACGCGCGCCGGATTTTCCGGTCGATGCGAACCCGCAGGGCGACGTTCGTCTGAGGCGTCGGGTTGGCGCAAGGATTGCGCCAGGCTTCGTCCACGCCGTTCAGGTTGATCAAGTTCAGCGCGAGCGTGCCGTCGACAAGCTCGCGCGCCACGGTCCAGATCGCGCCGGATTCAGCGTCGGGGCTCAGGCGATGCGTGGAGCTGGAAACCTGGTCTGCGCCGGAAAAGTCGCGCAAGTCCGCGAAGAGGAATTCCTCGTAGCGCACGGCGAAATCGTAGAGATCGCGCAGGGCGCGCGACAAACCCGGATGGATGCGCGGCGTGCGCGCCGGGAAATATTCGTTCACCAGCAGCTGGCCGTCGTCGCCCAGTTCGATATGGCTCGCGCCGTTGGCGAAGAGGGCCGCGTCCAGCAGCCGCGCCGAGGCGTCGTTGACGGTGGTCGGCAGGGGCGGCTGCGCCGGATCGCCCATTTCGTCCCACGGCTTGCGGTTGATATAGGCCGCGAACGTCATGGACTTGCCGGGGGCGGCGGCGCGGACTTCGCGCGCGTTGTCGCGCAGATCGCGATACGTGTGCCGGCTCCAGACTTCGCTGTAGTAGATGTCGGCGTCCGAGCGCGCGATTTCGGGGAGATAGTTGCCCATGACGTCGTTGTGGGTGACGATCGCGCCGGGATGCGTGCGGCGGAGAGTCGCCCGGGCCTCGTTAATGAACTTCGGGAATTCCTCGCGTTCGGAAATGCCGACGTCGGAATTACGTTTGTAGCATCCCGCCCCGCCGAGGTTGTCGAGATGGATGCCGTCGAAGCCGGCAACGTCCATGGCCTCGGCGAACTGGCCGAAAATATGGCTTTTCCACTCCGGGTTGGAAACGTCCATGACCCAGATCTTGTAGCTGCCGGCGTCGTGCTGGCGGATGTCCCAGAGGTTGGTGGAGTGGGGCGTCTTGAAGGCGGCCCAGTCGACGTGCTCGGGTTCGGCGTTGCCGCTGTCGCCGTACATGAGATTGTAGGAGAGGGCCGCCATGTTGCGGGATTGGACCGCAGCGACCTTGTCCTTCACCGTTTGGAACGACTGCACGCGCCCGCCGACCTGGGTGAAGACGTTCAACGGCTGGCCATCCGCGCCGGTCGGCACGAGGCGGTCGTGGGTCCATTTCCAATCGTAGAACTGGATCGCGTTGAGATGGAACTTGGCCAGGCCGGCGGCGAGGTCGTCGGATTCATCGCCGGCGGGATATTGCGAAAAGAAGCCCATGCGAGGAAAACGCGTCCAGTCGCTGGAGACGTCGAGCGCGGTCGAGCGCGTGTCGTGCACCTGGCCGCCCACGACCAGATCCACGTCGACGCCGTAGCCGCGGAAATCGTCGGGGGGCGTCTTCCACGAAAAAATCTCCGTCTGCGCGCGGCCAGGCGGAAGGGACACCTCGCGTTGCTTCACGGCGACGACCTGGGCCCGCCATTTGATGCGGACGGTCAGCATGCCATATATGCCGTGGCCGGGGTTGTTCAGATCGATCCGGATGCGGGCGGTTTCGCCGGGGTTGTACCGGCCCTGGTCTGGATAGACGTCGCGGATCGTCGAGTTCACGCGCAGGCGGTAGTCGGATCCCGCGTTGCTGTCCCAATAGCTTTGGCCGTTGGCGTTCTGGGCGCGGACGTAGAGGCGGATTTCGGCGCCTTCCGGAAATGTGCCCAGATTGGCGGACCAGAGCTCGTTGCCGTTGGTGGACCCGGCGTGCGCCATGGGGACGGTTTTCCATGCCGCGCCGTCGTTCGTGGAGACGCCGATTTCCGCGGCGACGGCCACGCCGGGCGGTTGCACGTCGGAAAAGACGCGCAACTCGTCGCCGGGATTCAGTTCGCCGGGTGCCGGCTCAGTGCGCAGGTTGCCGATCCAGCGGATGGGCGCGGCGGCGTTGCGGACCGCGACCTGGTCTTGGAATTGGAAGGATTGATTGGGCCCCGCCACGTCCATTTCGTATTGAACGGCCGCGCCTTCGGGGAAGGGACCGAGGTTCGCCGTCCAGCGGTCGTGGGTATCGTAGTTGGCGGTGCCGTGGCGGCCGAGAGCGCACGTTTGCTCCGCGCCGCCGTCGACGGAGAAATGGACTCGGGCGTCCGTCGCCGCGCCGAGCGGCTTGGAATCCACCACGACGATCAAATCCTGGGACGGCGCGAGGAGGCCGCGGTCCGCGGTGTTCTTCGCCCACCCGGCCCATTCGAGGTCGGCGGCGGAGGCGGTGGAGGCGCAAAAGAGCAGCGCGGCGCAAGTTTTCCACACCGTGGAAAACTTTTTTCCACGGTGTGGAAAAATGGCGGACGTTTTTTCCACCGCGTGGAAAACCATGGATGGCCCCATCGTCATTGCATGTCTCGCCGCCCGGAATGGCCCAACCGAATGAATTCCTTTTCGTCCAGCAATTGGACGTCCACTTCGATTTTGCGTTCCCGGGCCAACGCCTGGATCTGGCGGAAAACATCCAGACTGTTCGGCCGCACGAACAGATGCAGGCGATGCGCGTCCGGATCCAGCGCGTCCACTTGGTTTTCCAAGGGAACCCCCTGGGCTTCCGGAACGGGGGACATGACGTACTGGCCCATCAAGGCATAGGTGAAATCAATGGATTGGCCGTTGCATTCCACGGTGGTTTTCGCGGCTTGCTTGAGCAATCCGGTGTCGTCGTTGCCATAGATGTTTCGGAGTTCCTCGGTTTTGGCATCGCAGGCCGCTTGCATGTCGGCGAGAGAAATCGGAAACAATTGGCCATGGCGGCACTCCCAATAGACCGGATTTTTCTGTGGGGGCATTTCGCGGGGCTTGGCGATCATAACCGACACGGATCCGACCTGGACCCGTTCGAGTTCCGATGAGGTTTCCGGTGGTGAGCTGGGGGGGAGCGTGTCGGCGTCGGAGCGCGCGACCGGACTCCCCTCTGGAGAAAGCGCTTGAAGCGCATCGATGGGTTCGAACACGACGTCGATGCCGTGGGCCCCGATTTGCCGGCGAAGCTGGCGTTGGAACACGGCGCTGCCGGGGCGAAGAAGCAGGACGATGGTACGCGTGTCGCGCTGGGCTTCGAATCGCTCGAGAAACCGTTCGAATTCGCCGTCCGGCGCGTCGATGCCGGCGGCCGCGATTTTCGTCATTTCCGGATAGATGACGGCGTGGTCCGGTTGGACTTCGACGTAGAGGGGGTCTTGCCGAAAATTCGACGGAGCTTGCGCGCCGGCCAGGGCGGGGAGCAAGAGAAACCAGAGGAATCTTTTCATGAGGGGTTCCTTGGGGGCGGTGGAGCGGGGAATGGACGAGCGGCGGAGCGAACGCGGTAGAGGCGTTCGGTGAAGCCGCCGCGTTCGGTAAACTCCTTGGCTTGGGCGGCGAGTTGCCGGTCGAGCAAGTGGCAGGCCAGGTTCAGCAGGGAAAGCGCCGCGTTGGCCGCCAAGGAGGAGGAAGACAAGGACGAGCACGGACGGTCAGGGACGGGCATGGACGGCGGGAGAACGGCCGAGTCCGTGGCCGTCCGTGGTTGTCCTTGCTCGTCCGTGTTCGTCCTCCCGATTTCCTCTGCCACCCAGGCCTGGACGTCTTTCAGGACGGCGCAGCGCTTGGCCTTGAAGCGCATCAACGCGGGATGGTCCGGGGGCAGCAGCGGCAACTCCCGCTGGCGGAGGAAATCCTCGTAGTCGAGGCGGAGTTCTTCGAGGCTGGCGCGGGCCACGTTGGTCAGCTTGAGCTCGGTTTTCTTGGACGTGCCACTGGCCTGGCTGCCTTCGGCGATGTTCTGGACGCCGGAACGGGCGGCCTGCACCATTTGGTCGCGGGTGCGGCTGCGGGAGGGAACGTAGCGGTCGCAGAAGCGAACGGGGAGATCGTAGGCCAGCTGGGCCACCTGGAAGCTCTTGAGCTTGCGGTAGCCGCCATGCGCGGGGATGAGGGGTTCGCGGTCGGGCATGATGCCGACAGGGTAAGGCGGAACGGGGCGAATTTTCAACAAAGAACTGGGAGCCGCATTCGCGGCTTTCACCGCCACTTGCGCAGGAGGTCGTCGAAGAGGCCGGAGGGTTGGCCGCGCTGGAGTTCGGCGAGGGCTTCCATTTCCGCCAGGCGCGCTTCGGCGCCGGCGGATTGGTGGATGAAGTAGGCGATGAGCAGGAGCGAGAAGTTGATCTGGCCGTGATGGAGGAGGGGCCAGACGGCCAAGATTCCGAAAAGCCACGCGAAGCCGCGGCCGACCCGGGCGGCGAGTTGCGTGGCGCGGAGGCGCCCGAGCCGCGGCACGAGCGCGGCGCGGAACACGCGCCCGCCGTCCATCGGGAACGACGGAATCAGGTTGAACAGCACGAGCATGAAATTGATGCGGCCGAGCTCGTGGACCATGACGGCCAACAACGGATTGAACGGATAGACGTACGGCGCGCCGAACAGGCCCGCGACGCCGAGCACGAGGCTGACGGCGGGGCCGGCGAGGGCGGTTTGGATTTCGTCGATCGGCCGCCGGGGCAGCGCGTTCAGCCGCGCCATGCCGCCGATGGGCAGCAGCAGGATTTCCAGGATGCGCGAGCCCTTCGCGCGGGCGACGAGGGAGTGGCCGACCTCATGGAGCGCCACGCTGGCGAACAGGCCGACTGCGCCGAGCGCGCCGTAGAACAGGCCCCGGGGACCGTCCACGGGCATGAAGGAAAACGCGAACAGCGGCAGGAAGATCAACAGGGTGACGTGCACCCGGATCGGAATGCCGAAGAGTCGGCCGATGGAATAGGAATTGGCCATGAATGAGGGGACAGGGTTCAGGATTCAGGGTTCAGGGAGGACAGGATGGAGAAATGCATGATCACATGCAAGCTCGGCCCATCCGGTCCTGAACCCCGAACCCTGAACTCTGTATCCCCTTAATCCTCGGCTTCGGGGGCGGCGGCGGTTTTGGCGCCGACTTCCTTGCCGGAGGGCTTGGCGCCGTGCTCGGCGTGCTTGGCGAGGACGGCGTCGCGGATCTTGGCCATGAGGGCCGGATCGGTGCGGAGGTTGTCGCGGGCCGCGTCGCGGCCTTGGCCGACCTGCTGGCCTTCGAAGGAAAGCCACGTGCCGCGCTTGTCGAGCAAGCCCAGGTCGTTGGCGGCGTCGATGACCGCGCCTTCCTTGGAGATGCCCTCGGCGTAGAGGATGTCGAACTCGCCTTCGGTGAAGGGCGGGGAGACCTTGTTCTTCACGACCTTGACGCGGGTGCGGTTGCCGACGACCTTGCCGTCGCCGGTCTTGATGGCGGCGATGCGGCGGATGTCGAGGCGGACGGAGGAGTAGAACTTGAGGGCGCGGCCGCCGGGGGTCGTTTCGGGGTTGCCGAACATCACGCCGATCTTTTCGCGGATCTGGTTGGTGAAGATGCAGCAGGTCTTGGATTTGTCGATGATGCTGGTCATCTTGCGCATGGCTTGGCTCATCAGGCGGGCCTGGAGGCCGACGTGCGAGTCGCCGATCTGGCCTTCGAGTTCGGCGCGGGGAGCGAGGGCGGCGACGGAATCCACGACGATCACGTCGAGGGAATTGGAGCGGATGAGCTGGTCGGCGATGATCAGGGCCTCTTCGCCGGAGTCGGGCTGGGAGACGAGCAGGTTGTCGATGTCCACGCCGATCTTCCGGGCATAGCCGGGATCGAGCGCGTGCTCGGTGTCGATGAACGCGCACATGCCGCCGGTCTTCTGGGCTTCGGCGATGATGTGGAGGACGAGGGTCGTCTTGCCGGAGGATTCGGGCCCGAAGATTTCGACGATGCGGCCGCGGGGCACGCCGCCGATGCCGAGGGCCATGTCGAGGGTGAGCGCGCTGGTGGAGATGAAGGGGATCTTGGAGAAGGTGCCTTCGCTGCCGAGGCGCATGATGGCGCCTTCGCCGAATTCCTTCTGGATCTGCGCGAGGACGGCGGCCAGGGCGGGGGCCAGGTTGCTGTTGGGGTCTTTTTTCGCGGCGGCGGGGGTCTTGGGGGCCATGGTTTTCTCCTGTTTATGAACGGATGTTCAGCAATCTACCACGGGGCATCCGAAAACGTCAACGGGGCATTTTTCGCATAAAACCGGGGGCGGTTCAAGCGCGCCGGGGCGGGAGGGGAAGCTGCGGGTGCCTCGGCGTTTCGGCGCAAGCTCCGGTCATGTTGAGCGGAAGCGCCCCGCGCCGGAGTCGAAACATCTCGATCACGCGACAACGGCTGGCCGTTGCATCGGGGCCGAGATCCCTCGACAGGCTCGGGATGACCGCCACCCATGCCCACGGGCTGATTCCAAGCCGGCTTGCGCCCATTCCCCGTTGCAACGAAATCGGCGGCAGGGAGTTGGCGGGAACGGCTCCGGTCTGGTATGTTGTCCCGCACAACCAAGAAAACAGGAGAAAGCATGAATCGGACGTGGATCGTTTTGGGTTTGGCGGCGTGCGTGGCGGCGACGGGCTGCGGCAAGAAGGCCGAAGAAAAAATGTCGGAAAAACTCACGGAGAAGTTGCTCGAGAAAAGCTTGGCGGCGGACGGCGTGAAGGCCAAGGTGGACATTTCCGGCGACACGATGTCGTTCACCACGACGGACGCCGACGGCAAGCAGTCCAACGTGAGGATGGACGGCGACTCGCTGGTCGTCGAAGGCCCCGACGGCGTGCAGACGTTCCGCGCGGGCGGCGCCGGCGAAATGCCGAAGGATCTCCCGGCCGACCTCTACGTGCAGGCCGGCGCGGAAGTCGTTTCCTCGATCAGCACGCCTGGCGGGATGAACCTGTCGCTGAAAAGTACCGACTCGAAGGCCGACGTCGTGGCCAAGTACGCGGCGGGCATGAAGGACAAGGGTTGGACGACCGAGTCCACGATGGACATGGGCGAAACCGCCATGCTGTCGTTCGCGAAAGGCGACCGCCGGGCCAGCGTCATCGTGCAGGCCGAAGACGGCGCCACGTCCATCAACCTCACGGTGGGGACGAAATAGGAATCGGCCACGCCGCTCGGACGCCTCGGAGAGGCGTCCCTACCTTTCGATCTGTTGGCTGTGGTAGGGACCGCTCTCCGAGCGGTCCCTGGAGTTTGGCCCTAATTGGGTCAGGCGGTGGCGTAGAACAGGGCGCTTTCG
>CAZECJ010000109.1:3501-9311 GCA_964510645.1 uncultured Verrucomicrobiota bacterium | reverse complement strand
AGCTGGAACACGACGTCGATCATCGGCGTCATGTCCAGCTTGGCATCCGGATATTGCTTTTTCATGCTCGGATCCCTTTCCGGGACGGAGGCCTATTCCTCCACCACTTCCACGTTCCGCAGGGCCTTGATCAGGTCCATCGTCATGCCTTCCATGGTCAGGATGATGCGGGAGAGGCGGTTCTTGAAGTAGGTGTAGAGGGAAACGGCCGGGATGGCCACGACCAGGCCGGCGGCGGTGGTCCAGAGGGCTTGGGCGATGTTCATGGCCAGCATGCCCTGCTGGGCGGCGCCCGCCGAGCTGTTGGCCAGGTTGGCGAACGCCATGATCATGCCTTGGACGGTGCCGAGCAGCCCGAGCATGGGGGCGATGCTGCCGCACATGTTCAGATAGGCCACGCGCTGCATCAGTTTCTCGCTCTCGAGATCGGCGGCGGAGCCCACCTGCTCCTGGATCACTTCAAACCCTTCCTTCACGTTGCGGAAGCCGGCCTGCAGGATGGACGGCAGCGGACCCTGGTCCTGCTCGCAGCGCTGCAGGGCCTTCATGACGTCGCCCTGCTCCATCGCTTCGCGGACCTCGTTCACCAGCGACTCGGGGATGATCTTCTTGGGGTTGATGGTGACGAAGAAGTCGATCGCCAGCCAGGCGGCGGCGACCGAGTCGGCCAGCAAGCACAGCCACAGGAAGACGCCCAGGAAGCCTGACCCCGTGATGACTTGCCACAGCCCGGCCCCGCCGCCGCCGGAATCCGCCGCGCCTTCTTCCATCACCAGTTCGCCGGCGCCGCCGGCTGCCGCCGCAGGAGAGACCCCCTCTTGCGCCAACACGATCATGGGCACCAGAACCAGAGCCGCCGCCAGCACCAACCACACCATCAACTTGGATTTCTTGGACATGATTTGTTCTCCTTCGCTTCTTTTTTAAAGGGATCTACAGTTTGCCGGCGGCTTGCGCGGCATAGGGGGACGTCTTGAATTCCGTGGCCACTTTCTTGTACATGTCCTTCGCGCGGGGATCGCGCAGCTGCTCGAGGGCGGCGGCGGCCTTGTAGGTGGCTTCGCCCAGGATCGCCGCATCGTTCACGTCCGCGAAAAGGATGGCCGTGCGCAGGTAGTCCAGCGCGGCCAGCTCGACGTTGTTCTGGTCGAGCTGGATGTCGCCGCGCATGGTCTGGGCGCGGGCGGCCTCGGACCGGACGCCGGCGGCGGCCACGGCGTCGAGCTGGCGGATCAGCGCGGGATACTGCTTGGCCTTCAGCATGGCGCGGCGCATGCCCCACGCCGTATCGGCGTTCTGCTTTTCGGCGGGCGCCACGAGGAAGAGCTGTTCATAGGCCTTGACGGCGCCCTCCGCATCGCCCTTGCCCAGCAGCGCCTGCGCGAGGAGTTTCGAGGCTTCGATGTCCCAGCCCAAGTAGCGAAACCGGGCCACGATGCCTTCCAGCAGCGGGATGGCCGCGTCGAACTTCTGGGCCTTGATGGCGGCGGCGGCCTGGTCGTATTCGGCCGGCTTGTCGGCCACGGCCTTCACGTAGCTGCCCTTGGGGAAGGTGCGGATGCCCATCTCGGTGGTCAGGTTGATGTCGCTGTTGGCCAGCGCGCGGATCGCGCTGCCCTGCACCTGCTGGCCGTTGGACAGCACCACGTAGGGAGCCGCTCCGGCCGCTCCGGCGGCGAGTGCGGCCGCAAGGCCGATCAGGAACAATTTCGTTGTCTTCATGGCTTTTCTTCTCCCTTTTCCAAATCTATGGCGCCGCCGGGGCGGTCGGCGCGGCCGGGGCGGCGGCGGGCGCCGCGGCCGGAGCGACCTCCGCATTCACCTTGAACGACGCCGCGGTGCGTTTTTGCCGGACCTCGTTGACCTTCGGGCTGGTCGGGTAGAGCTGCAGGAACTTGTCGCAACTTTCCAGCACGTCGGTGCTCTTGTCCATCTCCGCGGCGAGATCGATGGCCGCGAGGATGGCCTGGGCGACCTGCTGGCGCTCCTTCTCGGTCTTCATGGCCTGGCTGCCGAAGTATTCCAGCCCCTTGTAGGCGCCCAAGGCGCCGGTCTTGTCGCCCTGCTGCCGCAAAATCTGTCCGTAGAGCAGCTTGGCGTCGTTGACCACTTCCGGCTCGCGGGCGTACTTGAACACGTCGTTCAGCGCGGTCTTCGCGGCGGCGAGTTCGTTCAGCGCCAGATTGGCGCGGGCCAGCATGAATTTCGCCTTGTAGAACAGGGCGGAGTTGGGCCATTTCGTCATCAAATCGTTGAGCGAGGCCACGGCGCCGGCATGGTCGCCGAGCTCGTATTTGGCCGCGCCGATGCCGTACAGGGCGCGTTCCAGCAGCGAGCGCTCTTCCGTCTTGCCGACCACCTGCCCGAAAGCGGCGGCGGCATCCTGCCATTGCCCCTTGTCGAGCATGGCTTGGCCGACGCGCGCGAACTCGTCCACCGAGTAGCTGCCCGGGTTCGCCACCATCGAGGCCAGCGCCTCGTGCGCCTGGTCGAACTGCCCCAGATCGAGCGCGCCGTTGATCCGCGCATACTGGGCGTTCTTGCCCTCGTCCGTTTCCGGATATTCCGCGGCCAGCCGCGCGAACGTCTGGTTGGCCGCCGGATCCTTCAGGGCCATCTGCAGCGAGCCCTTCAGGTTGAGGATCTTCGCCGCCAAATCCGATTTCGGATAGAAGCCGAGAAACTCGTCGATCTTCGCGATGGCCGCCTTGCGGGTGGCGTCGGTCGGCAGGCGGCTCAGGCTGTAGGCGAAATAGAACCGGGCCTGTTCCAGCAGCTTGGCGTTGCGCTCGAGGTCCGCGGTGGAACTGCCGTAGGGATTGCCCGCCGGCGCCAGCGCGGCGATCAACGCATTGAACTGGCGGACGGCGTCGGCCATTTTGTCCGTGCGGCGGAGACAATCGCCGAGGGCGAACATGGCCTGCGCCTTCGTGGGGCTGGGCTGAGACTGCTCGATGTAGAGCTTCATGCCGTCGATGGCGCCGGCGTAGTCCTTGTCGCCATAGGCCTTCCAGGCCCGCTTGCTGAGGGCCTTGGGATAGTTCTGGTCGTTCTGGTAGTCGGTGATGATCTTCGCCAGATAGGCGTCGGCCTCCGCCTGCTTCTGCTCTTTCTCCGCCTGTTTGCCGTCCTTTTCCGCCTGCTGGGCGGCCTGCTCGGCCTTGGCCGCCAGATAGAACAGGATCTGCCCGGCGCGCGGATCCGCCGGACAATAGGCCAGATAGCGGTCGAACATGTATTTGGACATGTCCGCGTTGCCGGCCTTGTCGTAGAGCTGGGCCACGGAAATCAGCGCCTTCGCAGGGATGTCGCTCTTCTTCGCGAAGCGCTCGCCGAGATAATTGGCAGCCATTTTCGCATAGAGCGAATCGTTCAGGTTCATGTAGCACTGCACCAGATTGCCCAGCGCGCCGATGGACAGCTCGCCCGCTTCCGGAAACTGCGACAGCACCCGCACGTATTCGGCCGCGGCCTCGGCGTGTTTCTTCTGGCGGAAGAGGTTGTCGGCCATCATGAATTCCGTGCCGGCGGCCTTGCTCGCCAATTCCGCCGGCAGGTCGATCTTCACCTGCTTGCCGTACTTCGTTTCGAGAATGCCCTTGATTTCCTTGGCCGCGAGGCCCGCGCTCGGCCCCCATTCGCTGTCGCCGTACTTCACGAACACGTTGTAGTACTCGCCCAGCGCCCCGCTGTACGCCTTGATTGCCTCCGCCGACTTGGCCGGATCCCCCGCCAGCTTGTCCGCCTCTTCCTTCAGCAGGCGGCCCAGCAGCGAGCGCGCCCCGGCCATCGGGCTGTCCCGCATCGGCAGGCCATCTTCCTTCAGCATGTCGTCGATGGGCTTGATGATGTCCATGTAGTCCATCAGCACCTTCTTGGCGCCGGCCGGATTGCCCTTGGCCAGCTCGATGTTGGCCATGATCACGATCGAATCCACGAATTGCAGGTCCAGCCCGCCCCACTGCAGCGTCTCGCAGACCTTCTTCGCGTCGTCCAGCAGCTTGGTCTTCTCGTCGCCGCTCTTCTGTTCCGCGGCCTTCACCAGCGCCTGCGCGCGGGAGACCTGCAGCGAGCGCTTCATCTCGTTGCCGTCGGCCACCTCTTCCACGCGCTGATAGCTCGCCGCCGCGCCTTCGTAGCTCCCCGCCATCATCTGCATCTGCGCGAACTGGTAGGCCGCATCCCGGTAGAACCGCGCCACGTCCGGATCCGTCGGCTTCTGCCCTTCGTACTGCTTGAAAAAGGCCTCGTAGAGCGCCCGCGACTTGTCCAGCTCGTTGATGGCAAAATAATTCCTCGCCAGCGCCAAGCTGATCGCCTGCGACTTCGGATTGGCGATCCCCATTTCCGCGATCAGCGCCTCCGCTTCCGCGAACTGGCGCCGCTGGATCAGGATTTCCGCCTGGATGATCTTACTGCGGTCCTTTTGCCCCGGATCCTTCGCCAGCACCGCATCGACCACTTTCTGCGCGAAATCCGGGAACGACGGCGAATACGAAACCAGCCCGGACGCAAATTGGAATTCCTCGTCCGTCCCCGCCTGCGCGACCCCGCCCCAGAGCATTCCCGCCACCGCCAACCCGATCCACGTGATTCTTTTCATGGTCGTATCCATCTCCCGCAAAACCGGATGCCCGCGCGATGACCGCAGTTGCAGATTCATGGCTTGTTTATATCTCTTCAACCAAGCTATCGTCAATCCCTAAGGAAACCTTTTCATGCTCCATAAAGAATACGGGCGGACCGGCATAACCTTAGGCGCCATCGGATGCGGGGGCATGCGCCTGCCCAACCCCCAAGACCACGACGAGGGCATCAAAGTCCTCCATGCCGCCCGCCGCGCCGGCATCACCTATTTCGACACCGCCCCCTACTACTGCGACGACCAAAGCGAGACCATTTTCGGCGAGGCCCTCCGCACCATGCCCCCCTCTCCCCTGCCCCTCTACGTCTCCTCCAAATGCTCGCGCCCCGAAGGCTCCGAATTCCGCCGCGGCCTCGAGAAATCCCTCGCCCGCCTCGGTCTGTCCCGCATCGATTTCTTCCATATCTGGTGCGTCATGGATCCGGCCGACTGGAAGAGCCGCGTCGACGGCGGCGCCCTCCAGGCGGCCCTGAAAGCCAAGGAGGAAGGCCTTGTCGGCCATGTCTGCGTCTCCACCCACATGACCGGCCCTGAAATCGAGCAACTGCTCGAAGACCACCCCGAAATCGAAGGCGTCACCCTCGGCACCTGCGCCATCAACTTCCCTTACCGCCAGCAGGGCGTCCAAGCCGCCCGCCGCCTCCAGAGAGGCGTCGTCGCCATGAACCCCCTCGGCGGCGGTCTCATCCCCCAGCATCCCGAGGCCTTCGATTTCATCCGCGCCCCCGGCGACCCCGACGTCGTGGCCGCTGCGTTGCGGTTTCTCGTCTCGGATCCCGCCATCACCGTAGCGCTCGTCGGCTTCAACTCCGTCGCCCACGTCGAAGCCGCCGTCCGCGCCGTCGAGAATTTCGTTCCCCATTCCCCCGGGCATCTCGAAACCCTCCGCGCCCGCATCCAGCAGGACTTCAACGAGATGTGCACCGGCTGCGGCTACTGTCTGCCCTGTCCCCAAGGCATCCCCATCCCGCGCTACATGGACGTCCACAACCTCATGCAGCTCCAGGTTTCCGACAACGAGATCCGCGGCCGCCTCAAGTACCACTGGGACCTGACCCCCGAAAAAGCCGCCGAATGCGTCGAGTGCGGCCAGTGCGAAGCCCGCTGCACCCAGCACCTCCCCATCATCGAGCGCCTCAAGAAAGTCGCCGCGTTCAAGATGTAG
>CAZECJ010000109.1:0-3491 GCA_964510645.1 uncultured Verrucomicrobiota bacterium | reverse complement strand
GGCGGGGGGGGGGGGACCGATCCCGGCGGTTCACTTGAACATTGGACATTGATTTCCCCGGCTTCCCTGTAGCCCGGGGCGCCGACCCGGGGGCTGTCCGCCCCGCCCCTTTCCATCCGCCAGGTCACCGCCCTGGCCTACAACCGATCACTTGAACATTGGACATCGAATATTGAATCGATTCCCCCTCCCTCTCCCTCCCCGGGAACGCCAAGCATCTGCTTGGCCCGCCTGCCGCCTCCGCAACTATTTTCGCGCGCCCGCGTAAAACCTGTTGAAACCCGCGCCCGCCGCTCCATACTGGCGTCGTGAATGCGCGGGCTGGCGTCGCCGGCGTCAACCCCGTTGAAAGGAACACCCTCCGATGAAAACGATCCTGATGGCCCTGCTTCTGCCGGCGTTTGCATGCGGCTGCATGAACGGCGTTTCCGCCGCGCCCCAGGATCCGCCCCCGCCCGACGAGCGTGCGATCTTCTGCTTCACCCAAGACGCCGACTTGACCCAATGGGAAATCCAGGACGACGTCGTCATGGGCGGGCGTTCGCAAGGCGCGCTCACGCTCAACGAGGCCGGAAACGCCGTGTTCACCGGCACCATCTCCCTGGAAAACGATGGCGGCTTTTCGTCCGTGCAGCATGCGTTCGCGCCGATCGACGTCTCGAACTACCGCACCATCGTCCTTGGGCTCAAAGGCGACGGCAAAACCTACCAGCTCCGCGTCGATGCCACTCCGGATGCCCGCCATTCCTACGCCGGCGATTTCCAAACCAGCGGCGACTGGCAGACCGTCGAAATCCCCTTCGCCGACCTGTTCGCCATCCGCCACGGCGACCGCCTCGATCTGCCCAACTACCCCGGCCAAACCCTGGCCCAGATCCAGATCCTCATCGGCAACGGCACGCCCGAATCCTTCCGCCTCGAGATCGACAAGATCTGGCTGAAATAGGCTCGCTCCCTTACGGGGGCTCGCGGTTCAAGGGTTCAACGTTCAGCGGTTCACGGTTGCCGGACAGAACACTGGACATTTGGATATTGGACGTTGAAACCCTTCTTCCTCCCCGGGAACGCCAAGCGTCCGCTTGGCCCTTCATCCTTGCGGTCACCCGCCCGTCCGTTTACTCCTCTGCGCCCATTTATCCGCCATCCATGCGAAAGATGAAGGTCCCCGACCCTTCCGGTCCCGCTCCTCCTGCTCCAGCCGATCCCGGTTGAAGTTGATGGTGACGTCGCATTTGGCGGACAAGGGGTTCCCATCTTCCATCTCTTCGACTGCCAGCAGATTGGCCCGCGCCGGATGATATTCGGGGTCCAGTTCGAGCGCGCGATTCAGTTCGGTCAACGCTTCGGCTTTCCGGCCTAGTTTCGCCAGGCACAATCCCAGATTGCCATGAGTGGGCGCGTTGCGATCATTCCTCGCGGCAGCGGACTGAAACCCCGCCAAGGCACTCCGGTAGTCGCCGGCCTTCAGTCGCGCAAAGGCCCGATCAAACTCGTCCTGCGCTTCCAGATAGGTGTCGAGATCGATGCCGTCGCTCTCGCGGATGGCTTGCTCCATCTCGACGACCATCTTGCGCGCCTGTTGGACTTCGAAATCTCCCGATCGCCGACTTCCACTACCTTCCGGTACGCGCGAATGGCGTTTTTCACGTCCAATTTATTTTGATACGCTACCGCTTGGTTGAAATGCGCTTCCGTAAAATAGGGAAAGATCTCGATGGCTTTGTCAAACCGCGCGATGGCCTCGTCGGGCTTTGCTTCCATCAAATCCAGCACGCCCATGGCAAAGTGCACGACGCAGCACAAGCTGCAGATCAGTCCCGCCGGTCCCAACCGGAAACATTTCCGCTGGCTTTTTTGTTTTCCGCAGCGGCTGCATTTCGTCTTCATTCCCGTCTCCCGCGGTTCGCATAAAAGCACCACCCCATACATCACTCCCCACCCCGCATTCCAGCCCGAATTCTTCCCTCGTCCCACCGCTTTTTCGATTTGCCAGGTCGATGCCCTGGCCTACAACCGATCCACTGTTGGACATTGATCCCCCCGGCTTCCCTGTAGCCCGGGGCGCCGACCCGGGGGCTGTCCGCCCCACGCTTCCATCCGCCAGGTCACCGCCCTGGCCTACAATCAATCCCGGCTGCTCACTTGAACATTGGTAATTGGGCGTTGGATATTGGACATTGATCCTCCCATTACGGCGCATACCGCCGTATCCGCCACGCACCCGCCTCGTCCAGCGCCGTCCCCGCCCGTACCGCCTCATACCGCAGCCGGTCGTGCAGCCGCGACTCCCGCCCATGCCAGAATTCCACCGACTCCGCCCGCACCAGATAGCCCCCCAGAAATCCGGCGCCGGAATCTCCGTCCCCTCCGGCCAGCGCGCCGCCAACTCTGCCATCCGCGTCTCTAACCCCGTGCGGCCATCCAGCGGCCGCGATTGCGCCGACGCCCACGCCGCCAATTGTCTACCTTACCCCCGCTTCCGCGTTTCTCAAGCATTCCACATTTCCGCGCCCTCCTGCTTTGCCAGGAAACCCGCCCCCCCCATTTCAGAATTGCCGCCATCCCCAACCCGCTGATACTCTGCGCCCGATGAAATCCCTCGTCATCCTGGGTTCCGGCCCGGCCGGCCTGACGGCCGCCATCTACGCGGCCCGCGCGGGCCTCGAACCGCTCGTTCTCGACGGTCCCGCCCCCGGCGGCCCGCTCATCACGACCCCGCTCATCGAAAACATCCCCGGCTTTCCCGACGGCATCGCCGGATTCGATTTCATGGAACTCCTGCGCAAGCAGGCCGAGAAATTCGGGGCGCGCTTCCAGAGCGCCAACCTCGACAAGCTGGTGCCCCGGCCCGGCGGCGGCGCAAACCTCCGGCTCGGCGACGGCAGCACGCTGTCGGCCGACGTCGCGATTATCGCCACCGGCGCCAGCCATCGCCATCTGGGCATCCCCGGCGAGAAGGAACTGTCCGGCCACGGCATTTCCTACTGCGCCACCTGCGACGGCGCGTTCCATCGCGGCCAACACATCGCCGTCGTCGGCGGCGGCGACACCGCCATGGAAGAAGCCCTGTTCCTGACCCGTTTCGCCTCCAAAGTCACCGTCATCCATCGCCGCGACGCGTTCCGCGCATCCAAAATCATGGTGCAGCGCGTGCTGGAAAACCCCAAGATCGAGGTCCGCTGGAACGCCGTCGTCGCCGGGCTCGTCGATCCCGCCCAAGGCAAGCTGACGGCGCTCCGCCTGCGCGACGTGAAGACCAACGCGGAAAGCCTCCTCGACGTCGGCGCGCTGTTCGTCGCCATCGGCCTGGTGCCCGCGAGCCAGCCCTTCGCGGACGTGCTGGAAACCGATGAAAACGGCTACCTGCTTTCCAGCGGCGTCCGCACCAAACTCCCCGGCGTCTTCGTCGCCGGCGACGTCGCCGACTCCCGCTACCGCCAGGCCGTGACCGCGGCCGGCGCGGGCTGCCGGGCCGCCATCGAAGCCATGCA
>CAZECJ010000108.1:0-9339 GCA_964510645.1 uncultured Verrucomicrobiota bacterium | reverse complement strand
AGGTCGCGTTCCATCCAGATGACGCCGGGGCCGAGCTTGATGTCGGTGCCGCGGCCGGCCATGTTGGTGGCGATGGTGATGGCGCCGGGCTGGCCGGCGTTGAGGACGATTTCGGCTTCGCGCTGGTGGTTCTTGGCGTTGAGCACGTTGTGGGGCACGTTCACCCGCCGCAGCATGCGGCTGAAAATTTCTGACATGTCCACGGAGATCGTGCCGACGAGGACGGGCTGCTTGCGCTGGTAGCAGGCCGTGATTTCCTCGATGATGGCGTTGAACTTCTCGCGCTGGGTCTTGTAGATGTGGTCGTTGCCGTCCACGCGCCGCACGGGGCGGTTGGTGGGGATCACGACGACGTCCATCTTGTAGATGGACTGGAATTCGTCGGCCTCGGTCTCGGCCGTGCCGGTCATGCCGGAGAGCTTCTGGTAGAGGCGGAAATAGTTCTGGATGGTGATGGTGGCCAGGGTCTGGGTCTCGCGCTGGATGCGCACGCCTTCCTTGGCCTCGATGGCCTGGTGCAGGCCGTCGCTCCAGCGCCGGCCGGGCATCAGGCGGCCGGTGAATTCGTCGACGATGATCACCTCGTTGTCCTGGATGACGTACTGCACGTCGCGCTCGTAGACGCTGAAGGCGCGGATGAGCTGGTCCACGGCGTGGATGCGCTCGCTCTTGTCGGCGAACTGGTTCTGGAGCTCCTGGCGCTTCTCGAACTTCTGCTGGTCGGTCAGCGCGGCGTCGCCGTCGAGCTCGGCCAGGGCGGAGACGAGATCGGGCACGACGTAGTAGTCCGGATCCGCCGGATTCATGGCGTTGCAGCCCTTGTCGGTCAGGCTGGCGTCGTTGCTCTTTTCGTCGATCACGAAATAGAGATCCTCGCGCAGGGCGCGGGCCTGCTCCTTGTTCATGTCGATGAGCATCTGGCTCTGGACTTTTTCGAGCAGGCGGCGGGAGGACGCCTCTTCCATCAGGTGCAGGAGCTGCTTGTTCTTCGGCATGCCCTGGTTCACCTGGTAGAGCTTCAGCATCGCCGTCTCGTCGTCGCCCTTGTCGATGGCCGCCTTGGCTTCCGTCATCAGGTTCGAGCACAGGTCGCGCTGCTTGCGGACCATGCGTTCCACCGCGGGCTTCACGAGCTGGTACTGCTCCGTCGAATACGGCGCCGGGCCGGAAATGATCAGCGGCGTGCGCGCCTCGTCGATCAGGATCGAGTCCACTTCGTCGACGATCGCGTAGTTCCAGCCGCGCTGCACCATTTCCTGCGGGCTGTAGGCCATGCCCATGTCGCGCAGGTAGTCGAAGCCGAATTCGGCGTTGGTGCCGTAGGTGATGTCGCAGGCGTAGTGCGCGCGGCGTTCTTCGGGGCGCATCTGGTTCTGGATGCAGCCGACCGTCAGGCCGAGATACTGGTACACGGTGCCCATCCAGGTCGCGTCGCGCTTGGCCAGATAGTCGTTCACCGTCACGACGTGCACGCCTTTGCCCGTCAGCGCGTTCAGGTAGACCGGCAGCGTCGCCACCAATGTCTTGCCTTCGCCCGTCGCCATTTCGGAAATCTTGCCGTGGTGCAGCACGATGCCGCCGATCAATTGCGTGTCGAACGGCACCATGTCCCACGTCTGCGGATGCCCGCACACGTCCACCACCGTCCCGCACAGGCGGCGGCACGCGTTCTTCACCACCGCGAACGCTTCGGGCATCAGGGCGTCAAGCGTTTCCCCTTTCGCGATCCGCGCCCGGAATTCCCCCGTCTTCGCCTTCAGCGCGTCGTCGGAGAGCGATTGCAACTCCTTTTCCAGCGCGTTGATGCGCCCCACGAACGGACGCACTTTCTTCAAGTCGCGCTCGTTCTTCGTGCCCAGGATTCGCTTCAACAGCCATTGCATAGAAAATCTCGATTCGGAAAAGAGGTTCGTTCCGTAAAATAAACCCGCCGACTCTACTCCCCGCGCCCCCTTTCTGACAAGCCCGGAAGCCCGAAAATCCCGAAAATCGCCAATGTTTGGCCGTTTTTAGGAATTTCGCCCCATTTTTCGATAAAATCACTCTTTTGAGAGCGATTTTTCGTAAATTTCGGCATTTTTCTGAGAAAAACAGGTTCTTCGCCGAATATCATGGAAGCAGGTCGAGCTTGCCACAATAGAAAAGGATGCTGGTGCGGTAGTTTTGGAAGGAACGGAAGCCGCGGGCATTAGATTTGACGGTTTGGATCTTGGAGTTGAGCCCCTCGGAAACCGCGTTGGTGATGAAGCTATCGAAGTAGGTCAGCAGGCGGCACAGGTTTTGCCGGAGCATTTGCGCCACCCTGCGGACCGGGGCCAAGGCGGTTTTCATGGCATCTTGGAACCACCGCTGGAAGAACCGCTCGGCGAAAACGGCGTCCGCGCGGGTCCAGAAGTGCCGAAAAAGCTCTTTGACGCGCCAGGCTTTTGCCACGTGCAGTTCGGAGCGAGCCAGTTCTTCGAACCCGGCCGCGTCTTCCGGCTGCCGGCGTCCGGGTCCCCGCAGCCACAGGTATTTGGTGCCGGTCAGGCGCCGGTCCTGATCCTTGAGAAGGCGCCGGTGTTCCTGGCGGCGGACTTGATCGACGGCGGCGTTCAGGTGCTGGCTGACGTGGAAGCGGTCGTGGACAATGTCCGCATGGGGCAGCAGGTCTTCGGCCGCCTGGATGAAGGGACCCGACATGTCCAGCGCCACGCCGCAGACCATGTCCCGCTGTTGTGGGCTCAGTCCAACCTTCAAAAGCCTGCGCGCGGCTTCTTCGCCGCGGCCTTCGGCCACGTCCAACACTCGTCCGCCCTCCAGATCGTTGACAAGCGATACATAGCTTTGGCCGTGCCGAAAGGACTTCTCGTCCATGCCGATCCAGGGAATCTCGGCCGCCTCCCGTCGCCGCAAGCCGCGCGCCACGGCCCGCGACTTGATGTCGTCCACCTGGTGCCAGCTCAACCGCAGCAGCTTGCGAGCCTCTTCTACGCTGCGCGCCGCCTGCAACAGCCGAACGGCGAACGCCTCGAACAGCAGCGTAAACCGCGCGTGCTTCGCCGCCCACGGCACCGCCAGGTTCAGCACCCCGTGCTCCGGACAATGGACACGTGGCGTCCGACTGCTCAGCAGGGTCTCAAACTGCATCGTGTCCAGATGCCGCCAGGTCCGCCGCGCCTGATGGTCGTAGATTGCGCAGGCCGTCCCGCACACCGGGCACGGTCCGGCTTCGCCGCGATAGACGACTTCGATCTCCACCCGCAGCTCTTTTGTCGACAGGTCCACGGAATCCACCGCCCAGGGACTTTGAAGCCCCAACAACTTCCCGTAATGCTCTTCCAGTGCTTCCATCCCCCCAGTATGCCTGAAATCCTCCACGAAAATCAGCGAAGAGCCGAAAAACAGCAAAAAACGACCTCCATCGGCTCCGAAAGGCCCTCCAAGGCCTCCCGGACGGTCGCAACGGCTATTTTCGCGGCTTTTTCGGCCGGAAATCCATAAATTCCGGTGCTGATGCACGGAAATGCGATGCTTTTTACCCCTTTTTCGGCCACCAGCTCCAGCGAGCGCCGGTAGCAGCTCGCCAGCAGCTCCGGCTCGCCGTGCTGTCCGTCGCGCCAGACCGGCCCGGGCGTGTGGATCACCCATTTCGCCGGCAAACGGTACCCCGGCGTGATCTTGGCGTCGCCCGTCGCGCACCCGTTCAGCGCGCGGCACGCTTCCAGCAGTTCCGGCCCCGCCGCGCGGTGGATCGCCCCGTCCACGCCCCCGCCCCCCAGCAGCGATGTGTTCGCCGCATTCACGATCGCATCCACCTTCAGCGTCGTGATGTCCGCCACCACCACCTTTATCGTTCCGCTCATGGTTCACTTCTCCGAACCCAGCGTGCCCTTTTCTCGCCTACAAGTCGAACTCAAGCAGCGCCTACAATCCGTCGGATCCGTCTTTCCCGTCGAATCGGGTTCCCTCCTGTTTTCCTGACTTTCCTGTTTTCCTACTTCTGCTATCCTTACTTGCGACATGAAACCGATCACCCGCGACGAACTGGTTTATGGTTTCACGCCGGAGCCCGGCCTGGTGGCCATCGAGCACGCGCCCGGCGAGACCGCGGATGCGATGACGCTCTTTCTGCGCCGCGAGGGCCAGCTTTCCACGCGGCAAGAGCCGTTTTCGCCCATCCTTTGGCTGACCAAAGCCGATTATCTGGCCGATTTCGCGCCGGCGCCGGAGATCGTGCGCCTCGCGGGCGACAATCCCTTCCGCATCCTCGCGCGCTTCCCGACCTGGGCCGCGCTCGAACGCGCCCTCGGGCACCTCCGCAAGGCCACCGGCCGCACGCCTTCCGACCCCGGCGCGCCCTATTTCGTCCTGCGCGATCCCGTCCAGCAATTCCTGCTCGATACCGGCCGCACGTCGTTCGGCGAGCTCCTGCTCCCCGACCTGATATTCCTCTTTCTCGACATCGAGACCGATTGCGATCCGGCGCGCGAATTCTCCAACCCCGACCGCGAGGAGGACCGCATCCTCGCCATCGCCCTCTCCGACGGCCAAGGCTGGGAACAAATCCTCGACGGCCACGAGCTCGACGAGAAAGCCTTGCTGAAGAAATTCGTCGAGATCGTCCGCAAGCGCGATCCCGACGTCGTCGCGGGCCACAACCTGTTCAAGTTCGACCTGCCCTATCTCTCAACCCGGGCCAAGCGCCACCGCGTGCCGCTGGCCCTCGGCCGCGACGGCAGCAAGCCGGAATCCTACGCCTCGCGCTTCAGCGTCGCCGAGCGCACCGTGGCCTATTCGCACTATCACCTTTTCGGCCGCCAGGTCGTGGACACCTATTTGCTCACCCTCTCCTACGACGTGTCGCACCGCGCCTTGGAAAACCACACCCTCAAGACCGTCGCCCGGCATTTCGGCGTCGCCGCCCCGAACCGCACCTATATCGAGGGCCGCCAGATCGCCGCCACGTATCGCGACGATCCCGAGGCCTTCCGGCGCTACGCGGCCGACGACATCCGCGAGACCGCGGCCATCGCGCCCATCCTGCTGAACGCGCCGTTCGCGCAGAGCCTGCTCCTGCCCATCCCGCTGGAAACCGTCTGCCTGCGGGGCAACGCCGGCAAGATCGAGTCGCTGCTCCTGCGCGAATACCTGCGCGCGCGCCACTCCATCCCCGCCCCCGAGCCGCCGCGTTCCTTCGAGGGCGGCTACACCGATTTGTTCTTCGAGGGCCTCGCCCGCGACGTGCACCATTGCGACGTGCGCTCGCTGTACCCGTCGATCCTCCTGCGCGAGGGCCGCCATCCCCGCCGCGACTCGCTCGGCATCTTCCTCCAATTGCTCGCGCATCTGCGCGACTTCCGCATCGACGCCAAGAAGCGCGCCCAGGATCCCGCCCTCGCCCCGGCCGCCGCCAGCCGCTGGGACGCGCTTCAGGCCACCTTCAAGATCTTGATCAATTCCTTCTACGGCTATCTCGGATTCCCGCAGGCGCGCTTCAACGACTACGAGCTCGCCGCCGCCGTCACCGAGCAAGGCCGCGACATCCTGCGCGGCATGGTCGCCAAGCTCCGCGAACTCGGCGCCCTGCCCATCGAGATCGACACCGACGGCATCTACTTCACCCCGCCGTCGGGCCTCGACGAAAAATCCCTCGCGCGTTTCCAGACGCAGTTCCGCGAGCATCTGCCCGCCGGCATCGAGGTCGAATTCGACGGCCGCTATCCCGCGATGTTCTCCTACAAGATGAAAAACTACGCGCTGCTGGAGGACGACGGCACGGTCATCCTCAAGGGCGCCGCCCTCAAATCGCGCGGACTCGAGCCCTACCAGCGCGATTTCCTGCGCGAATGGCTCACGCTGACCCTCCACGGCCGGTCCGAGGAAATCCCCGCCATGGCCGCGCGCCGGCGCGCCGAAGTCGCCGCGCGGCAACTGCCCATCGCCGCCCTGGCCAAGACCGAAATGCTGACCGATTCGCCCGCCACCTATCAGAAGAAGCGCGAAGCCGGCGGCAAGTCCCGCCAGCCCGCCTACGAGGTCGCCCTCGCCTCCGGCCGCGTCTTCCAGGCGGGCGACGCCGTTTCCTACTACGTCACCGGCGACAAGAAGAACGCCCCCGTCCACGCCCACGCCAAGCTCGCCGTCGCCTTCGATCCCGCGCACCGCGATGAAAACGTCGCCTTCTATCTGGCCAAACTTGACGCGCTGGCCAAAAAGCTGGATGCTCGCTCCCCGGAAACCCCCGAACCCCAAGACGATCAACCCACGCTGTTTTAATCTATGAACAATCCTTCAACCGTGAACCGTGAACCGCTGAACCGTGAACCCGGCGCGCTCCGCGCCGGCTTCACCCTCGTGGAAATCCTGGTGGTCATCGCCATCATCTCGTTGCTGGCGGGCGTGGTGCTGCTGAACATCGCTCCGCAGATCGGCATGGGCAGCCAGGCCGCCGCCAAGGCGCAGATCCAGGTGCTGTCCTCCGCCGCCACCACCTACCGCATGGCCCACGGCCGCTATCCGACCCAGCAGCAGGGGCTCGACGCCCTCGTCCGCAAGCCGTCGCAGGAACCCATTCCGGAAAACTACCCCGACGGCGGCTATCTCAGCGGACGCACCGTGCCCCCCGACCCTTGGAAGCGGCCCTACATCTATCTCATCCCCGGCCGCCAAAACGAAAACTTCGAGATCCTCTCCTACGGCGCCGACGGCGAGCCCGGCGGCAGCAGCGCCGACGCCGACGTTTCCTCGGTCGACGCACAATAGCCAAAGGCTTTTCCTTCCGGTAACGATTCCGGCATTTCCGCGGAAAACCGATGAGCCGCGATTTTCCGCATCGGGGGAGACGCGCGGAAGCGCCCGTTTCCGTTCCAAATCCGCTTTTCGTCCGCCGGGCATCCGCCACTTTTGTCGTTTTGGCCCCGGAAACCCCATTTCCGAGTTTTCCGGTAGGGTTCTGCGGGGATGGTTTGCGCGCGTAAAACGGTTTTTCTGGCGGAAAGAACCATTTTCTTATTGCATGCCCCCCCCCGTCTGGTACTCTGCGTGCCGTGTGCGTTTTGGCGTCTTTTGGCCAATATCCGCATCGTGGATTTAGAAACAACCCGGAGCAACCCATGAGTAAAGAGAAGAAAATCGCCATCATCGACGGCAACGAAGCCGCCGCCCACATCGCCTACAAGACGACGGAAGTCGCCGCCATTTATCCCATCACCCCCTCCTCCAACATGGGCGAGTGGGCCGACCAGTGGGCGTCCGAAGGCCGCCCGAACCTCTGGGGCACCGTCCCGACCGTCGCCGAGATGCAGTCCGAAGGCGGCGCCGCCGGCGCCGTGCACGGCGCGCTGCAGTCCGGCGCGCTCACCACGACCTTTACCGCCTCGCAGGGCCTCCTGCTGATGATCCCCAACATGTACAAGATCGCCGGCGAACTCACCTCGACGGTCTTCCACGTCTCCGCCCGCTCGCTCGCCGCCTCGGCGCTCTCCATCTTCGGCGACCACCAGGACGTGATGGCCTGCCGCCAGATCGGCTGGGCCATGCTCGCCTCCAACAGCGTGCAGGAAGTCATGGACACCGCCCTCATCGCGCAGGCGTCCACCCTCAAGGCCCGCGTGCCGTTCCTGCACTTCTTCGACGGGTTCCGCACCTCCCACGAGGTCAGCAAGGTCGAGATGATCGCCGACGACGTCATCCGCGCCATGATCAGCGACCAGCTGATCGCCGACCACCGCGCCCGCGCGCTGAATCCCGAAAAGCCGTTCATCCGCGGCACCGCGCAGAACCCGGACGTCTATTTCCAGGGCCGCGAGGCGGTCAACAAGTTCTACGACGCCTGCCCCGACATCGTGGCCGCCACGATGGAGGAATTCGGCAAGCTGTCGGGTCGGCACTACAAGCCCTTCGATTACATCGGCGCGCCCGACGCCGACCGCGTCGTCGTGCTGATGGGCTCCTCCGCCGAAGTGGCGCTCGAGACCATCGAGAAGCTGCAAAAGACCGGCGAGAAGATCGGCGCGGTCGTCGTGCGCCTGTACCGGCCCTTCTCCGCCAAGTATTTCTTCGCCGCACTGCCGAAGAGCGCGAAGGCCATCGCCGTCCTCGACCGCACCAAGGAGCCCGGCTCCGACGGCGAGCCGCTCTACAAGGACGTCCTCGGCGCCCTCGCGCAGGGCGTCGCGGCCGGCGACTTCCCCGCCATGCCCAAGATCATCGGCGGCCGCTATGGGCTGTCCTCCAAAGAATTCACCCCCGCCATGGCCAAGGCCGTCTTCGACGAGCTCAAGAAGAGCTCGCCCAAGAACGGCTTCACCGTCGGCATCGTGGACGACGTGACGCACCTGAGCCTCGACGTCGATCCGAACTTCCACGCGGAAGGAGAAGGCGTCACGCGCGCGATGTTCTTCGGTCTCGGCGCCGACGGCACCGTGGGCGCGAACAAGAACTCCATCAAGATCATCGGCGAGGAAACCGATTTCGCCGCGCAGGGCTACTTTGTCTACGACTCCAAGAAGTCCGGCTCGCGCACGACCTCGCACCTGCGCTTCGGCCCCAAGCCGATCCATAGCCCGTACCTGATCGAGAAGGCCAGCTTCCTCGCCTGCCACCAGTACGAGTTCCTCTTCCAGACCGACATGCTCCGCTACGCCGCCCCCGGCGCCGTGTTCCTCCTCAACAGCCCCTTCGCCCAGGGCGAGGTCTGGAACAAGCTGCCCAAGAAGGTCCAGCAGCAGATCGTCGACAAGAAGATCAAGTTCTACAACATCGACGGCTACGCGGTCGCCGAACGCACCGGCATGGGCTCGCGCGTCAACACCATCATGCAGACCTGCTTCTTCGCCATCTCCGGCGTCCTGCCCAAGGACGAGGCGATCGAGAAGATCAAGTACTCCATCAAGAAGACCTACGGCAAGAAGGGCGACGAAATCGTCCAGCAGAACTTCAAGGCGGTCGACGAGACCCTCGCCAACCTGCACGAAATTCCGACCAGCGCCGTGACCTCGACCCTCGAGATCCCGCCCGCGGTCTCCCCGAAGGCCCCGGCCTTCGTGAAGGACGTCATCGCCAAGATCATGGTCGGCGACGGCGATTCCCTGCCGGTCTCCCAGATGCCGGTCGACGGCACCTTCCCCTCCGCCACCACGCGGTGGGAAAAGCGCAACGTCGCCCTCAACGTCCCGATCTGGGACGAACAGGAATGCATCCAGTGCGGCACCTGCTCGTTCGTGTGCCCGCATGCGTGCATCCGCGGCAACGAATACGACAAGGCCCTGCTCGCCAAGGCGCCCGCCAACTTCAAGCACGCGCCCGTCCGCGGCAAGGACGACAAGGCCTACACCTTGCAGATCTACGTCGAGGATT
>CAZECJ010000107.1:0-9357 GCA_964510645.1 uncultured Verrucomicrobiota bacterium | reverse complement strand
GCCTCCGGTCAGCGAACCGCCGCCAGCGCGGCCTCGTAGTTCGGTTCCTGCGCGATCTCGGGAACGAGTTCCGCGTGGAGGACCCTGTTTTGCGCGTCGAGCACGACGACCGCGCGCGCCGTCAGGCCCGCCAACGGGCCGGACACGATGCCGACTCCATACGCCTTGGCGAAATCGGGCGAGCGGAAGGTGGACAGCGCCACGATGTTTTTCAGGGAGTTGCTTTCGCAGAAGCGGCCGGCGGCGAACGGCAGATCCGCGGAAACGTTCAGCAAGACGACGCTGCCCAGCGCGGAGACGGCTTCGTTGAATTTCTTGGCGGAGGTGGCGCAGACGCCGGTATCGAGGCTCGGAACGATGTTGAGGATTTTCTTCTTGCCGGCGAAGTCTTTCAAGCCGGCGTCGGACAAGTCCGTTTTCGCCAGCTTGAAGTCCGGCGCGAACGCGCCCTTGTCCGGGAGATGGCCCGAGGTTTGGATGGGATTGCCTTTGAACGTGATGGTCGCCATGTCGTGTCCTCCGTTGGATGATGTGGGGCCAATATACGCGATGAACGCCGGGAATCAAATGGCATGCCGGTCTTTTCCGCGCGGCGCGCCCCCGCATCGGGCGCGGAGGATATCAGGCGTCGAGGCCTTGGCGGAGGTCGCGGATCTTGGCGGCCATGCGGGCGGGGAGGTCGGCGGCGGCCGGGGCGCTGCCGATGACGTTGACGAGGGTGGAGCCGACGATGACGCCGTCGGCCAGGGGCGCGAGTTTGCGCGCGTCGTCGCCGTTGCGGATGCCGAAGCCGAGGCAAACGGGCAGGGGGCTGACGGCCTTGACTTCGGCGGCGTGCCGGCGGATGGCTTCGTAGTCCAGGCCGCCTTCGCCGGTGGTGCCGGCCTTGGTGACGAGATACAGGAAGCCGCCGGTTTCCTGCGCGATCTTCTGCACTCGGTCGGGCCGCGTGGTGGGGGCAACGAGGAAGACGATCTGGATGTCGGTGCCTTTCAGCGCGCGGCGCAACGGGCTGGCTTCCTCGGGCGGGAGATCGACGACGAGGAGCCCGTCGACGCCGGCGGCGGCCGCGGCCTGGGCGAGGCGCTCGAGGCCGTACTTGAAGAGGGGATTGTAGTAGCCGAACAGCATGATGGGGATGTCCGACTCGCGGCGCAGGCGGGCGGCGAAATCGAGCGTCTTCGTCAGCGTCATGCCGGCCTTGAGGGCGCGCTGGGAGGCCTCCTGGATGACGGGGCCGTCGGCCGTGGGGTCGGAGAAGGGCACGCCGAGTTCGAGGACGTCGATCCCGGCGCCGCAGGCGGCACGCAAGATCTCGAAGCTCGTCTCCGGGCTCGGATCGCCGGCGGTCAGGTAGCCGACGAGGGCTTTCTTCTTGGCAGCGGCAAGGCGTTGGAAGGTGGCGGTGATTCTGTTCATGGCGTTTGGCGTTGAGCGTGGAAAACTCTGGCGGGGCTAGGGCGCACCGTGTTCCTTGAGCCAGCGGGTGACGTGGTCGAGGTCCTTGTCGCCGCGGCCGGAGAGATTGACGAGGACGTTCTGGGAGGCGGGCCGTTTTTTCGCCGCGCGGATGGCGGCGGCGAGGGCGTGCGAGCTTTCGAGGGCGGGGATGATGCCTTCGTACGTGCACAGCATCTGGAAAGCGGCGACGGCTTCCACGTCGGTGACGCCTTCGTAGCGGACGCGCTTGAGATCGTGCAGCAAAGCGTGTTCGGGTCCGACGCCGGGATAGTCGAGGCCGGCGGAAATGGACCAGGCCTCGTGGATCTGGCCTTCGTCGCTTTGCAGCAGGTAGGTCAAAGCGCCGTGGAGTTCGCCGGGCGAGCCCCCGCAGAGCGAGGCCGCGTGGCGCGGCGTGTCGAGGCCGTCGCCGGCGGCCTCGGCGCCGATCATTTCGCAGGGATCGTCGAGGAAAGGATAGAACAGGCCCATGGCGTTCGAGCCGCCGCCGACGCAGGCGACGAGCAGGTCGGGAAGCTGGCCGCATTTTTCCAGGAACTGCGCGCGGGCTTCGTCGCCGATGACGCGCTGGAAATCGCGGACCATTTCGGGATAGGGGTGCGGGCCGGAGACGGTGCCGATGACGTAGAACGTGTCCGCGCTGGTGCCGGACCAGTAACGCAGCGCCTCGTTCATGGCGTCCTTGAGCGTGGAGGTTCCGGACGTGACGGGGACGACCTGCGCGCCGAGGAGTTCCATGCGGCGGACGTTGGGCGCCTGGCGCCGGATGTCTTCGGCGCCCATGAACACCTTGCAGTCGAAGCCGAAGCGGGCGGCGATGGTGGCGGTGGCGACGCCGTGCTGGCCGGCGCCGGTTTCGGCGATGACGCGTTTCTTGCCCATGCGGCGGGCGAGGAGACCCTGGCCGACGACGTTGTTGATCTTGTGCGCGCCGGTGTGGGTGCAGTCCTCGCGCTTGAGCCAGAGGCGCGCGCCGCCGACGCGGGCGGAGAGGCGTTCGATGCAATCGAGCGGCGTGGGCCGGCCGGCGTAGTCGCGCAGCATGGCGCGGAACTCGGCCAGGAACGCGGGATCGTTCTTGGCGGACTTCCAGGCGGCCTCGACGTCGAGCAGGGCGGACATGAGGGTTTCGCCGACGAAACGGCCGCCGTAGGGGCCGAAGTGGCCAGAAGAATCCGGATAGCGACCAATCAGTTTATTCATGGGGCAGGGGCGCGGCAGTGGGGATGGGAAGGAGGGCGGAATATTCAATATCCAATGTCCAATATCCAATGTTCAATGGTTTGAAGATTGAAGATTGATTATTGAAGATTGAAATTTGAGTTTTCATTCTGACTCCTACCGGACCAGCTTGCGGATCCGGCCATGCGCTTCGCGCAGGAGGGCTTCGGTGGTGGGCCAGTCGATGCAGGCGTCGGTGATGGAGCAGCGGGGATTGAGGAGGGCGGGGTTGGCCTGCATGGGCTGGTTGCCGCCTTCGAGGTTGCTTTCGAGCATGAAGCCGCGGATGGAGCGGTTGCCGGCCTCGATCTGCGCGAGGACGTCGAACAGAACGGGCCCTTGGCGTTCGGGTTTCTTGCCGGAATTGCCGTGGGAACAATCCACGACGATGTTCTGCGGCAAATGGGCGTCGCGCAGGGCCTTTTCGCAGGCGGCGATGCTTTCGACGTCGTAGTTCGGCTTCTTGCCGCCGCGGAGCACGACGTGGGGATAGGAGTTGCCCGTGGTGCTGAAGACGGCGGGGAGACCGTCTTCGGTGACGCCGAGGAAGTGGTGGGGGCCCATGGCGGAACGCACGCCGTTGATGGCGGCGTCGAGGGAGCCGTCGGTGCCGTTCTTGAAGCCGATGGGAGTGGAAATGCCGCTGGCGATTTCGCGGTGGGTCTGGGCCTCGGCGGTGCGCGCGCCGATGACGTTCCACGAGACGAGGTCGCCGATGTACTGGGGCATGAGGACGTCGAGCAGTTCCGTGCCGGCGGGCAGGCCGATTTCCGCCACGCGGAACAGGAAATGCCGCGCCATGCGGATGCCTTCCTCGACGTGGAAGGTGTCGTTCATGTAGGGGTCGTTGATGAGTCCCTTCCAGCCGACGGAAGAGCGCGGCTTTTCGAAGTAGACGCGCATGACGAGGTAGATGGAGTCAGAAATTTCGTCGGCGAGGATCTTGAGCTTGCGGGCATATTCCTCGGCGGCCTGGAGATTGTGGATGGAGCAGGGCCCGACGACGGCGAATAGGCGCGGATCGTCGCCGTCGAGGATGTGTTCGATGGTTTCGCGTCCGCGCGCGACGGTGCCGATGGTGGCGGCGGTCAGCGGGATGGCGGCCTTCATTTCGCGCGGGGTGGCGAGCGGGACGACGGACTCGATGTTGACGTTTTCGAGGCGGGGATGGCTCACGGCGGGGTTCCTTTCCAAGAAAAGGGGTGGGCGCCGACGGGCAGTTCGCGCGCGGCGCGGAGAAAAGCGCGGACGGCGGCTTCGTCCTTGAGGCCGGGGGCGGTTTCGACGCCGGAGCTGGCGTCGAAACCCGTCGCGAGGCTGTCGCGGGCGACTTGGGCGAGGTTCTGGGGGTGGAGGCCGCCGGCGATGGCGAAGGCGCGGAACTGGGCGAGCGGGGCGGCTTTGCTCCAGTTCCAGGCGAGGCCGTTGCCGCCGGGCAAGGCGCCCCGGCCGCATTCGACGAGGAGGCCTACCTGCGGCGGCAGGGCGCGGGCGGCGGCGAGCAGCTCCGGGCCGGTGCGCTTGAGGGCCTGGACGACGCGGAAGCCTTCGCGAAGGACGGCTTCGATTTTTTCCGCCGTTTCCTCGCCGTGCATCTGCACGACGTCGAGCGCGGCGATGCGCGCGGTCCGGAGCATCGCGTCGACGGATGCGTTGACGAAGACGCCGACGCGCGCGATCTGCGGATCGAGGCCCTCGAACAGCTTGCGAACGGCGGCGGGCGCGACGTGGCGCGGGCTCTTTTCGTAGAAGACCGCGCCGAGCGCGCCGGCGCCGGCGGCGGCGCAGAACAGGGCGTCCTGGCGCCGGGTGATGCCGCAGATTTTGACGTGGGGGAGGAACATGAATCAATTAATAATTAAGAATGAAGAATTAAGAATTCAGAAGGTTCGGAACAGGTAGGGCGATCCATTGTTTGAGGAGGTCGGCGGGATCGGAATGCTTGACGAGCGTTTCGCCGACGAGGAAGCGGCGGAGGCCGGCGGCGAGGGATTTCTGGATATCGGCTTCGTCGTGGATGCCGCTGGCGGCGACGACGGCGGCGCCGCGGGGCAGGGTGGCGGCGAGGCGCGCCGCGCGGTCCACGTCGGTCTGGAAATGGGCGAGGTCGCGGTTGTTGATGCCGACGACGGGGACGGCGAGACCGGCGATGCGCCGCGCATCCGCTTCGTCGTGGATTTCAACGAGCGTTTCGAGGCCGACGCCGTGGGCGAGGGCGAGGAGGGACGCGAGTTGTTCGTCGTCGAGGATGCGTACGATGAGCAGCATGGCGTCGGCGCCCATCGCGGCGGTTTCGTAGACCTGGTAGGGATCGAGGATGAAATCCTTGCGTAGGATAGGCAGTTCAACGACCTCGCGGGCGCGCTTGAGGTCCTTGGCGGAGCCTTTGAAGAACGCAGGCTCGGTCAGCACGGAAATCGCGGCGGCCCCGCCGGTCTGGTAGGCCAGGGCCAGATCGCCGGGATGCAGGTCGGACCGAATGTCGCCGAGCGAGGGCGACGCGCGCTTGATTTCGGCGACGATGCGGACGCCGGGGCGGGCGAGGGATTCCGCAAAACCGCGGAAATCCTCGCGCTTGGCGGCGAGGCGTTCGAGTTCGGCTTGCGGCTTGAGGTTGCGGGCGGCGGCGATTTCCGCCTGCTTGGCGGCCAAGATGTTTTCTAAAAAGCTCATGTGGCCTTGGAGAATGCCACCAGTTTCTCCAATTTGTCGAGCGCGGCGCCGGAGTCGATGGCGGCGGCGGATTGGCGGATGCCTTCGGCCAGGTCCGCGCAGCGGTTGGCGGAGAGCAAGGAAGCGGCGGAATTGAGCAGCACGATGTCGCGCTTGGGACCGGTGATTTTTCCCTCGAGGATGCCGCGGGTGATGGCGGCGTTGTCGGCGGGGGCTCCGCCTTCGAGATCTTCGTTCGTGCAGTAGTTCTCGAAATAGACGGCCGGATCGATGTCGTAGGTCTTGATGCGGCCATCCTTGAGCTCCGAGCAGCGGGAGGTGGTGGTGAGGGTGATTTCATCCATGCCGTCGTGGCCGTGGACGACCAGCACGCGGCGGGAACCGAGCTTTTTCAGCACTTCGGCGAAGGTTTCCGTGAGTTCGGGGGCGAAGACGCCGAGGAGCTGGCAGGGGGCGCCGGCGGGATTGGTGAGGGGGCCGAGCAGGTTGAACAGCGTGCGCACGCCCATCTGCTTGCGGACGGGCCCGGCGAAGCGCATGGCCTTGTGAAACGAGGGGGCGAACATGAACGCGATGCCGATTTCGTTGAGCGCCTGCTCCATGAGTTCGGGCGCGGCGGTGAGATTGAAGCCGAGGCATTCAAGGCAGTCCGCGCTGCCGCTCTTGCCGGAGCTGGCGCGGTTGCCGTGCTTGGCCACGACGGCGCCCGCGCCGGCCGCGACGAACGCGACGGTGGTGGAGACGTTGAACGTCATGCCGCCGTCGCCGCCGGTGCCAACGGTATCGAGGGTGTCGGGCGCGAGCGATTGCAGGCGGGTGGCGGCGGCGCGCATGGCGCGGGCCGCGCCGGCGATTTCGTCGATGGTCTCGCCCTTGGCGGACATCGTGCCGAGAAAGGCGCCGATCTGGCCTTCGGTGAATTCGCCGGACAGCATGCCGTGGATGGCGTCGAAGGCCTCGTCTTCGGTGAGGTCCTTGCGGGCGATGAGTTTTTTCAGCAGGGCGGAGATGGGGACGTTCATGGCGAGCCTTTCAAATGTTCGATCCGAATATCCAATATCCAATAATCAATATCCAACGTTCAAGCAAACAGCCGGATCAGCCTTCTGAAGTCTGAGATCTGACTCCTGGATTCTCGGAATTTCGCAAGAAATTCCGAAGGATCCGCTTGCCGACGGGGGTCATGATGGATTCGGGATGGAACTGGATGCCTTCGACGGCGAACTGCTTGTGGCGGATGCCCATGATTTCGCCGTCGTCGACGGCGGTGGCGGAAATGGCGAGGCAATCGGGGAGGGACTCCTTGGCGAGGGCGAGGGAATGGTAGCGCATGGCCTTGAAGGGGCGGGAATCGAGGCCCTTGAAGATGCCCTGGCCGTCGCAGGCGACGTCGGACACCTTGCCGTGCATGAGTTTCTTGGCGTGGACGACTTGGCCGCCGAAGACGAGGCCCATGGCCTGGTGGCCGAGGCAGACGCCGAGGAGCGGGATCTTGCCCGCGAAGGCGCGGATCGCGGCGCACGAGACGCCGGCCTCCTCGGGGCGGCCGGGACCGGGGGAGATGACGATGGCGGCCGGGGCGAGTTTTTCGATCTCGGCGACGGTGATCGCGTCGTTGCGGAACACCTGCACTTCGGCGGCCATCTCGCGCAGGTATTGAACGAGATTGTAGGTGAAGGAATCGTAGTTGTCGATCATCAGGATCATGGGAGGGGCCAGGGTTCGTGGTTCAGAGTTCAGGGTTTCAGTTCGGCTTGTTGGGCGGTTTGGAGAAGTTCGATGGCGCGCGCCATGGCGCCGGCCTTGTTCTGGGTTTCGCGCAGCTCGGACTCGGGATCGGAATCGGCGACGATGCCCGCGCCGGCGCGGATGGTGAGGCGCCCGTGTTCGGCGACGGCGGTGCGGATGCAGATGCAGAAGTCCATGTTGCCGTCGAAGGAGACGTAGCCGACGGCCCCGCCGTAGGGGCCGCGGGGCTCGTTTTCGAGGTCGGCGATGATCTCCATGGCGCGGATCTTGGGCGCGCCGCTGAGCGTGCCGGCGGGGAAGGAGGAGGCGAGGAGGTCGAAGGCGTCGTGGCCGGGCTCGAGATCGGCGACGACGTTGGAAACGAGGTGCATGACGTGCGAGTAGCGCTCGACGATCATGAGATCGGTGACCTGGACGGTGCCGGGGAGGGCGACGCGCCCGAGCTCGTTGCGGCCCAGGTCGACCAGCATGAGGTGTTCGGCGCGTTCCTTTTCGTCCTGGAGGAGGCTGTCGGCGAGTTTGCGGTCCTCCTGTTCGGTGGCGCCGCGGGGGCGGGTGCCGGCGATGGGGCGGAGGGTGGCCGTGCGGTTGTCGAGGCGGATCATCGTTTCGGGGGACGAGCCGATGAGGGTGCAGTCCTGCGCCTTGAGGAAGAAGAGGTACGGGGAGGGGTTCACGTGCCGCTGGGCGCGGTAGAGGCTGACGAGGTCGTCCGGGGCAGGACCGACGAAGCTCTGCGAGACGACGCACTGGATGACGTCGCCCTCGTAGATGTGGTCTTTGACCTTGGCGACCATGCCGGTGAAGTATTCGGGCGGGTGGACGGGCACCGGCTTGCGGATGGGGGTTTTGCCGGTGGGCGATCCCGCGGGGATGGGCTTGGCCAGCGTAGCGAGGAGCTCTTGAACGCGGGCGGTGGCGGCGTCGAAGAGCGCGTCGGCCTCGCCGTCCTCCTTGAACGCGAGCGCCAGCGCGGTGAGCGTGTGGTTGACGTTGTCGAAAATGAGGAGGGCGTCGGGGATGACGAATTCGGCCAGGGGGCGCTCGGGCGGAAGCCGGTTGGGCACGCGCGGTTCGAAGAAATGGATCATTTCGTAGGAAAAGTAGCCGACGAGGCCGCCGCAGAAGCGGGGCAGGCCCGGCAGGTGGGCGAGCGAATAGGGCTTCATCAGCCCGCGCAGGACGGCCAGGGGGTCGCCTTGGTGCGGGATGCGCTTCTCGTCGATGCCTTGGCGGACGACGACGTCGCTGCGGTAGACGGCGGCGGTGGCGCGGGCGGAAACGCCCATGAAACTGAATCGGCCCCAGCGTTCGCCGCCCTCGGCGCTCTCCAGCAGGAACAGGTGGGGGTGGTGCGGGGCGAACCGGGCCAGCACGGAGACGGGCGTCTCGGTGTCGGCCAGGATGCGCGCCCCGACGGGCACGACGGAGGCGGCGGCCAGCAAGGAGCGGAACTCTTCGCGCGGCGGGAAAGTCTCGAGCAACATGTGTTTTCCTGGGTTCATCGAATCTTTTGCGGCGATGTTTCTGCATATAGAAACACGGCGGAGCGGCTTTGTCAAGCCCGCCATGGAAATATTTCGAGCCCGCCTCGGGTTCGAAGCCGTCGGGAGGGGGAACGCTTCCCGGGTATTGTTTTATAAAACAATACCCGTTTCTGCCCGGGCGGGAACGGAGCCGCGGCGCCCTTCGCCATCGGAAAGCAAGGAGCTTGCGGGCATTGACTTTGCAGGGCCGAGGGGGTAGCTTTTGGCCCTTTAGGAAGGATTTTGCCCCAGTTCATGAAGCCTGATCATATTGGTTTAGAGACGATGCGCCACAGCGCGGCGCACGTGATGGCGGCCGCGGTGCGCCGCTTGTGGCCGGATGCCTTGTTCGACATCGGCCCGGACACGGACGAAGGTTTTTACTACGATTTCGACCTGAAACACCGCCTGACGGTCGAGGATTTCCCCGCGATCGAGGCCGAAATGGCCAAGATCGTCGCCGAAAACGCCCCGTTCGTCCGCGAGGAGAAGACCCGCGAAGAAGTGCTGGATCTGATGTCCAAGCGCGGCCAGAAGTACAAGCTGGAGCGCTTGGCGGACATTCCCGAGGGCGAGACGATCAGCCTGTACCACAGCGGCGATTTCACGGACCTGTGCCGCGGGCCACACGTGGCGAGCACGGGCGAAATCAAGGCCTTCAAGCTGACGTCCGTCGCCGGCGCGTATTTCCGCGGCGACGAGAAAAACCAGATGATGCAGCGCCTGT
>CAZECJ010000106.1:0-9363 GCA_964510645.1 uncultured Verrucomicrobiota bacterium | reverse complement strand
GCGTCGGCCATGCGGTCCCAGATGGCCTTGGCCTTGGTGCCCTGCTCGTCGGACAACTTGCCGCCGGCCTGCATGCCGGGGATGTTGGCGCCCCACCAGAGGGGGTACTCGCGCTCCAGCGCGCGCAGGCGCTTCGAGGGCACGGCGCGCGAGCTGCTGGCGTTGCGCGAAAACAGGCGGTGGGTCATGAACTCGGCGTGGATCCAGCGCGGGTATTTCAGCGACAGCGTCGAGAGCCGGATGCCCTGCGGCGAGACGCTGTCGGCGACGATCTGGGCGATGATGCTCATGGAAGGTGTTTTTAGCGCATCGGGCGCCGTTTTGCCAAACTCATTCACCCACGCCACAAGGGCGTGGGGGTCTGAACTGGGATCCGAGACCCCCACGGGCTTGTCCCGTGGGTGAATCAGTTCCGGATCGCTTGCGTCGTGGGTGAAGTAGTTCTATCCTCGGGCCATGGAGTTCCCGCTCATTCCCCGCCTCTTCCTGTCCTGGACCGGCTGGCCGGCGGAAGGGGCTTTTCCGGGCCGTCCGCCTGCGTCGTTTTTCGACGTCCTGCGCGCGGCGTGGACCGCGGATGGCTTGGAATTGCAGCACGTCGATTGGCGTTCCGCGGAAATCCAGATGGCGTTCCAGACGGGTCCGGACGTATCGCCGGAACTTTTCGCCGGGCGGGTCAAGGGGCGCTTGCAGCACGCGCTGCGGCAGGCGGGCGCGCCGATCGGGTTCAGCCGGAAAACGACGGTGCGCGCGCTGGGCGACAACGTGTCGGACGTGGTCGCAGGCTACCTGCGCCAGCAGACGGTGCGGGCGGCGCTGGTGGACGAGCGCTACCGCGCCACGCTGCGGGCGGCGGCGTTCGAGGACGCGGCGGTGGATTTGGCGGCGCCGGAGGAGACGTCGCGCGGGCGGTATTGGTTTAATCTACATCTAGTGGCGACGACGGAGGGGCGGTTCCGGATCGGCCAGGAGGATTTCCTCGACAAGGTTCGCGCCGGGGTTTTCGCGTGGGCGCGGGAGACGGGCTGCGCGCTCAAGGCGTTCGCGCCGATGCCGGACCACGTGCATGTGGCGGCGCGGGGCCGGCCGGGGCAGACGCCGCGGGAGCTGGGGGAGGCGCTGTGGCGATGCCTGAACCGGGCGGCGGGGTGCCGGTTGATGAGCGATCAGGTTTATGCGGGGACGTTTTCGGAATATGGGCGGGGAGTTCTCGGCTTGTCTTGAACTGATTCACCCACGGGGCAAGCCCATGGGGGTCTCGATCCCGACCCCCACGGGTTTATCCCGTGGGTGAATCAGTTGTGGTGCTCAAGGGAGAGGAATATTCAATGGTCAATATTCAATCTTCAATGTTCAAGGAAGGGCGGTTCACTTGATGATTGGATATTGAATATTGGTTATTGGATATTCGGATCGAAAGCCGTCGGGCTTCAATATCCAATATCCAACACCCAATATCCAACGTTCAAGGGAGGGGCCGGGTGATGCCTTGGCGCAGTGCGGGGAGGGTTTCGTCGCGGAGGGTGCCGGTGAGGTCGAAGAGCAGGAAGCCGGGGCAGCCGGCCTGGCGCAGCAGCGCGATCTGGCGCGCGACTTGGGCGGGATTGAGGCGCGATTCGTCGGCGGTGACGCCGATGCCGGGGAAGATGCGGCCGGCGGCGCCGGGATAGGAAACCTGCGTGCGCACGAGGCGGGCGAATTCGGCGGACGACTCCGTGTAGTTCATCGGCGCCAAGAAATCGACGGAGCCGGCGCGCAGCCAGTCGGGCCAATACTGCGCGATGTTGCCGCCGTCGGGCGCAGCGATGCCGAAGACCGCGGCGGAGAGTTTCGCGTTGGGATTCGCGCGGCGCAGCGTGGCGCGGACGTCGGCCACGAGGCGGGTGATGTCGGCGGTGCGCCACTTGCGGAACTCGGCGTTGCGCTTGCCGCCGGCGAGGACGTCGGCCGGCCAGCGCTTGCACTTCTTGCGGGTGTCGGCCTCGAAGCGCGCGCGGGTGGAGGCGGAATAGCAGCTCAAGGAATCGGGCAGGCGGATGTAGTCGAGGTGGAGGCCGTCGATGCCCGGATAGTTGCGCGCGATTTCCTCGACGACGGCCAGCAGCAGCGCGCGGTTGGCGTTGTGGTGGGGGCTCAGCCACGGGCGCGTGGCGCCGGCGTCGGACACCTGCAGCCGACCTTCTTTCTTCATGCGCTCGACGAACTCGGGCGGCGCGCCGTCGAGTTTGCCCAGCACCATCCAGACGTGGTACTGGAGGCCCTTGGCATGGGCGGCGGCGAGGCCGGCGGCGATCTGGTCGCCGTAGAGGCGCAGGGTGTTGGACGCGGGCAGGAACTTGGAGGGATAGTGCGCGCAGCCGCCCCAGACGGTATTGGCGAAGACGGCGGTGACGCCGTGGGCGGCGAGGAAATTCGCGGTGAAATTCCAGTCGCCGGGAACGTAGCCGGTGCCGTCGTGGTCCCAGACGCCGACGAATTCGCCGGGGCGCGGCGGCTGGACGGCGGCGTCGGCGCGCAACAGGAGCTGGCGCTGGCGCCGGGCCAGCAGCAGGGCCTTCTGGGGCTGGCCGCCGGCGAGGGCGGCGTTGACCTGCGCGGAGAGCACGGCGGCCTGGTCGAGCATCGCTCGGATTTCGCCGGGCCGCGCGGCGAGGGGCAACTGGCGCACGATGCCGGCGTAGGCGCTGGCGATGCCGGCGTAGTCGTTGATGCGTCCGGCGTCCTGCATGGCGCGGAGGGCGGCGGGCGTCCACAGCGCGGGATCGAGCCGCGCGCACAGCGCGATGAGCATGTCCTTCTTCGAGGGCAGATCGTCGCTTTGGAGGATATGCGACATCCAGAAGCCGCGCGGCGAGACGACGAGGGCGGGTTCGGGCTGGCGGGCGTCGCGGGCGTCGTGCCAATAGGCGGCGATCTGCGCGCCGGGGCCGGCGGGGAACGCGGGCATGAGGCTGGTGGAATCTTGCCAGATGCGCGGGGGCACCAGTCCGCCCATGGGATCGGCGAAGACGATGGAGCGCCAGCGGCCGGGACGATCGCCCTTGATATACGGCCCGAGCCGGAAGCCCAGCGCGGCGGCCAGCGCGGGCGACGAGCCGTAGAACACGCCCAGCTTGCCGCCGCGCGCGACGAAATCGGTCAACGCCTTGAGCTGGGCGGGCGTGGGATTGGGATTGTAGGGCAGGAGCGCCACGCTCGCGTTCTTCAGCGCGCCCTTGGGCAGGTCGTCGTCGGTGATGAGGGCGTGGCCGAGGCCGGCTTCGATCAGCAGGCCGCTGACGCGCGCGGCGGTTTTTTCGGCGACGGCGCGCGCGCCGGCGTCGGGGCACGACGTCGTGCCGCGCACGACGACGAGCGCCGAGCCTTCGACCGTGGCGAGGCGGCGGAAGACGAGCGCGGCATCCACCGGGTTGGCGCCTTTCCACGGCGAGAGGCGGAGGCCGTCGATGCGGTTCCAGCCGGTGGGCTGGCCTTCGGTCGTGAAGTCGCTCTTGTTGAAAACGAGGGTGTGGAGCGTTGGGCCGGCGAGGGGCTTGTTGGCGACGTACCAGCCCGCACCGCTTTTGAAGTACAACCCCAGCGCGCGCACGGCGTCGGGCGCGGGACAGGCGACGTCCAGCTCGAAGGCGACGGCGGCGGAGAGGTCGAAGTTCGCCGCCTTGTCCCACGCGGCGCGGTCGACGTCCTGCGAAAACGGCGCGGGGAAGGCGAGGCCGTCGGCGGTGGCCACCACGGCCGGCGACTTGAGGTAGGGCTGCCATGCGCCGGCGGTGCCGGGGGCGAAATCCTCGACCACGCGCGCGGCCGGAGCCGCCGTCGGGGCGACCAGAACGGCCGCCAGGAGAATTTTACGTAGAACGTAAAAACTTTCGGCGGTTTTTACGTAGAACGTAAAAACTTTGCGGAATTTTTCCACAGCGTGGAAAACTTTTTTCCACAGCGTGGAAAAATCGTCCGGGGCCGGGATTCCCAAACCGTGAACCATTGAACCGTGAACCGTGAACCCTAGATATTGGCGTGCTGGTTGCGGCGGACGACCTGGTAGCCTTTGACGAGCTCGGCGATGGCGCGCTGGATGGAGACCTGGGGCCGGTAGCCGGTGGCTTCGATCTTGGCGTTGCTGACGACGTAGTTGCGCTGGTCGGGGTCCTTGCCGATGGGCGCTTCCATGATGGTGAAGTCGGGGACCTGTTTCTGGATCTCGAGGCAGAGTTCCATCTTGGAGAGGTTGGCGTCGGAGAGGCCGACGTTGTAGGGCTGGCCTTGCATGGCGTCGAAGTGGTCCAGCGCATGGCAGAAGGCGCGGGCGACGTCGCGGACGTGGATGTAGTTGCGCTTGAAGTGGGCTTCGAAGAGGACGACGAAGCGGTCGACGACGGCGCGGTAGGTGAAATCGTTGACGAGCAGGTCGAGGCGCATGCGGGGGCTGACGCCGCAGACGGTGGCGAGGCGCAGGGAAACCGCGCCGGCGGCGAGCAGGGCTTTCTCCAGCTCGACCTTGAGGACGCCGTAGAGGGAGATGGGGTTCATCGGTGTTTCTTCGGTGCAGAAGACGCCGGCCTGGCCGACGCCGTAGCCGCTGTTGGTCGTGGGCGAAATGAAGCGCTGGGACTTCGAGGCGTTCTTGAGCAGCATGAGGATGGCGTCGAGGTTGATGGCCCGGGCCTCGGCGGGCTTCTGGGCGCAGAGGGGGGCGCCGACGAGGCAGGCCATCGGCAGGATCACGTCGGCCTTTTTCAGCAGCGGCAGCATGAGGCGCTCGTCGCGGACGTCGCCGCGGACGATGGAGAGCTTTTCGTCGGCGCAGCAGTCGAGGAGGGAGGTTTGGCCGTAGAGGAAGCTGTCGACGACGGTGACGGCGAAGCCGCGGGCGAGGAGGGTGGGGACGAGAATGGAGCCGAGGTAGCCGGCGCCGCCGGTGACGAGGATGCGGGGGGTGCTGTTCATGATGGGGGGGAAGGTAGCCGATTCGGCTGGGAGGGGCAAGCGGAAGAGGGTTCAGGGGTCAGGGTTCGGGGTTCGGGAAAGGAGGATCCGATTCGGCTGAACCCTGCCTGCGAAGCAGGCCGGTCCAAGCGAGTCCGAAGCAGGCGCAGATGGGGCCGAAGGGGAGATAGCCGGCGTAGCCGACGGCCGGCATGGCGAACAGATGGAAGCGGTCGACGTAGGGCACGCTGTAAGCCCAGCGGGGAGAGCTGCCGAAGTTCCACAGCTCCCAGAAGAAGCCGCAAACGAGCGCGGCGAGGGCCAGCGAAAGGACGGGCGTCCAGTCGCCAGCGCGGATCGGATCAAAGGGTGACTCCACGCGCGCGAGCTCGAGGGCACCGGCGAGCAGGGCGAGGGGCGCGATCCAGACGGCGAAGAAGAGGGGCTCGGGAAAAAGCGGGACCAGCGGCAGCAGGCCGGCGCCGAGAAGAAAGGCCAGCCCGGCGGCATGGGGCAGGCGCAGGCGCGGACCGCGCGACCAGCGGTTGCGCAAGGCCGGGAGGCTTTCCAGAAGATCGCGGATTTCGAAGATGGCCGGGAGGACGGTGGAAAAACAGAGCGAGGAATAGACCAGGTAATGGATGGGGCCGAAATCCATCCGGTCGGGATACCACCAGTTCCGCGCGAAACGGTTGAGGAATTCGAAATACCACCAGGAGAGGGCGGAGACGGGAAACGCCAGGGCAAAGACCGGGCGGGCGTTCATGAACCGCGATCGGCCGGCGCGGCGGAAGACGAGGCCGTCGAGCGCGAAGATGAATCCGATCCAAAGCGGGAAGAAGGTGTGTTGCTCGGCGGCGCCTGGGAGATCGAACCGGCCCCAAGCGAGGATCCATGAGACGAGGAGGAGGGCGAGGCCGAGGCGGCCGTGGAGGGGGAACCGGCTGGGCGCGGGGGGCGAGGGCGCGGGGAGCGGGGAGAAGCCGAAGCGACGCGGGCAGAGGACCAGGCCTGCCGCCAGCAACCCGATCGCCGCGAAGACGGCGAAAATCGGCCCGGAGAACGGGGCATGCGCCGGCTGGCCATGGACCAGCGGGGGAAACGCGAAGAATCCCTCCGGAAATCCGCGCAGGCTTTGTCCTGCCAGCGGCAAGGTCGCGAGCAAGACGAGCGCGAACAAAATGATCAGGCGGCTCTTCATTCAATATCCAATATCCAACATTCAGTTTCCAATGTCCAAGGGACAGCCAAACCATCGCCGGGCGGTGGCTTCGGAGCTCCAGAGCATCGGGCCGATGAACTTGATCGGTTGGAAATTGGTTATTGGCTATTGGATATTGAGATTCCCTACTCCACGGCGGATTCGCTCATGGCGTAGAGGTAGCGCTTGATCTTGCCGGTGGAGGTCTTGTTGAACTCCTCCCAGCGGATCTGGACGCGGCGGGGATGCTTGTAGTCGGCGAGGGCGGCGACCTGTTTCTTGACGTCGGCCCGGATGCGGGCTTCGATCTCCTGCTCGCTGAACTTCCGTTTTTCGGCCACTTCGAGGGCGGCGATGCCTTCCTCGTCGGGGACGACGATGGCGCCGACCTGCTCGCCGACGGTTTCTCCCGGGGGCCGATAGCCGAGGACGACGGATTCGAGGATGAGCGGCGATTGGTTGATCTGGAGCTCGACCTCTTCGGGATAGATGTTCTTGCCTTCGCGGTTGACGATGAGCGCTTTCTTGCGGCCGGTGATGAAGACGTAGTTGTCGGCATCGATGTAGCCGAGGTCGCCGGTGAGGAACCAGCCGTCGCGGAAGACGTCTTCGGTGGCGGCAGGGTTGTTGTAATAGCCCTTCATGATGTTCTCGCCCTTGGCGGCGAGTTCGCCGACGCCCTCGGCGTTGGCGTTGAAGACCTTCATTTCGACGAAAGGCAGGATCTGGCCGCAGGAGCCGGGGCGGATGGGCGCCTCGAACGGGGAGATGGTCAGGACGGGGGAGCATTCGGTGAGGCCATAGCCTTCGCGGGCTTTCAGTCCGAGGTCTTCGAGACCCTGCAGCAAGAGGGGGTCGGCCGGGGCGCCGCCGGAAATCATGAGGCGCAGGCGGCCGCCCAGCTTCTCGCGGATGCCGTTGCGGACGGGATTGCGGATGCCGAGGGTCCAGAGGAGGCTGCCCATGCGGTTGGCTTTGAGGCCGGCGAGAAGCTTGTTGTAGACCTTTTCGAGGAGCAACGGAACGGCCAGCACGAGCGTGGGGGAGGCTTCGCGGATGTTCTCGCCGACGGTGCGGAGGCTTTCGACGAAGCTCATCTGCGTGCCGGAGGCGATGGGGGTGACGAGGCAAGCGGTGAAAGCGAAGGAATGGTGCAGGGGCAGGATCACCATGAAATTGTCGTCCGGCAGGATCTCGATGGCGGCATCGATGGAGCGGAAGTTGGCGGTGAAGTTGAGATGGGTGAGCATGGCGCCCTTCTGGCGGCCGGTGGTCCCGGACGTATAGATGAAGGAGGCGACGTCGGCGTCTTTGGGGTGGTAGCGGTCGTAGGCGGCGCCGTGGCCGGCGGCTTGCGCCTTGGTTTCGGCCAGAAGTTGGTCGAAGTCGTGCAGCTGGATGCCGCGGGTCTTGCCGTTGTCCAGCTCGGGCTTCTGGTCGCCGAAGAGGATGACGTGGCGGAGGTTGGGGCAGCGGCCGGCCAGATCGACGATGTTGGCCTCGCCGGCGGGGTCCATCAGGAGGACGGCGGCGCCGGAATCGGAGAGGATGTGGGAGACTTCCTGTCCCTGCAGCTTGACGTCGATGGGAACGGCGGTGGCGGCGATGCCGGTGATGGCGTAGTGGATGGCGCACCATTCGGGGGAGTTGGCGCCCATGAGGGCGACGCGGTCGCCGGGGCGGACGTGGCAGGTGCGGGAGAGGACCTCGGCGACGTTGCGCACCAAGGCGAGAAACTGGCGGTAGGTCAGGGTCTGCCATTCCCCGTCCCGCTTGAATTTCATCAGGATCTTGTCGCCGTTTTTCTGCGCGGAACGGTCCAGCGTTTCCTTGAGCGTCATGTTTCGGTCTCCATCAGGGGCGCCAGCGCCCGGGTTCATTGCGATGTACGGCCGAGGCGGAAAAGGGACTCCGCCGCGGGTTGGGCCACCCAGAGGCGATGGCAAAACGGGAATCCTAGCCCGATGCGGTTTGCCAAGCAAGGGAAACGAACCGCTCGGCGGCGTTTTTGGCCGGTGGCCGGCCGGCGGGTTCCGCGCGAAAAAAAGGCCGCCGGGCGAACCCGGCGGCCGGAGGGGAGCGGAAGGATTACTTCTTCTCGCCCTTTTCGGCCATGGCGGCCTTGCGGGAGAGGCGGACCTTTCCGTTATCCTCGACGCTGAGCACCTTGACCCAGATTTCCTCGCCCATCTTGACGACGTCTTCCGTGCGGTTGACGCGGAAGTCGGCGAGTTCGCTGATGTGGACGAGGCCTTCCTGGCCGGGGAGGAATTCGGCGAAGCAGCCGAAGTCCTTGATGCCGGTGACGGTGGCGCGGTAGATCTTGCCGACTTCGGCTTCGGCGGTGAGCGCCTGCACTTCGCGCAGGGCGGCTTCCAGGCTCTCCTTGTTGTTGGAGAAGATGGAAACCTTGCCGGAGTTGTCGTCGTCGATGTCGATCTGGGCGCCGGTGGTATCGACGATGCGGCGGATGTTCTTGCCGCCGGGGCCGATGAGGGCGCCGATCTTCTCGGGGTTGATCTGGACGACCACGATGCGCGGCGCGTAGGGCGAGAGTTCCGGCCGCGGGGCGGGGAGGACCGCCAGCATGGTGTCGAGGATCTTCTGGCGGGCGGCGTGGGCGCGGTCGAAGGCGCCGGCGACGAGATCCCAGTCGAGGCCGCGGATCTTCAGGTCGACCTGGAAGCCGGTGATGCCGTCGCGCGTGCCGGCGACCTTGAAGTCCATGTCGCCGCAATGATCTTCGGCGCCGAGGATGTCGGTCAGCAGGACGGGCTTCTGGCCTTGGCCGGTGACGAGGCCGATGGAGATGCCCGCGACGGGCTTCTTGATGGGCACGCCGGCATCCATGAGGGAGAGAGTGCCCACGCAGACGGAGGCCATCGAGGAGGAGCCGTTGGAGCCCATGACCTCGGAGACGACGCGGACGGCGTAGGGGTAGTCTTTCGGAACCATCGGCTCGATGGAGCGTTCGGCGAGGGCGCCGTGGCCGATTTCGCGGCGGTTGAGGCCGCCGAGGCGGCGGACTTCGCCAACGCTGTACGGCGGGAAGTTGTAATGCAGCGTGAAGCGCTTGGAGGTGTCGCCGCCGGTGAGCCCATCCATGTCCTGCTCGTCCTGGCCCGTGCCGAGGGTGACGATGGCCATGGCCTGGGTCTCGCCGCGCGAGAAGAGGGCCGAACCGTGCACGCGCGGGAGGACGCCCACGTCGGCGGACAGCGGACGGATTTCGTCCA
>CAZECJ010000105.1:0-9475 GCA_964510645.1 uncultured Verrucomicrobiota bacterium | reverse complement strand
ATGCTGAAGAACACCTGCAACCGGACGTCCAGATGCTCCGGCTCGCAGTTCAGCAAGTGCCCGCCGGCGGTGAAATCCTTGTCGATGAAATGGAAGTGGTATCCCGGCACGTTGACCGAGGGCACGAACGACGGCGTGTAGAAGCCCACCAGATGGCCGGCCACGTTTTCGAACCGGCGCAGCTTCTGGTGGTTCGTCGCTTCGGAGAGCGGCCGGTAGTTCTCGGTGCGGGGCACGGAGCGCGTGACGACCGATCGGAAGCGACCTTCCATGTGGAGGGCGGTGAACATGTTGTCCGACGGCAGGATCTGCTTCAGTTGCGCCGTGAAGGCCTCGTAGGAAAGGGGACCGGCGATTTCCTCCGTCAGCGTCGGATGGAAAGGACACACGGTGGAAAACGGCGTCTTCATCTCGTCGCCGACGGGATGGGCGTTGCCGTCGAGGTCGAGCTGGAAGAAGCGTCCGCCCAGCGCGATCAGCTCGCCGTCGAGGTTGTTGAACGTGCCGATGCCGAAGTCGCCTTTTTCCCGGAGCGTGGCGATCGTGACGTCGTCGCGGTAGAACCCTTCCAGCAGGGCGTTGATCGGGCTGCTCATGTAGAGCATGGAGGGCATGGCGCTTATTCCTCGGGAAATTCGACGCGCAGGACGTTGTGGCCGGCTTCGCGGCGATAGGCGAGCCGCAGGCCCATCTTTTTCAGGATGTGCAAGCCCAGCCCGCCGATGGGCCGGTCTTCCACCGGGCCGGCGAGCACGGGCGGCGGCGCGTCGGCCAGCGGATCGAACGGTTTGCCGTCGTCTTCGATCGTCAAGGCGAACGGAGCGCCCGTCTCGAGCTTCAGGCCGATGCGGTGGACGGCCAGGTCGTCGTAGCCGTAGCGGATGACGTTGGAGAGCAATTCGTCCAGGGCGAGGCGGACCGCGTATGACCGCTTGGGGGAGACGGCCAGCGGCGCCAGGCGGGCGTCGACCTCGTCGAGCACCCGCTCCAGATCGGCGGAATCGTTGGCCATGGACAGCTCGATCATGGACGAAACGGACGGAAAACTACTTCAGCAATTCCAGCGCGGCGGCGCGGTCCGCGGCCAGCGGCAGGATGTTGTCGAAGCCGGAGATCGTCATGACGTCGCGCACGGTCGGGACTAGGCAGCACAGCGCCAGCGCGCCGCCCGCGGATTTCACCGCTTTGGCGAGCACGAGCAGGCTGCGCAAGCCGGCGCTGCTGACATACTCCACCTGGGCGAAATCCAGCAGCAGGCGGCTCGATCCTTCCAGGATCAGCGCCTTGCAGCGCGTTTCGAGTTCGGGCGCGCCGGCGGCATCCAGCCGTCCCCGGGCCGCCACGATCGCCGTTTGGTTCTGCTTGTCAAAGGAGAGTTCCATGCCTTGCCGCCTTTCACCGGACCGGAGATCCGGCCCACGTCTTTCCATCCTGTCGCATCGGTTCGGGTTTTCTCAAGATATTTCCGCATTCGGGGCGCCGTAGCGCAGGACCAGCATCGTGATGTCGTCGGACTGTTCCCGGGTGCCCGCGAAGGCGGCGACGTCGGCGACGACGCCCTGGACGATTTCCGCGGCGGAGGCCTCCGCGGGCAGCGCGGCGAGGCGGCGGTCCAGGCGCTCCTCGCCATAGAGCCGGTCGTTTTCGTCGAACGCCTCGGTCACGCCGTCGGTGTAGAGGATCAGCGCGTCGCCGGGCCGCAGCGTCAGCGTCTCGCGGGCGAAGGTCCGGCCGCCCATGGCGCCCACGACCATGTTGGTTTTCGTCGGCACGGCGGCGATGGCGCCGGCGGCGGACCGGCGGCGCGGCGGGTTGTGGCCGCCGTTGGCGAAGACGACCTCGCCGGTGCGGACGTCGAGGATGCCGGCGAACAGCGTCACGAACGTGCAGCTCTCGTTGCGGATCGCCAGGTCGTCGTTCACGCGCCGCAGGAGTTCGGCCGGGTCGCGCAGATGGAGGGCGGCGGAGCGCAGCAGCACGACGACGGCCGACATGAACATGGCCGCCGGCATGCCCTTGCCGGAGACGTCGCCGATGGCGAAGAACAGGTGCGCGTCGTCGAGCGCGAAGTAGTCGAACAGGTCGCCGCCGGCCTGCTTGGCGGTCTTCATGGCGGCATGCAGCTGCACGCGCCCGCCGAATTCCGTCGGCGCGAACGGGCCGGGCAGGAAGGTTTCCTGGATCTGCCCGGCGATCCGCAGCTCGCTTTCGGCGCGCTCGCGGGCGGATTGCGTGAGCTTCAGCTGCACGATGTGCTCGGCGAGATTCGATTGCATTTGGTCGAAGTCGTAGGCGAGGATCGCGGTTTCGGCCTGCGTCCGGTTGCCGTCCGGGAAGAGCGCGGGATCCACCCGGATCGCCGAGGAAAACTCGCCTTCCACGAGCCGGCGGGTGAAGGTCGACAGGCGGGTCAGCGGCTGCGTGATGGCGGTGCTGGCGAAATAGCTGAACAGGACCGCCAGCAGGAAACTGGCGGTGCCCATGATGAGGAAGTTCAGGAACGCGCGGCGCTTGAGCGCCTCCACCTCGGCGGCGTGGATGTCGGCGCCGAGGATGAAGCGCCGGCCGGCGGCATCCTTGTGGCCCATGACGACGGACCGCAGCAGGCCCCAGTCCGGGTCGGGAGTGGTGGTAGGTTTGATTTCCCACGTCTTCTGGACTTCGTAAATATTGGGCGCCGGGTTCGTGTATTCCGCCCAATACACCGTGTCGGTGGCCGCGGAGGCCACGAAGTAATAGCGGTTGCTCTCCTGGTGCAGGGCGTAGAGATAGGTCCCGCCGACGTTGCGGAGAAACTGCTCCAGCCGCCGCGTGTTGGCCCAGTGTTCCGACTCCGGGATGCTCTCCGGCGTCTGGACCCGGTCGAAGTAGTCCGCCGGCAGCAGCTGGGGCATCGTCAGCGCGGCGATGAGCAGGCGCTTGTCGATCTCGTTCTCGATGGCTTTCACGTTCTGGATGAACCCGTAGACGGTGAACAGCGTGGACGACAGCAGCGTGATGGCGAAAAACGGAATGAAGATCTTCCAGAGGACCTTCCGCTTGCGATACCAGCTCGCCAGACTCATGGGCGGCTCCCTCCGGCGCGCGGTCCCAGGGCCCAGAAGATCGCGGCGCCGAGGCCGAGCGTCGCGGCGATGGCCGCGATGCCGAGGCCAAGGCTCAGGCTCGCGGCCAGGCCGAACGCCATCGGCCCCAGCGCTTCGCCGCCGGATTCAAAGACGTTGTAGACGCCCATCGCCTTGTCTTCCCCGAACCGGCGGACGCTCGGCAGCGAGGAATAGAAGGAGAGGCCCTGGTTGAAGATCATGCTTTCCGTCAGGCCGAAGAGGATGATCGTGGCGTAGGCGGCGGCCAGCGACTGGAACGCGGCGAACAGCAGCAGGGCGCCCGTCATGATCAGCGCGCCGATGGGCATGGCGAGCCGCGCGCCGAACAGCGCCGTGGTCAGGCGGGTCACCGCCGGCCCCAGGTAGACGCTGGCCGCGCCGAACAGCATGAAGGCCAGGCCGATCTCGTTGATCGTGCAACCCTGCGCTTCGGCGAACAGCGGGAAGAGGAATCCGAGGAACAGGCCGCACGCCGTCACCGGCAGGAAGATGAACACGAAGAAGCTCCACACCGCGCGCTCGCTCAGGAAGGTCCACGGCGCCGGCGCGCCCGAATCCCGGCCGTTCGGCGCCGGCCGGCGGCGGTTGCGGACGAGCGCCAGCGCGGCGACCGCCGCCAGCGCCAGCAGCGCCGCCTGGACGAAGAACGTCGGCCGCATGCCGATCCGCGCGGCCAGCATGCCGCCGGACACCGATCCGACGTTGATGCCGGCGATCACCCCGGCCGTCAGCGCGATGATGCCGGACTCTTTCTTGCCTTCGTCCTTTTCGATCAGGAAAAACGTGCGGAAGGCGATCATCAGCAGCCCCATGCCCATGCCCACCACCACGCGGCCGGCGATCAGCCAGTCGTACGTCGGCGCCCATCCGCTGGCCACCATGCCCGCGAGGATCACCAGGCAGCCCAGCGCGACGTCCGTCTTGAGGCCCGCCCGGACGCGGACGTGGCCGTAGAGCAGCGCGATCACCGCCCCGCACATCGTTTCGATCGCCATCGGCAGGCCGATGATCAGGTCGGAGAAGCGCCCGCTGGCCGGGGCCAGCGATTTGATGTACAGCGGCAGGAACGAAGCGGACAGGAACACGCCGGTGATCGCCAGGAACGACGTGAAGCGCAAGGCGCCCTCGTCGTAGCGCTGCCCGTCCGCGTCGCCGGCCCGGTCGGCGCGGTCCATCACGTGCGAGCTGAAGAAGCCGATCTCGAAGAACACGAACAGCAGCACGAACAGGACCATGGCCAGGTCCATCAGCGTGCTCTTGAACAGCGCGCGGTTGGCTTCGCGCTGGGCGGACTGGTCCACGCCCACTTCGAGCAGGCCCACGGTGTCGCCGGCGGAATTCTTCAGCGGCACCACGCCGTTGAGCCAGACGCCGTAGATGTCCACGACTTCGCCCACGTACGGCTGGCCGGTCTGCGCCACCTGCGCGTAGATGGATTTTCCGTACTGGTAGTCGTAGGGATAGAAGATGCCCCGCAGGCCGTCGTGGTAGGCCAGCGCCGACAGCTTGTCGCCGAACGTCTTGTACACGCCCGAATAGGTGCCCGACGCGATGGCGCCTTCGCGGGTGATCGTCTGGCAGAGCTGCTTCAGCACGGCCTGGTAGTCCGCGTTCATGTAGTGCTTCACGTGCTGGATGCGGTCCACGGCGTCGCCGTCCACCACGAGTTGGCCCACGGCCAGATAGCCCCGCAGGTTGTTGCGGGCTTCTTCGTCCAGCCGGCGGCTCAGGTTGTTGAAGATCATGTAGGTCGTGATGCCCACGGCCGTGCCCAGCATCAGGGCCACCAGCGCGACCTGCTTCGCCATGCGCCGCCCGTCGGGCGAGGCGTGCCGGATGGCCAGGACGACCAGCGCGAGAATCAGGCCGGCGAACGCCGCCAGCTGCAGCCAAATCGCGGCGCGCTTGGCCCAGAGCGCCGCGTTGCCCTGCGCGCGGTCGAGCGTCCGGATCGCGGCCGGCGCGGCCGTCCGGAAATGCACCGCCTTGCCGTTGTTCGGCAGCACCAGGTCGTCCGCGCCGATCTGGAAGCTCTTGCACTCGTAGAAATCGTCGGCGTAGCCGTGCGCCTCGGCGATCGCCCGGTCGAACAGCGGCTCGGCGGCGTCCGGACCCGTCAGCTTCACGATGGCGTCGCGCCCCAGGTCGGAGAAGACGAGTTCGCCGCCCCGGTAATGGAGATCCGAGGGAATCGACACCACCTCGTCGGGCAAATCGCGCCCGTCGTAGCGCTTGGCGGGAGTCTCGCCGGGCTTGGCCGCGAAGATTTCCGTGGCGGCGGTGGAATACGCCAGCTCGCGGCCGTCGGCGGAAACCGTGGCGTAGATCACGGTGGGCGGCTCGCCGGGGAACGGCGTGAAGGCCTCGTCGAGCGTCTCGCCGCTCGCGGCATCCACCCGCAGGCTTTGGATGCCGTCCGCGCGCGCGACGCAGAACCGCAGGCCGTCCGGCGTCCATTGGAGCGAGCGGATCGTGCCGATGTTGTCGACATACGGCTCGGGGGCGTGTTCGAGCGAGTAGAGGACGGCCTCGGGGCGGCCTTCCGGGGAAAACCGCACGATGGCCTCGCGGTTGACCGTCAGCGTGGCCGTGTCGATATAGGTGCTCGCCACGTACAGGCGGCCGGCCGGATCGAACGCGATTTCGTTGGCGAAGTAAAAGCCCTTTTCGGGATCGTTGCGGGACGGAACGAGATAGATCAGTTCGCCGTCGGCTCCCACGCGGGCGATGCGCTTGTTGGAGTCGAATACCACCGCGAACGCGCCGTCGGCGCCGCGCGCCACTTTGGAAAGATTTTCGAACGGCACCGCGCTGGAGAGCGAGAACGATTCGGGAACTCGGTCGCGCTGGAGGAACAACCCACCGCCCAGCGCGCAGGCCAGGACGAACAAAACGGGCAAACTGGAACGAGGCCGGGTCATTGGGGTTTTCAGGTGGGGTCAGCTTTCAATCGCGCGATAGTACCAGAGCGTGTCTTCCCCCGGAAAGTAGAAATCGGGGAAACGGCCCACCTGTTTGAAGCCCAGATGGGCCAGCAGCTTGTGCATCGGCGCGTAGGACGGGTCCGACGACGTCTCGAACAGCAGGCCGCGGCCTTGGGAGTCGGCCACGAACGCCAGCGCCAGTTCCAGCAGGCGGCGCCCCAGGCCCCGGCTGCGGCAGGCGGCTTGGATCGCCAGGGCGCTCACTTCGAAAATTCCCGTCCGCTCCACGTTCATGCGGACCCCGATCGCCGCGCAAACCGCCCCGGCGGCATTCCGCACGTACCAATAGGCGTCGTCCGAGCAGCCGACCGTGGCGGCCGGGTGGGTCCGGAATTCATCCAGTTCGCCCGGCGTCAGCGGCGTGCCGAACAGGCCGGGCTGGAGCAAAAACGCGGAAACTTCTTCCGCTTCCGCGTGCGCGGCGACCTGCCGCGCCGCGCAGGCCTCTGCGGCCGAATTGGTTTTGGGCAAACTCACGGCTCACAGTGTCCCACGATGCCGGCCCGAATTCAAGACTGGAGGCGCGCCGGCGGGCGGTATTCAGGATTCAGGAGTCAGAAGGGGAGAGGGGGAGGCTGTCATCCCGAGCCTGTCGAGGGATCTCGGCATCGCCCCGCAGTCCGGCCGTTGGCAACTGGCCGAGATGTTTCGACTCCGGCGTGCACGCCTGCACTCAACATGACGGACGCTGCAGCTGATCCGTGTCCATCTGTGGTTGTCCTATCTCGGTTCGCTCTTGCAAAACCATTGACAACCGGCCTGCGGAAGATCGACATTGTCCTTATGTACGGCCCGATCCATCCCATCATCCAAGGAGAGTTGTCCGCATGAAAAAGACGCTGGCCCTGTTGATTCTCGCGGCGGTTGTCGCGCCCATGTCCGCCTGGGCGGCGGAGGGTTCGATCTACGCGGACGTCCTGTCCGCCTACGTCTACAACGGCTTGTCCTACAACGACGAAGCCGTCTTCCAGCCCGGACTCGACGTGGCCGGCCCTCTCGGCCTCGGCTATAGCCTCTGGGCCAACATGGACCTGACCGACAATCCCGCCTCCACCGCCCCCAACTCCGCCGGCGAATGGAGCGAAGTGGATCTGGGCCTCAACTGGACCGCCCCGAGCGTCGGCCCCCTGACCTTCTCCGCAGGCGGGCTCTACTACATCTACCCGCAGAGCAGCAGCACCGTCGCCACGAACGACGACGGCACAGTCGCTACCGTGTCCACGGCCCCGGCCGACGGCTCCTACCAGGTCTTCGCCAAGGCCGCCGCCGACCTGCCGCTGGCGCCCGCCGTCAAGTTCTGCCACGAGCTGGACAACACCGACGACTGGATCATCCTGTTCACCGTCGGCCACGGCTTCGACCTGATGGACAAGCTCTCGCTCAACCTCGGCGCCGTCCTCGGATTCGCCGGCGACTACTACGTCGAAAGCAATTACGGCTCCGGCACCGGTGCTGCCTTCACCCACGCCCAGTTCGACGCCGCGCTCAGCTACGCCCTCACCGAAAAAGCCTCCGTCGCCCTCAAGGGCTCCTTCAGCACCCTGCTCGACGGCGACGTCCGCGACGACATCGATGCCGCCGGCGTTTACGCCGACACCGACGTCTTCTTCGGCGGCGTCAACGCCAGCTACTCCTTCTAGCCCGCCGGACCGTTCGCTTCGCTGTAGCCCGGGGCGCCTGCCTGCCCGCCTTAGGCGGGACCCGGAGGCTGTTTGTTGTGTTGTAGCCGCCCGAGCCGAGGCCGAGGCTGCTTCCCCCGTGCCGCACAAATCGCGGCTCGAGACTTTTCGACACCGAAAATCGCTAAAACCGGCCATAAATGGCAAAAATCGGCCTCCAAACGGCAGTTTTCGCTATTTTTGGCCAAATAATGGCGTTTTGGTTGGGTTGGACGGCTTTCGGGGTTGGGGATCCGATTAACTCCGAAAAGCCCGGTCCGAAATTCGTGCCATTCGCGCCATTCGTAGTTGCCGTCTTCGGCCGGTTTCCGTTCCGAATTTCGCGTTTTCCGCGTGTTTCGTAGTTGCCGTCTTGGGCTGCGGGTCCGTGTGGGGCGCCGGCGGCGAATGTTTGGAAAATATGTGGACGGAATTTATTCCGGATCATGGGGTTGCGGGTGCTGCGGCGGAAGATTCAGCTTGTGTTAATGCAAAATCAGCCTAGGGTCTATCTTTGTACAACCTGTCGCGGCTTGGCGCGCAACTGTCGCTGCGGCAATAAATAATAGATAAACATATGTCGTTACATCGTTGGATTCTCCGGGCCGGTCTTGGGCTGGCGGCATTGCTGCTGGGCTGGGCGGGCGTGCCCGCCGCCCAGGCCGCCAAGCCTTGGCAGACGCTCGTCGATTGCCAGATGGTCGAGAGCTGGACCAACGACGGCGATTCGTTCCGCGTCCATTGGAACGGCGGCGAGTGGACCGTGCGGCTGTATTTCGCCGATACGCCGGAGTCGGATTGGCGGTTCCGGGACCGCACGCGGGCGCAGGCGGCCTACTTTGGCATCACGGACGAGCAGGCGGTCGCGGTCGGCCTGCGCGCGAAGGCCTTCACCCGGGAATTCCTGAAGAACGGCTTCGAGGTCCGGACCCGTTGGCAGGGGGTGTTCGGCAATGCGAAGGCGACGCGCAAGTACGGCATCGTGACGGCGGGGGGCAAAGATCTGGCGGAGGCGCTGGTGGCGAACGGGCTGGCCCGCATCCACGGCATGGGGATCGGCGGCCAGACCTGGGAGGAAGTGGAACGGCTCCGCGCGCTGGAGACCCAGGCCAAGTCCGCCGGCAAAGGCGCCTGGGGCGACGCCGCCGAACGGACGGCGAAAAACTGATGTTGCGGCGCGGACGGCTACACCAACTTCGCCGCCGACCGGTTCCGGACGCGAGCCGCGATTCCCGAGGAGGGGCGCCAGCCCCTTCGCTTGACATTTTTCCGCCAGCCCGTATGCTTCCCACGCTTCTTTCAGAAAAGAAGGGCGTTTAGCTCAGCTTGGTTAGAGCGCGTGCCTCACATGCACGAGGTCACTGGTTCGAGTCCAGTAACGCCCACCATATAGTACGATCCTGTTTTTGCGCGGGGGACAGCGCGGAAAATGCGGCGACAGCATTGAGCGGCGCGGGGTATTCCATACGCAGGGCGGGCTCCCGCTCGGACACCTGAAAAACAAACGCGGACGGGCATCCCTCGGCCCCAAACGAGGCGGCGATTTGTGCGGGATCGGCGGACGGATCGAAGGTCGCCCCTTCCGAAAAGGCCTGTGGAACGGGATCTGTGCGCGTCCGGACTTGCGCGGGGCGTGCGGCAAGGCCGCCGCCCCGGCCCTCGGGCTCGGGTCCACCGGGCGGCAGACGGGCGCAGGTCAAATCCGCTGGGGTTCGACCCCCGATGG
>CAZECJ010000104.1:0-9544 GCA_964510645.1 uncultured Verrucomicrobiota bacterium | reverse complement strand
CCCAGGGCGTCCGCATCCAATACGGCGGCAGCGTCAAGGCGAACAACGCCAAGGAACTCTTCGGCATGCCGGACATCGACGGCGGCCTGATCGGCGGCGCGGCGCTGGATGCCAAGTCGTTCATTGACATTGTGCGCGCCGCAGTCTAAAAGAAAGCCCTTTTAGATCCGAAGGAGCAGAAGCCTATGTCATTTCTTGCCATTCTCAGAAGCGTTCTCTTGATCGTCGAGGTCCTCGCCGCGTTCCTGCTGGTCGTGGTGATCTTGGCGCAGAAATCGAAAGATCAAGGGCTCGGCATGGCCTTCGGCAGCGGCATGGGCGAAAGCCTGTTCGGCAGCCGGGCCGGCAACGTGCTGACGCGCATGACCATCACCTTGGCGACGGTCTTCATGCTGACGACCATCGCGCTGGGCGTCTTGTTCGCCCGCGGCAAGAGCGGCAGCGGTTCCGTGATGGATCGGGCGGCGAGCCAGCCCATGGCTCCGGCCGCTCCGATGGCCCCGGCCCAGGCTCCGGCCCCGATGATGCCGAGCGATGAGCCGGTGTCGCTGCCGGTCGAAGCCCCGTCCGCTCCGATGGAACTGCAAATGGGCGCGGGCGGCGAATTGGCCCCCGTGGAAGCGCCCGTTGCGGAGGTCTCGGCCGAAGCAGCGCCCGCCGCTGAACCGGCGGCGGAAGGCGAGTCCGCTCCTCAGGACTGATGAAGCTCGTTCGTCCGAACGTCTCCCCGCGCAACCTCTGCGCGGGGTTTTTGTTGGGCGCGTGGTGCCTGGCGGCGCTTTCCGGATGCGGAAGAGCGCCCGAAGCGGTCGCCGATGCCGTGCCGACGCTGCGACTGACGACGTCGCGCCTTCGGGGATTCGATCCGGCGCACGCGTCCGACCAGGCGTCGATTCTCGCGACGGGGCGCCTCTACGAGGGGCTGCTGCAATACGCCTATTGGGACCGCCCGTACCGCGTGGAGCCGCTGTTGGCGGCGGCCATGCCCGAGGCGTCGGCCGATGGCCTGGTCTGGCGGATCCGGCTCCGGCCGGGCATCCATTTTTCCGACGATCCCTGCTTCGCGGCCACGGGCGGGAAGGGGCGCGAACTGGTCGCGCAGGATTTCATCTATTCCATCCTGCGCATCGCGGACGTCAAGGTGGGGTCCGGCGGCTATTGGGTCTTTCGCGGCAAGATCGCGGGTCTGGACGACTTCCGCGAGGCGAGCCGCGGCGATGCGCCGACCGACTACGATCGCCCGGTGGAAGGCCTGCGCGCGGTGGGGCCGCACGAGCTGGAGATCCGCCTGACTGCGCCCTATCCGCAATTGCCGTGGGTGCTGGCGATGCCCTACGCCTTCGCGGTGCCGCGCGAGGCCGTGGAATTCTACGGGCCCGAATTCGTGAACCATCCCGTCGGCACGGGGCCCTACGTGCTGGCCTCGGCTCGCCAGAACTACCGCTACGAGTACCGCGCGAACCCGAAATGGACCGAGACGGGGCGGACCGACGCGATGCCGGCGGACGCGCCCACGCCGGACGCGGGCAAGCCGTTGCCGCTGGCGCCGCGCATCGTGGATTCCGTGGTGGGGGATCCGTCGACGGCCTGGCTGATGTTCCTGTCCGGGCAGCTCGATCTGGTGGACGTGAGCCGGGACCAGTGGGACAGCATCATCACGCCGGACAAGGAACTGCGGCCGGAGCTGGTTGCCCGCGGCATCGAACTGAGCAAATCGCCGCAGCTGAACGTGACCTATACGGCGTTCAATCTGGACGATCCGGTGGTGGGGCCGAACCGGAAGCTGCGCCAGGCGCTGGCCTGCGCCTTCGATTCCGCGGCGTGGATGGAATTCCAGAACGGCCGGATCGTGAAGCCCTGCGGGCCGGTGCCGCCGGGCGTGGCCGGCGCGCGCGAAGACGAGCCGCCCTACGGCTACGACCTGGCGCGCGCGCAGCGCCTGCTGGCCGAGGCCGGCTATCCGGAAGGCCAGGACCCGGCCACGGGCCGGCGCCTGAAACTGACGCTGGAACTGGGCTCGGCGGACAATCCCGAAACGCGGCAGGGGGCCGAAGTGATGGCGAGCTTCTGCGAGCGCATCGGCGTCGTGCTGGAGCCCAGCTACAACAACTGGCCGGCGTTCCTGAAGAAAATCGAGCAGCGCCAGGCGCAGCTGTTCACCCTGACGTGGATGGGCGACTATCCGGACGCGCAGAATTTCCTGCAGCTGTTCGCGAGCGAGAACGTCTCGCCGGGGCCCAACCGGTCCAACTACCGCAGCGCCGAATTCGACCGGCTCTACCGCGCGCTGACGGCCTTGCCCGAATCGCCGGAGCGCGAGGCGTTCTGCCGCGCCGCGGCGGACGTCGTGCTGGAAGACGGCCCCTGGATCCTGATGGCCCACCCGATGGCCTTCAGCGTGCGCCACGCGCGCCTGCGCAACTACCGGCGCCACGACTTCAACTGGGGCATGGAGAAATACTGGCGCGCGGAAGATTGAGCCGCCGGTTGGCGGCGCGGGGGCGCGCGGCCCGCCGGTTTTCCATACTACGTAAAAACTTTGGGCAAAAATTACGTAGCACGTAAAAACTTTGCCCGATTTTTACGTAGTACGTAAAAATATTTTCCACGCTACGTAAAAATGTCTGCCGGCGCCGGCCCGCAGAGGGGGATCAGCCGAGGGGAATCTGGTGGACGGGCTTGCCGGCGAGGTAGGCGCGCAGGTTTTCGGCGGCGACGTCGATGAGGCGCTTGCGGGCGGCATCGGTGGCCCACGCGACGTGGGGCGTGACGAGGCAGCGCGGGGCGGAGAGCAGGGGATTTCCGGGCGCAGGCGGCTCGGTGGAGAGGACGTCGACGCCGGCGCCGGCGATCCGGCCGGCCCGCAGGGCGTCGGCGAGATCCTGTTCGACGACGAGCGGGCCGCGGGAGGTATTGATCAGGAACGCGGTGGGTTTCATTTGCGCGAGGCGCTTGGCATCGACCAGTCCGGCCGTCGCGGACGAGAGCGGGCAGTGGAGGCTGACGACGTCGCTTTCCGTGAAGATCCGGTCGAGATCGGCATACTCGACGCCTTCGGGCGGCGGCTGGGCGTGATCACGCCGGTTGGCCAGCACGCGCATGCCGAACGCCTGGCCGATGCGGGCGGCGGCTTGGCCGATCTGGCCGAAGCCGACGATGCCGAGCGTGAGGCCGGCGAGTTCGATCAGCGGCGAAAGGCGGTAGCAGTAGTCGGGATTTTTCGGCCAGCCGCCGGAACGGGCATCGCCGGAGTGGAGCGCGACCTGATTGGTCAGTTCCAACAGGAGGGCAAAGGCTTGCTGGGCGACCGACGCGGTGCTGTAGCCGGGGACGTTGGTGACGACGAGCCCGCGCTGCTTGGCGGCGGCGAGGTCGATCGTGTTCCAGCCCGTAGCGAGGATGCCGACGTATTTCAGGCGGGGGGCGTGGGCGATGGTGTGCACGTCGAGGACGGCCTTGTTGAGCATGACCGCATCCGCATCCCCAATTCGGGCAAGGACATCAGCCGGGGCGGTCCGATCATGGACGGTGCAGTCGGCCCAAGCTTCGATGGGCGCCCAGGAAAGATCCCCGGGATTCGTGGCGAAGGCATCCAAAATGACGAGACGCGGGCGTTTCATGCCTTGGACAGTAAGAGATGGTCCTTTGGGATTCAAGTCCGAGATCGCGCGGGAGAGAAAGGCGCGGGATAATCATGAAGTTGGGCTTGCGAAAGAGGAAGCATTACGCCATATTAACAATATGAAGCAGGCCTCTAAATCGGTCGCGGCTCTTGCGTATGCCCTTGTGCTGGGCGGACTATCGCTTGTCGCGCCGACATCGGCGGCCACGCATCCGCTCGGATGGGGGCTGAACGCGGATTTCCAGGCTTCACCGGTTCCAACGAACGTCATGGACGATGCGACCGCCATCGCGGCAGGCTACAACCATAGCCTTGCACTCAAGGGCGGGCGGGTGTGGGCGTGGGGGCTGAATGCGTCCGGGCAGACGAACGTGCCGGTGGCCGCGCAGAGCGGCGTATCCCAAGTGGCCGGGGGCGGGACGTTCAGTTTGGCGTTGAAGAGCGGCGGCATCATCGGCTGGGGCACCGGGGCGGTGGTGACGAATGCGCCGGCATCGGTGACCTCCGGCGTCACGCAAATCGCGGCCGGCGAAAACCACGCGCTGGCCTTGAAAGCCGGCGGCGTCATTGCGTGGGGCAGCAATACCTACGGCCAATGCGACGTGCCCGGCGATTTGACCAGCGACGTCGCGGCCGTTTCGGCGGGCGGGCACTACAGCCTGGCGCTGAAGAGCGGCGGCGTGCAGGTGTTCGGCATCGCCGCGACCAACGAATATGCCTATGGGATCCAAGACGTGCCGGCCGAGGCCTTGAGCGGAGTCTCGGCGATCTCCGCCGGCCGCTGGCATGCGCTGGCGCTGAAGAACGGCGGCGTCATTGCCTGGGGCGCGCCGTTTTACGACGCCACCAACGTGCCGGTCGAGGCGGCCAGCGGCGTGACCAACATCGCGGCCGGCGATTCGTTCAGCATTGCGCTGAAGACGGACGGTTCGATCGTCGTCTGGGGCGACGACACCAAAGGCCAGTTGCCGATTCCCAACTTCGCCAGCAACGGCGTCTCGCAAATCGCCGCGGGCGCGGGCCATTGCCTCGTGGCGACCACGGCGATGCCGCCGCGGTTCGTCAGTTCCTATATTCCTACAGCTTACCAAGATCAGGAGTATACCAACAGCCCGAATCCCTTCGTTCGGGCCGCCGGCGATCCCGCCGTGCGATATTACACCTCCGGATCTTGGCCGAGCTGGCTGACGCTGGACACTTTGACCGGCGAGCTGGGCGGCACGCCGCTCGAGCTGGTGGTCGACCTTTCCTTCTCGGTCGTGGCCAGCAATTCGTATGGCAAGGTGACGAATTCCTATAAAGTCACCGTTCTGGAAAGACCGCAGGGGCCGCCGGTCTTCCTCACGACCAATCTGCCCAACGGCGTGGTGAATGCGCCCTATGAGCAGCAGATCGTCATCACCAACGGCGGGTCGTTCAGCATCAGCGGCGGTTCGCTGCCCGCCGGCCTGAACATGGACACGAACGGACTGATCTCGGGAATTCCGACCACGGCGGAAACGCTCCAGGTCATCGTGCTCGCCACGAACGTGGTCGGCGGCAGCAACCAGACGTTCGACATCACGATCGATCCGCCGGCCGGCGCGCCGGAGTTCACGACGACGAGCCCGCTGCCCAGCGGCGTGGTCGGCCAGCCCTATTCGCTGCAGATCGAGGCCAGCAACTATCCGACGAACTTCAGCCTGCTGGCGGGCGAATTGCCCGACGGCCTGGGGCTGACCGCCGCCGGCATGGTGACGGGGACGCCGACGCAGATCGAGATCGGCAACTTCACGGTCTTCGCCACCAATCTGGTGGGCGGAGCCCAATCGAACTACACGTTGCAGATCCTGGGGCCGCCGGTCATCCTCACGACCAGTCCGCTGCCGGATGGCTCGCCCGGGGTTCCGTACTCGCAGCAGATTTCGGCGACGGGCGATCCGAGCTTCAGCTTGGCCGGCGGCAGTTTGCCGGGCGGCGTCACGCTGTCCACGAACGGACTCGTGAGCGGCACGCCGTCTTCGCCGGGCGCCTTCAACTTCACGGTTCTGGCGACGAACGCCTATGGCTCGGACAGCCGCGCCTACGATCTGCTGATCGGCGCGCTGCCGACGTTCTCCACGACCAATCCATTGCCGACCGGGCAAGTAGGCTCGCCTTACTCCCAGCAAATCGTCGCGTCGGGCAGCCCGATCTTCAGCCTGTTTGCGGGCAGCTTGCCGGGCGGTCTGAATCTCAGTGCCGCCGGCCTTGTGAGCGGCACGCCGACTGCCGACGGGGCCTTCCAGTTCACGGTGCGCGCCACGAACGACTACGGCTGGAGCAACCGCGTCTACGATTTGAGCATCCTCGGCCAACTTGCGCCGGCGTTCACGGATCGTCCTCGCTACACCAACGGCAACGTCCGCTTGGCGTGGACGAATTACAACGCGAGCGGCCAGGTCCAGATCTGGCGCAGCACGAACATCACCCGCAACCCGCCGCCGTGGAGCAATCTCGGCGTGGTGACGGTGTCGCCCTGGACGAACGTCGCGCCGCCGACGCCTTCCTACTACCGCCTCATCCTCGTGCCGTAGCTGGTGCGCCCCCGCGCGGGGCGAGCGAGCTTATTTCCCGTAAACGGGCCGGGCTTCGGCCACCATCGGCAGCGGGTCGGGCGCGCACCGGTACCGCGGCTTCAGCGCTTTTTCGATTATTGCGAGAACCCGGTCCGGATGCCGAAGTTGGCACGACCAGACGGTGACGACTTTCCATCCCAGGCGCCGCAGCTTCCGCCGGTGCCGGGCGTCGTTGGCGACGTTGCGCGCGAATTTCTCCGACCAGAATTTCTTGTGGCTTTGGGGCATCGTGGCGATCTTGCAGTTCCGGTGCCGATGCCAGAAGCAGCCGTGGACGAAGACCACGGCCCGGTATTTCGGCAGGACGACGTCGGGCGTGCCCGGCAACCCGCGCACGTGGATCCGGAACCGATAGCCCGCGCGATGGAGCAGGGAACGGACGGCCCGCTCGGGAGCGGTGTTCTTGCCCTTGATCTTCGCCATGAGCCGGCTGCGTTCCGCGATGGTCAGCGTGTCTGTCATGGAAGCCAGCATAGGCCAGGATCGCTGCGCTGGCGAGTTCCCGCTGCGGGCTTTTCTTCGGCCGGCGCAAGGGATAGGATGATGCCGTTGAATCCACCAAGGAGACCGGCATGAACCAGTGGCAGGCGATCGCGGGAATAGGGCTTTGTTTGGGATTGGCGGGCTGCGCGGGGCCCTCGCGGAACACGGTGTATCAGGTCTCGACCATCGATGCGCTGCTGGCGGGCACGTACGACGGCGACCTGTCGCTGCGCGACTTGCGCCGGCAGGGCGACTTCGGCATCGGCACCTACGACAACCTCGATGGAGAAATGGTGCTGCTGGACGGAACCTTCCACCAGGTGAAGGCCGACGGAAAGGTGTACGCGCCCGACCTGGACGGTGAGACGCCGTTCGCGGCGGTGTGCGCTTTCCAGCCAGAGAAAGCCTTTCCCGTTCCTCCGGGCGCGGACCTGGCGGCCGTGGCGGCGCTGATCGACCGCGAAGCGCCGAACGCGAACCAGTTCTGCGCGATCCGCATCGAGGGGACTTTCACTGCGGTGCGCACGCGCAGCGTTCCGCCGCAGAAGCGGCCCTTCCCGCCGCTGAAGGAAATCGCGGCGACCCAGCCGACGTTCGACTTGTCGAACGTGGCGGGCACCATCGTCGGGTTCCGCTGTCCGCCGTTCGTGGCAGGCGTGAACGTGCCGGGCTACCATCTGCATTTCCTGAGCCGGGATCGATCGCGGGGCGGCCACGTCTTGGCCTTCGAGCTGGCCTCGGGCACGGCGCAGGTGGATGTGCTGGATCGATTCGTGATGCAGCTGCCGGGAACGGAAGATTTCGCGACGGTCGATCTGGCGAGAGACCGCCAGCAGGATCTCCAGGGCGTAGAAAAGGAAAAGCCGAAGCGCTGAATCGGCCGGGGGCCTACCCGAGCAGCGTGCGGATCACGTCTTCGGCGGTATAATCGAGTTGGCCGTTGCCGCAAAACCGCCCGACGTTTTCGAAGTCGTCGCCAAGCGTGACGAGGGGCAGTTCCTGGCTGCCGTCGGCCAGGCGCTGGGGCATGCCGATGTTGGCGACGAGCGCATTGCAGAGGCACTTGCGGCCGACCAGTTCGGCGGGATCGCCGCCTTTGGCGAGATAGGCCTTTTCGGGTTCGGCGGCGCAGCGGTAGCCGAGGGTACCGTCCGGCTTGCGATAGGCTTCGCGCAAGAAACCCAAGTCGCAGACGCGGCGGCGCTGGCCATAGACCGATTCCTCCGACAGCGTTCCTTCCAGTTCGGCCACCTTGAAAGGGAATCCGGTGGGCGAAGCCTTGGCGTCGGTGAAAACTTTGGCTTTTCCGGCGCGGGCCTTGGCCAGCAGCGCCAAGCGCAGTTCGGACGCCAGGCCGGATTCCCGGCACAGCGCGAAGGGCGTGCCCACCTGCACGCCGGCGGCGCCGAGCGCCAGAGCTTCTTTTCTCTTTTCCGGCGATCCGTAGGCGCCGGCCAGCCAGAACGGCAGGCCCAGCCGGCGGAAAACGTCCAGATCGACGGCGTCGCGCGTCCCGTAGATGGGCTGGCCATCCGCGGTAAACGTCATCTGTCCCCGCGGCGGCGCGTTGTGCCCGCCAGCCAGGGGGCCTTCGATGATGAATCCGGCCATATCGCCCTTGATGCGGCGGACCATCATCGTGGCGAGCGTGCCGGAGGAAACGATGGGCAGGAACGCCGGCCGCGCCAAGGCCGGGAGCGACTGGCCGGATTCCAGGAATGCGGAAGGGTCGAGCCTCATGACGACGGGTTCTTCCGCGCGGGTTCCGGCGACGTTCAGGGTGTACGAGGCCGGCTGATGGCCGGCGAGGGCGGCGATGGCCGCCGGAAACTCCATGGGGATGCCCGCGCCGACGATGACCACCGCCACGCCCGCGAGCATGGCGCCGTAGAGCGAGGGGAGGTGGGGCATTTGGATCTTTTCGAGGAAATTGATGCCGACCGGATGGGAATGGCCTTCGCGCGCGAGGAAAACCTCGACGAAATTCGCCGCGATGCACAGTTCTTGCGCCGGGACGTTGCTTTCGGCGGTATGCGAGCGGACGGTCTTGTAAGGTTTGGAATCGTCGCGTCCGCCGGGAATGAAGTAGGTGTCCAGGATTTTGCGGGCGATGCGGGGAAAGGGAAATTGCTCCAAGGCGCGGCGGACATGGCCCTCCGCATCTCCATCCTGCAGGCGCCGCGACATGATTTCGTCCAGCGCGGTGCCGGCCACGACGCCGAGTTGGCCCAGCCATGAAACGGCGCGGGCTAGACGCCAGTTGGAAACCCCGGCCCCCATGCCGCCTTGGATGATTTGAGGGATTGAAGTCATATGTTTCTGAAAGTACGCTCTTTCGGCGGAAAAGCGAGAAAAGGTTTTGGCCTCATCGACAACCCGATCCGATCGGCGCTCTCTCGCAATGGGCGCATATCGCCTTGACAGCCTGCGGGAACGGAGTAGAAGTCTTTCTCCGTTTTCCCCGTACAAGAAAGACCTGCGATTTACTCATGCAATTGACCGTCAGGGACGCCGCCCGGTTGCTGAATCTGTCCGAGCGAGCGTTGATGGAACACGTCGAGAAGGGCGAGATTCCTTCCCAATGCGTGAAGGGTCGCCATTTCCTGAACCGGGACGAACTCGTCGAATGGGCGTCGGCACAGGGCTTGCCCATCGCGCTCGCGGCGGCGGATGCGGACCCCATGCCCGCGCTGAGCGACGCCTTGGCGGCGGGGGGCATCGTCCACGGGCTTCCGGGGCGGGACAAAGATTCGGTCTTGCGCCATCTGGTCGAAAGCATGCCGCTGCCGGCCGACGTCGATCCGGATTTCCTGCACAGCGTCCTGCTGGCGCGCGAGGCGCT
>CAZECJ010000103.1:0-9604 GCA_964510645.1 uncultured Verrucomicrobiota bacterium | reverse complement strand
GTCGCGCGCGCCCCGCCAGTCGCCGAACCGCTCGTGGTTCCACAGCGCCGTCATCGCCACCATCGAATCCAGTCGCGGATCCTGCGGCGCGCCGCGGTTTTCCGGACGCAGGCGGACCGAATCCGCCGCCTGCGGCCGATCCAAATAGTACCAGCTGGCGCTCTCGAAATACGCGCGGCTGGCATGGTCGGGCCCGCGCTCGAACACCATGTCCAGCGATTCGTCGAACCGCGACGGATCCATCGCGTGCACGCGATACTGCACCGTCCGGAACGGCTCCTTCGTGAACAGCCCGTGCGTGGGCCCCGCCATCACGTTCTGGTAATACCACCCGCCGTTGAAATAATCCTCCAGCCCCGTCCCCAGCCAGCCCGGCGTTTTTTCACGATCCTTCCGGATGCTCTCGTCGCCCTCCAGCGCCCAGTACGTTCCGTCCAGCGTCACCACCGAGAGCAGGCAACCCACGTATTTGCCCGCGCCTTTCGCCCGCAAGATCGGATGCGGCCGGCCGACGTCGTTCGGCGTCGTCCGCCACCAGCCCGCGTGGAAATAGCCCAGCGCGCCGAGGGACGATTCCGCGCGCGGCTCCACCCACGCGCGGACCGTCACCGGCACCGCCGCCACCCGTCCGGCCTCCAGGCGGATCTCCGCCGATTTCGCGAACGGCATCGGAAACGCGCAGAAGAGCGCCTCGCCCTCCATGCCGAAGTACAGCGATTGCGCCCGCACCCGCCGCCACGGCACGCCGCACAGGTCGCCCAGCGGCATCCGCACGCTGTCGTTCGTGCTCCCGTCGTAGCGGATCGATACCATCCAGTCGCGCAGCGCCGCGTCGCGCGATTCTTCCGGAATCTGTTCCCATTCCGGCTCGAATTCCAAGCGCCGGATCGTCCCCGGCCCCGCGAACGAGGCGGACTGCGTCCCGTCCGCCAGCTCGGTTTCCCGCCGTTCGCCCGCCTCGGGCAGCTTTTTCGCCGCCCAAACGGCGCGGGCCTTTTCGAGCGCGGCGACGTCGCGGTCCGGCAGCGGCCAGGCGAACGTCTCCACCGGCGTCCCGCGCGGCAGCGCCGATTCGGAAATCTGGTAGTACACCTTGCGCGGCGAGCCGTCCGCATCCCGCGGCCCCTCCTCGCATTCGATCCGCAGCCCCTTCGCGTAGGGCAACGGCACGAACGAATACCAGCAGTAGTTGTTGTATTCCGCCAGCGGAGCCAGGAACGGCGCCATCTTGCCGCCGAACAGCTCCTTGACGTCCCCCTCCAGCCGCGGCGTTTCCTCGCCGTCGAAATAGAAGCGGAAGCGATGCGGATACCCGTCCTTCGCGCCGGTGAACCAGACGCGCGAGACGAAGCCCGGTCCCTTCAGATCCGCCAGCACCTTCCAGCCCGGAGTTTGGCTGTCGCGCAAGAACGTGCCGTAATCGTTGTTGCCGCCCGTGCGGTCGTAGGAGGTGTGCATCCGCGTATCCGGCTGATCCAGCCGCGCCAGCCACAGCGGATCGGCCAGCCGTTCCGCCAGCGCGGCCACCGTCGCCGCCTCCCCCGCCGGACGCCCTCCGCACCCCGCCGCCACCGCCGCCCAAACCGCTGCCAACAAAATCCGCCAAACGTGCTTCATGTTCGCCTCACCTCCTTCTAACTATGCTCGATTGCGTTGCACAAATGAACCCTTTTCCGTGCCAGTTCTGAAAAGAGATTTCCATGCGCAGGTTGGCAATGATCGGCCGTTCGTTCCGATCCCGCGCGCGCCGTCGGGAAACATGTGCCTTTTTGGTTTTCATCTTCCCCCGCGCTGGATTATGATGCGTACGGTCATGAAATTGCATCAACCGGAAACGCCGACGGATGGCCTCCCTGTGTTCAAGCGCATCTTGGTCACGGGCAGCACGGGCTTTTTGGGCCATCACGTCATGCCTCGCCTCCGCCAAGCGTTTCCCGATGCCGAACTGATCGGCCTGGGCCACCGCGACTTCGACCTGCTCGAACCCGGCGCGCCCGCCGCGATGCTCCGCCAAATCCAGCCCGACTGCGTCGTCCACTTGGCCGCCAAATCGGGCGGCATCATCACCAACAAGAAGCGCCCCGCCGATTTCTTCTACGACAACCTGGCCATGAACCTCCACGTCTTCCACGAGTCCTGGAAGGCCGGCGTGAAGAAGCTCGTCACGTTCATGGGAGGCTGCTCCTACCCCTCCGACGCGCGTTCGCCGATCGGCGAAGACCAGATGTGGAACGGCTATCCCCAGATCGAAAGCGCCGGCTACTCCGTCGCGAAAAAAATGCTCCTCACCCAGTCCTGGGCCTACCGCGTCCAGCATGGGTTCAACTCCGTCGTGCTGATCCCCGGCAACGTCTACGGCGAATGGGACAACTTCAACCTCGAGGAAGCCCACGTCATCCCCGCCCTCGTCCGGAAATACGTCGAAGCGCAGGAGCGCGGCGACCGCACGATCACCGCGTTCGGCTCCGGCCGCCCGACCCGCGATTTCGTCTACGCCGGCGACGTGGCCGCCACCGTCCCCTGGTTCGTCCGGAACTACGACTCCAGCGAACCCGTCAACGTCTCGGCGGGCCGCCGCATCTCCATCCGCGAACTGGCCGAGACCGTCAAGCAAACCACCGGATTCGCCGGCGAAATCGTCTGGGACGCCGCGAAGCCGGACGGACAGATCGACAAGATTTTCGACGTGGCCCGCTTGCACGCGCTTGGCCTTTCCTGCGACACCTCGCTGGCCGACGGCCTGCGCCGCACCGTCCAATGGTTCTTGAAGGCCCGCGAAGAAGGGACCGTCCGGCTCTAGCGTGAAAACCTGCATCGTCCTCGGCGCCAAAGGATTCATCGGCTCGGCCCTCGCGGCCGAGGCGGCGGTGCGCGGCTATGCCGTGACCGCCGTGGATCTGGACAACTACGCGGAATGCCGCGGGGCGGAAGCCGACCTGCTCATCAACGCCGCCGGCAATTCCCGCAAATTCATCGATGCCCGGGATCCGGTGAAAGGCTTCGAACTGTCCGTCACCTCGGTCATGCATGCGCTTCACGATTTCCGGTATGGCTTTTACGTCCAGCTTTCGAGCGGCGCCATCTATCCCCACGAGGACGATCCGCGGCTGAACGGCGAAGACGCCCCGCTGCCGCTCTCCGAAATGACCGGTTACGGATTCCACAAATGGATGGCCGAACAACTGGTGCGGCACTTCGCGCCGCGCCATCTCATCTTGCGCATGGGCGGTTTCGTGGGACCCGGCCTCCGGAAGAACGCGATGTTCGATCTGTTGACGCAGCGTCCGTTGTTCGTCCATCCCGACTCGGAATTTCAATATATGGATACGCGCGAGCTGGCCCGGTGCGTGTTCCGCCTCTACGAGGAAGACCCTCCGCCCGTCCCGATCCTGAATCTATCGTCCACGGGAACGGTTTCCGTCCGGCAGGCCGCCGAGTGGGCGGGCCGCGAACTGCCGGCGGACGCGCAGGCCCATCCGAAAGTCCGCGCAGAACTGAACGTGGACAACGCGGCCCGACGGATCGCCCTGCCCACCACCCGCGAAACGGTCCGGCAGTTCATCCGAGAAGTCCAGGCTGGAAAGGTACGACTGCCATGATCATTTCCCGAACGCCCTTTCGCATCAGCTTTTTCGGCGGCGGCACCGATTTCCCGGCCTTTTTCCGGCAGCATGGCGGCGCGGTTCTCGCCGCGACCATCGACCAGTACTGCTATCTGTCCGTCCACCGCCTGGCGCCGCTGTTCAAGCACCGCTTCCGCGCCAGCTATTCGCGCACGGAATCCGTGCTGCGGCCGGAAGAATTCCAGCATCCGCTGATCCGCGAAACCCTGCGGCTGCTCGACCAGCGCGAAGGCCTTGAAATCGCCCATACCGCCGATCTGCCCGGCCAAACCGGCCTCGGCTCGTCGTCCGCCTTCACCGTCGGCTTGCTCAATGCCGTGCAGGCGTTCAACGGCCACCTCCGGACGCCCGAAGAACTCGCCCGCCAGGCCATCCAGATCGAGCGCGAACGCGTCGGCGACGCCGGCGGCTGGCAGGACCAGTACGAAGCGGCCTACGGCGGCTTCCGGCGGTTCGACTTCGCGCCGGACGACTCCGTGCGCGTGCGCGACGTCGCCCTCTCCGCCGCCCGTCAGCACGCGTTGGAACAGAGCCTGATGCTTTTCTACATGGGTTCCGAAAGCTCCGCCGCCGCCGTCCTGCAAGACCAGGAACGCCGCGCCGACGAAAACCAAACCGCGCTGCTCGCCATGCGCCGGATGGTGGACCAAGCCGAAGATCTCCTGACCGGCGGACAGCCGCTCGCGGCCTTCGGCGATCTGCTGCACGAGGCCTGGCAGCTCAAGCGCTCGCTTTCGTCCGGCATCAGCACTCCGGCGATCGACCAAGCCTATGCCGCCGCGCGCGCGGCCGGCGCGCGCGGGGGCAAGTTGCTCGGGGCCGGCGGCCGCGGATTCCTGTGCCTCTACGCCGAACCGGAACGACAAGCCGCCGTCCGCGCCGCCCTCCGCGACCTCGCCGAAGTCCGCTTCCGCTTCGGCGCCGAGGGCAGCCGCATCATTTTCAAGAGCCCCGAGTAGCCTCCGCCGAATCGCCGCCGGCCGGCAGCGCGGCGAGCATCCACGCGACGGTGTGCTCCAAAACGACGGCGGGCGCGAATTCGGCCAAGGCCTTTTGCCGTCCGGCGTCGCCCATTTCCGCTCGGCGGCGCGAATCCGCGCACAGTTCGGCGAGCTTGGCGAGGAATTCCTCCCCGTCGTTGGGATCGAACAGCGTTCCTTCCCGGCCTTCGGTCACGATTTCGCAGATGCCGCGCAACCGCGCCGCCAGCACGGGCAGGCCGCACATCAGACAATGCACCAGCGTTCCCGTGACGTGGAAGTGGTCCGAAAACTGCCCGATCCGCATGACCAGCCCGACGTCGCCCGCCCGCAAATGCTCGGCCACCATCCGGCTGGAAGGCAGCCAGCCCGTGAAGACCACCCGGGATTCCAAGCCCTGCGCGCGGACCGTGCGTTCCAAGCTGGCGCGTTCGTCGCCGTCGCCCACCACCAGGAACCGCAGGCGCGGATCGGCTTTCATCGCCGGCACGAGCCAAGCCAGCACCCGGCCGATTCCCTTGTTGGGATGCAAAATGCCGTGGTGCACCAACACGACGTCGTCCGGACCGAATCCCAGCTTTCGGCGCAGGTCGTCTGCGCGCCCCGGCGTGAATACGTCCGTGGAAAACGTGTCCCGGATCATGCGGATCTTCGCCTCGTCCACGCCGGCTTCCTGCAGATGGCGCTTCATCGATTCCGTGCGCGTGACGATCGCGACCGCTTTCTTCCAGCTGCGGCGCTCGAACGCGAGGCTCCCTTTCGCCACGGGACGCAGCCACGGCAGGACTTCCCCGTAGACTTCCAGGAAGAAATCGACCACGGTCAACATGGTGGGCCGCCCCGAGAACAGCTGCACGATCCACCCCAGCAAAGGCAGGCTCTCGTCGATCCAGATGAGGTCGGCCTTCCACGCCCGGCAGCGCAGCGCCAGCCACGGCAGGCACGCGTACCACCAGACGGTCTTCCAGAACTTGTCGCTGGAGCGGGACCGGTCCACCGCATACGGCAGGACGTGCATCCGCACGCCGGGCACCGCAAATCCGCCGCAGCGCGGCCCGCCGTAGATCACCTCGTGGTCCTGCGCCAGGCGCGCCAGCAGGTCGGGGATGATCCGATGCAATTCCGCGTGGGCCCGCAGGCCGTAGCGGTGCAGCAGGACGATCGTGCGGCGGGGCGCGGCGGTCATGGCGCCGGGCGGCGCCGGCGGGCGACGGCGGCCGCGGAGTGGTTGCGCAGGGCGTGCACGTAGGCCTGCATGGCGTCGCGGAGGTTGCGCGTCTTCCGGAATTCCCGGATAAACGCCCGCACCATGACCGGCCGCACCGAAGTCAGGACGTTCAGCAGCACCGCCGGGGAGAGATAGCCGCGGAGATTGCGGAACGACATCATCTGGAAATATTCGCGCCGGATCCGGATCTGCTCCTCCAGCGTGAAGTTGATCTTGAGCACCGGGCGGTCCACCATGCCGCGGCCTTCGTAGGAATCGTCCACGATCCAGCGGTTCGCCACGGCCTGCTCGTAGATCTCGGACCCCGGATAGGGAATCAGATAGAAGAACTCGGCGAAGGACGGCTTGATGCGCCGCAGCAGCGCCTTCGTCAGCTCGACGTCTTCCCAGGTCTCCTCGGGGCAGCCGACGAGGAACGTGCCCATCGGCGCGAGGCCGGAGGCATGGCACGCCGCGAACGCCTGTTCGATCTGCTCGACGGTTTCGTCCTTGTGGACGGCCTTGAGCACCTTCGGCGAGCCGGATTCCACGCCGATGTCCACCTGGACGCAGCCGGCCTTGCGCATCATCCGGCCCATCTCGACGTCGAACAGGTTGACGCGGATCTGGCAGCCCCAGGTCAGCCGGTAGGGTTCCTTTTCCAGCGCCGCGCAGAATTCCTTCAGCCATTCGCGCTGCACGTTGAAGGTGTCGTCGAAGAAATACACCGCGTCGATGCCGAACCGGTCGTGCAGGTCGCGGATCTCGGCCAGCACGTGGCCGACGGACCGGCGGCGGACCTTGCGCGAAAACATCAGGTGCGACGAACAGAACGTGCAGCGGTAGGGGCAGCCGCGCGACGTCATGATCATGGGCGTGCCGGACTTGAACCACTTGCCGCGGATGCCGCCGGGCGGGCACAGGTAGCGGTAGAAATCCGGCATGCAGTCGATGGCCGGCTGCGGCAGGTCGTCGAGGTTCCAGAACACCTCGGCTTCCTTGAACGGCTGGCCGGGAATGAACACGCCGGGGATGCCCGCGAATGTTCCGGTGCGCACGATTTCCATCAGCGCTTTTTCGCCTTCGCCGACGATCAGGGCGTCCGGATGGAACCGCTCGAACGTCTTGTCGGGCTCGACGGTGGGGCCCACGCCGCCCAGCACGAACTTCGCCTGCGGGAGCTTCTCGCGCAGGATCCGGTTGATTTCCAGCGCGCGGAAACGGGTCTGGGTCATGAAGCCGATGCCGACGAGGTCGGGCTGGAACGCGACAATCTCGGCCAGCTGGGCATCGTCGGGATCGGGATCGAAGATGATCGTTTCCGCCGAATTTTTGATGCACGCGGCGAGCATGAGCAAGCCGACGGGCGACCGCTGGCGCGATTCGATCCGCACGTTCACCAGCGCCACGCGCCGGAAGGCGGCGGCGCCGGCGGCCGGCCGATCCGTTTCCTTTTGCTCATTCATTCGGGACATGATACGCCGTTCGCGCGCATTTGACCAGTACCCGAATTCCGCGACCGGACCTCCGGCCGGCTCGCCGTTTGACAACCGCCCGGCGGCTTGGCATCCTGATTCCGTGATTCCGCAAGCCGTCATCCTGCTCGGAGGCAAGGGCACGCGCATCGCCGAGCGCTTCCCCGACCGGCCCAAATGCCTCGTGCCCGTCGCCGGACGCCCCTTCCTCGAATGGCAGTTCGACTGGCTGAAGAAGAACGGCGTCGTCCGGATCCTCCTCGCCTCCGGCCACATGGCCGACGTGCTGGAGGCCTATCTCGCCGCGCGGAACCCCGACGGCCTGGAAATCGTCCTTTCCCGGGAACCCCAGCCCCTCGGCACCGGCGGCGCGCTGAAGTTCGTCGAGCCGCAGCTCGCATCCGATCCCGTCCTCGTCGTCAACGGCGACTCGCTGACGCCGAAACTGGATTTTTCCACGCTGTGGAAAACCGGGCATGGATTTTTCCACGCTGTGGAAAAAAAGTTTCCACGGTGTGGAAAAATCCTGGCGACCCCCATCGAAAACGCCGGCCGCTACGGGACGATGGAGTTCGACCCCGACGGCTTCGTGACGGCCTTCCGCGAGAAGGCGGAGCGCAGCGCGGGCTTCGTCAACACGGGCATCTATCTGCTGCCGCGCGAGATTCTCGCCGCGATTCCCGCCGGGCAAGCCGTCTCGCTCGAGACGGAGATCTTCCCGGCGCTCGCCGCGGAACGCCGGCTCGTCGCAGTTCCGGCCCCGCCGCCGCTGCTCGACATGGGCACGCCCGACGGCCTCGCGGCGATGGAAGCGTTCCTGAGCCCCTGAGAGAACCCATTTGAAAAACGGGCGCCCAACCGCGCCAAGGAGACCGAAGATGAAGATTCGCACGGGATGGATCGCGGTGGCGCTGGCAATGATCGGCACGGCGGCGACTGCCGGGGAATTCTCGAAGCAGGCGCTCGGCTCGCCGGGCAACTGGGCCGGCACGATCGCGGGAACGGCGCTGGGCGGGAAACTCTACACCGTGGAAGCGGGGGGCAGCCTCTACGCGACCGATCCGGCGGACGGTTCGTGGGTCAAGCTCGGCGGCGCGGATTTCGCCAACACGGCCTTTCTGTTCGGAGCCGGGGACCTGCTCGCCTCCATCGAAAAGGACGGGACGCTCTATCTCATCGATCCGGCGGACGGCACCTGGCAGCGGTCAGGCCCGGCGGCGGGCTGGGCCAACACGATCGCCGGAGCGACGCTGGACGGCACGCTCTACACCGTCGAAAGCGGCGGCGCGCTCTACGCCTCGGACCCGGCGACGGGCACGTGGCGGAAGGTGGGCACCCCTGATTTCGCCGCCACCGCGTTTCTCTTCGCGGTGGACGACCAGCTCGTTTCCATCGAGAAAAGCGGCACCCTCTATCTCATCAATCCGGCGGACGGCTCGTGGAAGCAGGTCGGCGACGCGGGGGCGTGGGCCAACACGGTGGCCGGGACGGTTCTGGACGGAACCCTCTACTCCGTGGAGCGGAGCGGGGCGCTCTATGCCACGGACGTGGAGACCGGCACTTGGACGGCGGCGGGAACGGGATTCGACGGAACCCGGTTCCTGATCGCAAGCGGCGGGCGGCTCTGCGGCATCGATGCGGACGGCAATTTCTTCCAAGCCAGCGAAGGCGCCGCAGCGGCGGAAGTCCCGGTGGCAGCCGCTCCCATCGCGGAGGCGGCGGCTCCGGCGCCTTCCTCGGAAGAGGACGAAGCGCAAAACGATCCGGCCCGCGCGGGCGCGCTAACGTTCCAGTTCATGGGCCAGTGGACGGGCGACGTGGCGCCGTTCGAGCAAGATCCCGAATTCCAGAAGCAGAAAGCGGCAGCGCCCGAGATGGTGCAGGCGTTGGCCGACATGATGGCAGGCATGACGATGTCCGTCACGCTGGACGGCATCACGATGCAGGTGATGGGCGAAACCGCGGGTCCGTTCGGATACAGCGTGGTCGCCGGGCACGACGACGTCCTCGTGATCGAAAACAACGATGGGCCGAAACAGGGCGTGCGATCGCGGATCGCGTTCAGCGATCCCAAGCATCTCCAGGTGATCGAACTGACCCTCGAAGGCAAGGCGATGTTCTTCAAGAAGCCGTAGGGCCCGGATCCTTACGATTTCACGCTGAACGCGATCTGCTCCGGGTGGTCGGGGTCGAAGTCGGCTTCGACGCGGGCCCCGGCCGGAATTTCGCCGGCGAGGACCTTGGAGGCGAGTTCATCGAGGACGAGGCGCTGGATGACGCGCTTGAGGGGGCGCGCGCCGAACGCGGGATCGTAGCCTT
>CAZECJ010000102.1:0-9618 GCA_964510645.1 uncultured Verrucomicrobiota bacterium | reverse complement strand
GCTGACCTCGTCCTTACCAAGGACGTGCTCTGCCAACTGAGCTACACAGGCACGTCGCACTCCCGTTCCGCCGTCCCAGGCAAATCGGCACAAGACAAAACGCAACCGAACCTAGGGTTTCCCGTTGAGGCTCGGAAAGCGCTAAATACCTTGTGTCTACTGCAATGTACGGCATCCGGAACGTTTACCGACACTCCAAAATGCTCGGCGCATCATACCTGCCGCCGATTCGACGTCAACGTTTTTTCGGAAAAAAATTCACTTTTCCCGAAAACCGCCTTTTTTGGCCCGAAAATCGGCCGCGGAAAGCGGGCGCGGACCGGCTCCCGCCGCCTATCTGACGTGGACCTTGTATTTTCCGGGCCCCTTGTCGCTGATGCGGAACCCCGTCGCGTTCCGGTCTTGGCCCAGATCGAAATCCTGCTTGTCGCCCTGGTTGAACTGACGGGCCACGCGGATTTCCGTTTTCGCCCCGCCTTCGCGGACCCACAGCGTCATCACGATCACGGAACCTTCCGTGCATTCGATCTGCACCGTGCGGATCGTGCGGTTCACCGCCAGTTCCCGCGCTTCCGACTTGTCCGTCGCCGCGATTTCCGAAATCGTCTTCCAGCCCGCCTGCGCCATCGTTGCGCTCATCGCCACCATCGCCAATGCCAAGATCCACTTCTTCATGTTGCTCTTTCTTCCGGGACGCCTTGCCCCGATTGGGCGGAAAACCTAACACGTCGGTCTTCCGCCGGCAATCCCTCCTGCGCTTTTCGCTGGCCTCCCGCCCCCGTTTTGCGCCATAAAGGCCCCCATGAAGAAACCCCTGCACGCGCCGGTTCCCGTTCGGCCCCTCTACGCGTTCCTCCTCGTCGCCGCCGCCCTGCTCCTCTGGCTCCTCGCCCAGCCCCGGCCCGGTCTGCGCGTCGCCCGCCTGAGCCCCGTCTTGGCTCCGAAAGACGGGACCCCCGCGGCCGCCGTCCCCGAGCGTCTCCGCGTCGCCACCTACAATCTCGAACACTTCACCGATGGCCGCCGCGACGAACCGGAACGCACGCCCGAGGTCTTCGTGACCCACGCCCGCGCCGCCGCCGTCCTCATCGCCGAAGCCGATCCCGACATCCTCGTTCTCCAGGAAATTGAAAACGGCCGGACCCTCGAATTCCTCAACGAACAGTTCGAGCGCCCCTACGACTACGTCTACATTTCCAAGCTGCGCCAGCCCTCCGGCGAGAACGAGCGGCTCAATCTCGCCCTGCTCTCGCGCCTGCGCCCCCGCAACGTCCGCCAGCTCGGGTTCGTCCAGCTCGGCGGCAAGAGCCGCCCGACGCGCGGCGCCCTCGCCGCCGAATTCGACCTCGGCGACGGCTCCCGCCTGCTCGTCTACGACGTCCATCTCAAATCCAATTATGGAGAAGCCCCGCGCAACCAGGCCCAGCGCGCCATCGCCCTCCACCACATCGCCGCCGACGCCGTCTCCGAAAAACTCCAGAACGACCCCGACCCCACCTCCGTCCTCATCCTCGGCGACACCAACGTCGATCCCGACACCGAAGCCTTCGCCGACGATCCGTCCCTCGAGCCCCTCGCCGGATCGTTCGTCGATCTCTGGCGCGGCCGCCCCATCGAAGAACGCACCACCATCCCCACGCGGCAAGCCGGCGAAACCGGCGATCCGCTGCTCGTCTTCCCGCCCGCCGCGTTCGACCGCATCTTCGCCTCGAAGAACCTCGCGGCCAATGGCCCGTGGCGCGTCTCCCCTCCCCAAACCATCCAGAAGGGCACCGATACCGCCAACAACCTGACCCAGCCCGGCCTCAACGGCCACGTTTCCGACCACCACCTCGCCTATGTCGATCTGACCCGCAATCCGGACTACGTCCCGCCGCCCCCTCCGCCGGCCCATCCCTAACGCTGTTTTCAGGCCAGCGCGGCCGCGGCGGCGAGCGTCGCGAGCCGCTGGTCCATGGGGATGGCGAGTTGGAACACGGCGCCGCCCAGAGGAGAGCGGGCGACCGAAATGCGGCCCCGGCACGCGGCGGCGAAAACCTGTACCGATAGCAGCCCCAGCCCGCTGCCGTTGCCTTTCGTCGTGTAGCCGGCATCGAAGATCGCTTCGGCCTTCTCGGGAGGGATGCCCGGACCGTCGTCGTGGACCTCGATGACCAGCGCGTGCGCCGTCCGCCGGACTGCCAGCTCGATCCGGCCGTGGGATCCGGCGGCCTGGGCCGCGTTGACGATCAAGTTGAGCACGGCCTGCTCCAGCAGCTCCTTGTGGAGCGGCAGGACGACCGGCGCGAGCTCGGCGATGCGCAAGTCGCAGAACCGCACGTCCGGATGCCGCCGGGCCAGCTCGGTGATTTGACCGAGCGTCGCGGCCAAATCCACGTCGGTGCGATCGCCGGGCTGGAACTGGCGGGCCGACGAAGCGATGCGCTTCGCCAGCGGGGCCAGACTGCGGAGCGCCTGCTCCACCGCGTCGCGCATGCGCGCCAGATAGGCGTTGTCGTGCGAGTGCTCCTTGAGTTCCTCGACCAGCCCCGTCAGACCCATCAGCAGGTTGTTCAAGTCGTGCGCGAGCGTGGCGGCATACATCGACGCCACCGCCCGGCGCTCTCCCTGGATCAGCAGGTTCCGCTGCCGGCGCGCGTTGCGCCACCAGCCCAGCGAGAGAAGAAAGAAAAGGACGCCGGTCACCCCCACGAACACCAAGCCCTTGGCGGCCTCGATGGCTTGCAACTGCTCCACGGACCCCGCCAAGCGGGTGGCGATCCGGCCGGAAACGAGGATATACGCCGTCGCGAGAACCACGTAGACGAGGGCCGAAACGGCGGCGGATCGAATCAGGCGCTCCTCCGGCAAACGCGACGGCGCGACGTGGTTCCGAAAAGCGGACGGCATGGCGGCCTCCTTTTTGGCATCAATGAAACATACCTGGCTAGGCTGTAGTTTCCCGCGGAGCGAGCCGTCTGGCGAGTCAATTTTTCGATTAAATGCGCGACGGCCATCGGATCTAGGCCTGGGTCGGCGCGGGCGCCGGTCCCCGAAGCGCGGCCACTTTTTTGCAATCTCCGGGATGTCGGCATAGATTGCGCCCATGAATCCCGCGACCCATCTGGGAACATCGCCGGTTCGGACGGATGCTCCGGCCAAGACGGGCGGCACGCTCCGCTTCACCGATGACGGCGTCCGCCCGGGAACGCTCCACGCGGCGGTCCTCTTCAGCCCCCAGGCGCACGCCGAAATCCAGAAGATCGAAACCACCGCCGCCGCCGAAGCTCCCGGCGTGCGCGGGGTCTTCACCGGCGCGGACTGGCCGGAGATTTTGATCGGCCTCTACCTGGGCGACAAGCCGCCGCTCGCGCGCGGCAACGTGCGCCACCACGGCGAACCTGTCGTGGCCATCGTGGCCGACGACGAAGCCTCGGCGTTGAACGCCTTGCGGCTGGTGAAAATCGAATACGTCCCGCTCCCCGCCATCGACAGCCCCCGCGAAGCGCTCGCGCCCGGCGCGCCGATCTTGCATCCCGACATGGCGGACTACGCCCGCATCCCCGACATCCTGCCCGAACCCGGCACCAACGTCGCCAACCGCACGAAGATCCGCAAGGGCGATCCGGACCGGGCCTTCGCCGAAGCCGCCGTCGTCGTCGAAGGCGAGTTCTCCTTCCCGCCGGGCGACCACGTGGCGATGGAGCCGCGCGTGGCCATCGCCGAATTCGGCTTGGACGGACGGCTCGAAATCGACAGTTCCACGCAGTCGCCCTTCGAGGTCCGCAATCTCCTCGCCCGCGCGCTGGGGCTGCCCGAGCGGCAAATCGTCGTGCGCGCCGGGCCCATCGGCGGCGGGTTCGGCGGCAAGGCGGGCATCATGCTGGAACCCCTCGCGTGCCTGCTGGCCATGCGTTTTCCCGGCCGCCGCGTGCGCCTCGCCAACACCCGCGAGGCCGACATGCTCTCCAGCCCCGGCCGCGCCGGCCTGCAGGCGCGCGTCCGCCTCGCCGCCCGCGCCGACGGCACGCTGCTCGCGGCCGACATCGAGTTCCTGTTCGATTCCGGCGGCTACGCCGACTACGCCGTCAACGTCTCGCGCGCGGCCGCGATCTCCTGCACCGGGCCCTACAACATCCCCCACGTCAAAACCGATTCCCTGTGCGTCTACACGAACCATCCCTTCGCCTCCGCGTTCCGCGGCTTCGGCCACATCGAGCTGTCCTACGCCACCGAGCGCGCCATGGACCTCCTCGCCGAACGCCTGAACATGGACCCCGCCACACTGCGCCTGAAGAACGCGATCCGCCGGGGCGACCTCACGCCCACGGGCGCGCCCATGGACGAAAACACCGGCAACCTGCCCGCCTGCCTCGCCAAGGTGAAGGAACGCCTGCAATGGGATTCCGCGCCGCACCGCATCGCGCAGCCCGACGGCAAGATCCGCGCCAAGGGCATTTCCTGCTTCTGGAAGGCACCCGCGATTCCCACCTTCACCGACGCCGGCGCGGTGCTGTATTTCGCCGACGACGGCAGCGCCACGCTCTCGACCGGCGTCATCGAAATCGGCCAGGGCGCGCACGAAGGCCTGCGCATGCTCGTCGCCGAGGCCCTGAAGACGGACCTCGCGCTGGTGCGCACGACCCGCCGCGTGGACACCGATCTTTCGCCGCACGACTGGGCCACCGCCGCCAGCCGTTCGCTGTTCATGGCCGGGCGGGCCGCGCTCGACGCCGTCGCCGACGCCGTCGCGCAGATCCAGCGCATCGCCGCCGCGCCCCTGCAGTGCAAACCGGAGGATCTCGACGTCGCCGGCAACCGCGTCTTCGTCCGCGCCGACCCATCGCGTTTCCTGCCGCTGGAAAAAGTCGTGCTCGGCTACGTCTATCCCAACGGCAACGCCATCGGCGGCCCCGTCATCGGCCGCGGCTGGTACATCACCCCCGATCTGACCAGCCTCGATCCCGACACCGGCGCGGGCAAGCCGTGGCTCGAATGGACCCTCGGCGCCGAGGGCGTCGAGGTGGAGGTCGATCCGGCCGACGGCGCGATCCGCGTGCTCACGGCGGCCTGCTGCATGGACGTCGGCAAGGTCGTGCATCCCGCCCTCGCCCGCGGCCAGATCGTCGGCGCCATGGGCATGGGCATCGGGTATTCGTTGACCGAAGGCTACGTCTTCGACGCCCGCCAAGCCGTGCAGAACGGCAGCCTGCGCGACTACAAGATCCAGCGCTACGGCGAGGATCCCGAGTACCTCGTCGATTTCGTGGAAACGCCGCAACGCGACGGGCCCTATGGCCTGCGCGGCCTCGGCGAGCAAGGCATCGTCGGCATGCCCGGCTGCCTCTCCCAGGCCGTCTCCCTCGCCATCGGCGCGCAACTGACGGAGCTGCCCATGACCCCCGAAACCATCTGGAAGAAATCGCAAGAGGTTCCCCGATGATCGCCGCCGACATCACCTATCTGAGCCCCGACACCGCCGAAGAAGCCGTCGACGCCTGGATCCGCCACGAAGGCGCGCGCTACCTCGCCGGTGGCACCGAAATCACCACCTCCGCCCGCCGCACCGCCGCCCTCGACCTGCGCGCCTGCGTCGACGTCAAGCGCATCGCGGAAGCCAACGTCCACGAAATGTGCGGTGACCGCCTCTGCCTCGGTGCCGCTTTGTCGCTGTCCGACGTGGCCGCCGGCGACGCCTTCCCCTTGCTGAACGCCGTCCTGCGCGGCATCGCCGACCACTCCGTGCGCAACCGCCTCACCCTCGGCGGCAACGTGGCGGGCCTGCTCCCGTACCGCGAAGCCGTGCTGCCGCTGCTGCTCGCCGACGCCACCGTGCGGTCCATCGCCCCCGCCAACGAAGGCGCGCAAGCCATCCGCCGGGAACGCAAGCTCCGCGAGATCTTCGACAAGCGCCTCATCCTCGCCCCCGGCGAACTGGTCCTCTCGTTCTGCGTGCCCATCGAGGCCGCCGAATGGTCCTGGAGCCACCACCGCAAAACCCGTACCAGCTCCGTGGATTACCCCCTCGTCACGACCGCCATGGTCCACGACGGAGCCTCCATCCGCCTTGCCGTCGCCGGAGCCCATCCCTATCCCGTCCGCTCCGATGCCGCCGATGCCGCGCTCTCCCAAGATGGCGTCGCCGCCCTGCCCGCCGTCCTCGAGGCTTTCGGGTCGCTGCGCGCCGATTCGCGCGCCTCCGCCGAATACCGCGTCGCCCTGTTGCAGAACATGATCCGCGCCTCGCTGGAGGAACTCGCATGAAAGAGATTTCCGGAACCACCGAGCTGCACCTCTGCATCAACGGCGAAGAGCGTCGCGCCGGCGTCCGCCCCGGCGACACCCTCCTGCGCGTGCTGCGCGAAACGCTCGGGCTCACCGGCGCCAAGTCCGGCTGCGAAAACGGCGACTGCGGCGCCTGCACCGTCCTGCTCGACGGCAAGCCCGTCAAATCCTGCATGATCCTCGCCGTCGAATGCGAAGGCCTCGCGATCACCACCATCGAAGGCCTGCGCGACCACCCCGTCCAGAAAGCCTTCGCCGAGGAAAACGGCTTCCAGTGCGGCTTCTGCACTCCTGGCCAGATCCTCAACGCCGCCGCCTTGCTCGAGGCCCATCCCGAGCCCGACGAAAACGCCGACCGCGAATGGATGCAAAGCAATCTGTGCCGCTGCACCGGCTACGAAGGCATCCGCAACGCCCTCGCCGCCGCCCGCGCCCTTCTCGAGAAATAACGCCCTCCATCCGGAGGTTCGCGCGCGGAGAACGTCTTGCCCTCGGCCAGGCAGGACCCTATCTTGCCCCCATGAAGCACGCCCATTCCCGAAAAGCCGAATTCGATTTCCGCTGGCCGGCCGTCCCGCTCCACGTCGTCCTCGTCCACCCCGAAATCCCGCCCAACACCGGCAACGTCGCCCGTCTTTGCGCCGCCACCGGCACCCGGCTCCATCTGGTCGAACCGCTGGGCTTCCAAATCACCGATGCCCAGCTCCGCCGCGCCGGCCTCGACTATTGGGATGCCGTCCAAGTGCAAGTCCATCCCTCTTGGCCGGCCTGCCTCGACGCGCTCCGATCCGCCCGCCTTTTCTTCTACAGCACCGGCAGTTCCCGACCCTACACGCAAATCGAATACCGCCCCGGCGACGCGCTGGTCTTCGGCTGCGAAACCAAGGGATTGCCCGACGACCTGCTGGCCGCGCACGCCGATTCCGTCTGCGGCATACCCATCCAGACCCAGCACGTCCGCTCGCTCAATCTCTCCAGCGCCGTCGCCATCGTCGTCTACGAAGCTCTCCGCCAAATCGACGCCCGCCCCTGAACCGATCGACTCAACTATCACATATTATTATAAGTGATAGTAATTCACCCTGGAGATTCGGCATCCGCTCCTTGGCGTTCGCCTATTTCCATTCGTTGGTATCGAGCAGCAGAGTCACGGGGCCATCGTTGACCAGTTCCACCTGCATCATCGTGCGAAACACCCCCGTTTCGACGGTGAAACCCATGCCCCGCAGGCACGCCACGAACTTTTCGTACAGCGGCTCCGCCTGTTCCGGCGGCGCCGCGGCGATGTAGCTCGGCCGGTTCCCCTTCTCCGCGTTCCCGAACAGCGTGAACTGGCTCACCACCACGAATTTTCCGCCCGGCACGGACGAGATCGGCAGGTTCATCTTGCCGTCCGCGTCGTCGAACACCCGCAGCTTGGCGATTTTGTCGGCCAGTTTCGCGGCCTCCGCCTCGGTGTCCGTCCGCCCTACGCCCAGCAGGATCACCGCCCCCGGCCCGATGCGGCCCGTCGTGCGGCCCTCGCTGCGAACCTCCGCGCTCACGACGCGCTGGAAGACCGCTTTCACACGCCGATCATTTTCCGGACTGGGTCAGCAGTTCGATCGAACCGTCGCTCACCGACGCACCGTCCAAATTCCGCACGATCCGCGATTCGTTTTTCAGTTGCCGGAAAAGCCCGGTCTGCGTGCTGGCGTAGAGCTTGCCCAAGATGCTCGGCAACGGCAGATGCCCGGCCTTTGCGCCCGTCACCACCAGCCGCGACCCCTTGGGCTTGGCATAGAACGTCGCGGTAAAGATGAACGGACCGCGCCGGATCGCCACGAACACTTCCGCCCGGCCGGGGAAAAACCGCGCGCCGATGTCTTCCAGCTTGGCGGAGAATCCGCCGCGGGCCGCCGGCTGCGCCGCCAGCATCTCGCCCAGATGCGCGTTGATTTCCTTCTCCTCGATCACCTGAGAAACCGGCAATCCACGGTTCAAGCCTTCGACCAGCAGTTCGCCTTTCATCCGGTACCGCTTGGCATCCATCTCGTCGCCGACCGTCCGCGCCATCTTGGCCGGCCAGATCATCAGCAGAACGATCAGCAGCAAGACGAACGCCAGCGCCAGCTTGGCAACCACGCGGACTTGCTGTTCCACCGACGGTCCGCCGGCGTCTTTCATGTGCTGCTCGGCCGTTTCGAAATCCAGCCGCGCGCCGCACTTCTTGCAATGCACCACCGGCAACCGGTTCATTTCGCCGCACTTCGTACAGCGCATCATCAGGACGTTATCTTCCATGGTCGTCTCCTACTTCGCCGGTTTGTCCGGCTTGCTGTCCGCCTTGGGACCTTCCGCCTTCTTGTCCGAGCCTTTTTCCGCCGCATGGGAAGCATGCGAGGTCTTCTTGTAATCCGTCTGGTAGAACCCGGACCCCTTGAAAATGATGCCGGCCCCGCCCGACACCACCCGCGCCACCTTGCCCTTGCACTTCGGACAGGTCTTCAACGGCTCCGCCAGGATGGACTGGTACTTCTCGAACTGGTGGCCGCACTTGCGGCACTCGTATTCATACGTGGGCATGGGGTACTACTCTCCTCGAAGGTCCGGAAAAGATAGCATAAAGGCCCGGGATGACGCAAAATGTTCTGCCGTCCATCAATTTTTGCCCCGCCCCTGATGTTGCCACGCTCGCAAAACCGCATCCAGAACCTCACCCAGTCTTCCTCCGACATCCTCGCTCAGGAAGCGCAACACATAATAGCCATTCTCCTGTAGCAGGGCATCTTTGCGCCGGTCCCGCCGATAGGCCTCCGGACGGGCGAAATGGTGCGTCCCGTCGAGCTCGATCGCCAGCCGACGATCGGCGCAGAGCAAATCCACTTCCAATTTTCCATTTCCGTCGAACGGGATCGGCAGGGCCATGTTCAGGCGGAAACGTCCGGCCGTCGCCGGCAGCGTTTCCAGACGGCGATACAAAAAAGCTTCCGCCGCGCTGCGGGCGCGCGCCTCGCCTTCCGCATCCGCCGCCGGCGCCATCCGATGCGTGGCCGCGACAAACAAATCCGCCAGCGCAGCATCCAGCCCATCGTGAACCAGCCGCCGCACGCTGCCCGCGTAGGTTTCCTGCCAATGCGACGACACCGGCAAAGAGACCTCTTCGGGCCAGCCCGGCATGGACTTCAACGGCAGCAGGACGGAATACCCCAGCGCGCGATAGCCTTGGCGGCGGCGATCGAACATGCGCGAAAGCATCGGCACGTTCAGATCCGCATAGTCGCAAATCCGCACTTCCCGCTTCCCGGCGTGGACCCGGTGCAGCCGCCCGGCATATTGCGCAATGCGCCCGCGCCACGAAATGGGCATGGCCAA
>CAZECJ010000101.1:0-9620 GCA_964510645.1 uncultured Verrucomicrobiota bacterium | reverse complement strand
GGCGGACGAAAAACTGTGCGTGGCCAGTTCGGGCGTGACGGCGCGCATCCAGGAAGGGCATGCGATGATCATCCACGCCCTGTGCCAGCTGATCGAAGAACAACTGGCCGAATAGGCCGGCCCGATCGGCGGGGCGGAACGAATCACGAGAGCAGAGAGGACAACCATGAGCAAATCGAAGACTCCGGACGTGGTGGTGGTGGGATCGGTGGCGTTCGACAGCGTGCAGACGCCGAAGGCCATGCACGAAAAACTGCTGGGCGGTTCGGCGAGCTATACGAGCGTCGCCTCGGCGCTGTTCGCGAAGACCGGCGTGGTCGGCGTGGTGGGCGAGGATTTCCCGAAGGAATACTTCGATATTTTCGAGCAGGCGGGCGTGGATACGCAGGGACTCCAGCAGGAGAAGGGCAAGACCTTCCATTGGAGCGGCGTCTACGAGGACAACATGAACAACCGGCGCACGAACTGCACGGACCTGAACGTGTTCGCCAACTTCAATCCCGTGATTCCGGAGGCCTACCGGACGAGCCCGTACCTGTGCCTCGAGAACATCGCGCCCGCGCTGCAGGCGCGCGTGCTGGACCAGATGGACAAGCCGAAGTTCACGGTGCTGGACACGATGGACCTGTGGATCAACACGACGCGGGAAGATCTGATGAAGGTGATCGCGCGCGTGGACCTGCTGACGGTGAACGAGCACGAGGCGCGGCACCTGACGGGCAAGGGCTCGCTGCTCAAGGCGGCGCGAAAGATCCTGGACATGGGGCCGAAGTACGCGCTGATCAAGAAGGGCGAGCATGGGGCGTTTTTGATGTCGAAGGACGACATGTTGATCGTGCCGGCGTGGCCGCTGGTGGAAGTGGTGGATCCGACGGGGGCGGGCGACACGTTTGCGGGCGGGCTGCTGGGAACGCTGGCGGCGCTGGGTGGAGTGTCGCGGGAGAACCTGCACAAGGCGCTGGTGAACGCGACGGTGACGGCGGCGTACACGTGCGAGGCGTTCAGCGTGGACCGCCTGCGGCAGATCACGCGCGTGGAGCTGGAAGAACGCGCCCTGGCGTTCCGCCGCATGCTGCCGTAGCGCAGGCGGGGGGCGCGCGGCTGTCATCCCGAGCGTGACGAGGGATCTGGGCCTTGTCCAGCAGGCGTGCCGTGGTGGCCAGGCCAAGATGTTTCGACTTCGGCGCTGCGCGCCTGCGCTCAACATGACCATCTTCGGATCTCGGGCCTCGAACCTCGGTTCCCGCTTTCTCCGAAATTTGACTTTCGCGCGGCTTGACCCGGCGGGGGCGCGGGGCGAGAATACCGGGCGATGAACGGGTTTGCGTGGATGGAGCATTTCCGGGGCGCGCCATGGCTGTCGTGGGGCGCGGCGTTCCACGTCGCGCTGTTCGGGCTGGTGACGCTGCATGCGCTGCGGCACCGGCGGCGCGCGGACTCGACGATGCTGTGGCTGTTTGTGACGTGGTCGCTGCCGGTGATCGGAGCGCTGCTCTATGCGGCGTTCGGGGTGGATCGCGTGCCGCGCGAGCGTTGGCAGCGGGGCGTGCAGCGGCGGGTGCGCATGGACGGGGCGCGGGACGCGGCCACGGACGACGTGCTGCCGGAAGCCTATTGGCGCTCCATGGGCCGGGCGGCGGCGACGCCGGCGGACGAATGGACGCGCGAGCTGGACCGCCCCTTGGCAGCCATGCTGGAGAACTATCCGCTGCTGGGCGGCAACCGGATCACGCCGCTGCTGACGGGCGACGAGGCCTTTCCGAAGATGCTGGACGCGATCCGCGAGGCGCGGCACCACGTCCATCTGCAGTCGTTCATCATCGGCAACGACGCCGTGGGACGGGAATTCATGGAGGCGCTGGCGGCGAAGGCCCGCGACGGGGTGCAGGTGCGGGTGCTCTACGACCGGTTCGGATCCTCGCATGCGCTGTGGGGCGGGCTGTTCCGGAAGTACCGGAAGACGCCGAACCTGGCGATCGCGGGGTGGACGCAGTCGAACCTGTTCCGCAAGCAGCTGCATTTCAACCTGCGCAACCACCGCAAAGCGCTGATCGTGGACGGGCGGATCGGCTTCATGGGCGGGGTGAACCTCAACGAGTATTCGCGGAGCCGCGCCGGCCAGCCGGCGATCCAGGATTACCACTTCCGGCTGCTGGGGCCGGTGGTGCAGGAACTGCAATACTCGTTCCTGCGCGATTGGCACGTGATGACGGAGGAAGATCCCATGCAGTTGCTCAGCGCGCATCATTTCCGGCGCCTGCCCGAAGAAGGGCCGGCGCTGGCGCGGGTGGTGAACAGCGGGCCGTCGTCGGACCTGCGCGTGGCGGTGGACGTGTTCTTCAACGCGGTGAACGCGGCGCGCGAGCAGGTGCTGATCATTACCCCGTACTTCCTGCCGTCGGAGGACCTGCTGCGGGCGCTGCGGATCGCGGCGCTGCGGGGGGTGCGGGTGCAGCTGGTGGTGCCGAAGAAGAGCAACCACTGGTACACGACGTGGGCCGGCCGCGGAACCTACGAAGACCTGCTGGAGGCGGGCGTGCGGATCTACGAGCGGCCCCCGCCGTTCATGCACGCGAAGGCGATGGTGGTGGACGACCGCCTGGCGGTCGTGGGCTCGGCGAACTGGGACATCCGCAGCCTGTACTCGAACTACGAGACGCTCCTGACCGCGTATGATCCGGATTTCGCGGCGACGCTGAAGCGAATGATGAGCGAGGATCTCCATGCGAGCCGCGAGGTGGAGTGGCCGGCCTTCAAGAACCGCCCGGTCCACCAGCGCTATCTCGAGAACGCCTGCGGACTGCTGTCGCCGCTGCTGTAGCCCCGCCGCAATTGCCCGGGGGAAAGGGTTGCGCGGTGCCGGGGAGAGGGATAAGATGCCGTTTTCTTTCGAAATCCAAAAGGAGCGCGCATGAAAAGACGGATTCGGATCGGATGGACGTTGGCGGCGGTTGCCGGCTTGGCGTTGGCCATGGGGTGCGGCAAGGGGCAGAAGGAAGGCGGCGGCGAAGCCGCCGCGAAGATCTACAAGCTGACCTACAGCATTTTCTTCCCGCCGATGCACGTCCAGGCCAAGACGGGCATGGAGTGGGCGGCGGAAGTCGAGAAGCGCTCGGAAGGGCGCATCCAGATCACGGTGCATCCGGGCGGCTCGCTGACCAAGGCCGACCAATGCTGGCAGGGCGTGCTCAGCGGCATCTCCGATCTGGGCATGAGCTGTTTCGCCTATACGCCGGGGCGCTTTCCGCTGCTGGAAGCCTTGGACCTGCCGTTGGGCTGGCCCGACGGCCTGACGGCCACCCGCACGGCCACCGCGCTGGCGGCCAAGTACAATCCCGCCGAGATCCAAGGCGCGAAGATCCTCTACGTGCACGCCCACGGCCCCGGAATCCTGGCCACCAAGAAGCCCGTGCGCTCGCTGGCGGACCTGAAGAACCTGAAGATCCGCGGCACGGGCCTGTCTGCCGGCATCGCGACGGCGCTGGGCGCGACGGCGGTCGGCATGCCGCAGCCCGAGACCTACGACGCGCTCCAAAAGGGCGTGGTCGAGGGCACATTCTGCCCGATCGAAACGCTAAAAGGCTGGAAGCAGGGCGAAGTCATCGAGTCCATCACCGATACGAAAGCCATCGGCTACACCACGGCCATGTTCGTGGCCATGAACCAGAAAAGCTGGGACGCGCTTCCCGCCGACCTGCAGCAGATCCTCGCGGACGTCAGCGCGGAATTCGTGGACAAGCACGGCCAGGCCTGGAACCAGGCCGACGAGGACGGCCTCGAATTCGTGAAGGGCTTGAACCGCGAGATCATTCCGCTTGCGCCCGAGGAAGAAGCCCTGTGGAAAGCGCAAGTGGCCCCCATCGTGGAGAAGTATCTCGAGCAGTCGGCCGAAAAGGGTCTGCCCGGCGCGGAATTCCTGGCGGACGCGAAGGCGCTGATCGCGGAGGCCCGCGCGGCCCAGCCATGAGCCCGCTGTCGGGAACCAGCGCCCGCACGGGCGTCCTGCGGTGGACGACGCATGCGATGGCCGCCGTGGGCGGCCTTGCGGTGGCGGGGCTCATTCTGGTGACGGTGGCCGACGTCGTCGGCCGGCAGGTCGGTCTGCCGGTGAAGGGCGCCTACGATCTGGTGCGGGTGCTGGGGGCGATCGCGATGGCGTGCGCGTTGCCGCTGACCAAGGCGGTGAAGGGGCACATCGCCATCGAGTATTTCTTCCAGAAGATGGGCGCCCGCGGCCGCGCCGTCATGGACACGGCCATGCGCCTGGTTCTGCTGTCGCTGTTCAGCCTGCTGACCTGGCAGTTCGCCCTGCAGGGCCAGCGGTTCCTGGACAGCGGCGAAACGACGACCACGCTGCACATGCCGATGTTCTGGGTGCCGTGGCTTGCCGCGCTGGCCTGTCTCGCGACGGCGGGCGTGACGCTGTGGCACCTGCTGCATCCGGGCCGTTCGATGGTGAGGCCCCGGTGATGACCGAACTCCAGATCGGCCTGCTGGGAATCGTTTTCCTGTTCCTGCTGCTCGCGTCGAGCATGCCGGTGGCTTTTGCCATGACGCTCGTGGGGCTCGTCGGTTTCGCGGCCGTCGTGAACGTGCCGGCGGCGCTCAACGTGATGGTCACGGACTACTACGACGTGTTTTCCAGCTACGGGCTGACGGTGATCCCGCTGTTCGTGTTCATGGGGCAGGTGGCGTTCCACACCGGCGTCAGCAAGAAATTGTTCGATGCGGCGCACTGCTGGTTCGGCTGGCTGCGCGGCGGGCTGGCGATGGCCACCGTCGGCGCGTGCACCGCGTTCGGGGCCATCTGCGGCTCGGGGCCGGCGACGGCCGCGACGATGGCGGCGGTGGCCCTGCCGGAGATGCGGCGCTACAAGTACGATCCCGGCTTCGCGGCGGGAACGGTGGCGGCGGGGGGCAGCATCGGCATGATGATTCCGCCCAGCGTCGTGTTCATCGTCTACGGCGTGATGACGGAGCAGAGCATCGGCAAGCTGTTCGTGGCGGGCATCGTGCCGGGCCTGCTGATCGCCGCGATGTTCATGGCGACGATCGGACTGCTGTGCACCTTCCGGCCCGGGTTGGCGCCGGCCGCGACGGTCGCGACCTGGCGGGAGCGGTTCCGTTCGCTGGCCGGCGTGGGCGAGATCCTGGCGCTCTTCGCGCTGGTGATGGGCGGAATGTTCGCGGGCTGGTTCACGCCGACGGAGGCCGCCGCGGTCGGCGCGGCGGGCAGCGTGGCGATCGCGCTCCTTTCGCGCAAATGCCGTTTCCGGATGCTGGCGTCGGCGATGGGCGAGACGCTGCGGACGTCGTGCATGGTGATGGTGATCGTGGCGGGCGCGACGGTCTTCGGGCATTTCCTGCAGATCACGAACGTGCCGACGGAGCTGGCGGCGTGGATGGCCGGCCTGCCGCTGCCGGCGTGGGGCATCATGCTGGCGATCATCGGCTTCTACCTGGTCGCCGGCGCCTTCCTCGACGCGCTTGCGCTGGTGCTCCTGACCATCCCGATCTTCTATCCCGTGGTGCTGAATCTCGGCTACGACCCCATCTGGTTCGGGGTGATGATCGTGCTGGTGACGCAGATGGGCGTGATCTCGCCGCCAGTGGGCGTGAACGTGTACGTGGTGAGCGGGATGGACCGCGCCGTTCCGCTGCAGAGCGTGTTCAAGGGCGCGCTGCCGTATCTGGCGGCGCTGGTCGTCGCGGCCTTGCTGTTGCTGGCGTTCCCGCAGATCGTGACGGTCCCGACGACGTGGGTGAAGTAGGCGCGAAGGAGATGGCCATGGGCGAAACGATCCGGCACGAGAACTTCAAGAAGATCCTGTTCTGCACGGACTTTTCCGAGAACGCGGACCGCGCATTCGTCTTCGCGGTCAACTCGGCCGTGCGCAACGCCGGGTGCGAACTTCACCTGCTGCACGTGATCCCCGAGCCGCCCGCGCAGTTCTGGAAAGGATACATCTACGAAGTGGACGAGGACGTCGACGCCCGCGCCAAGCGCGAGATCGACGCCAAGCTGGCCGAAGCCTATCGCCCGCGCGTGCCCGAAGGCGTGAAGCTGGTGATCGCCATGCGCATCGGCGAAGCCCGCCACAAGATCCTCGAATACGCGCAGGAGCAGGACGTCGACCTGATCATCCTGGGCCGGCAGGGGGCCGGCGCGGTCGGCAAGATCCTCTTCGGCAACGTCACCGAGCGCGTCGTGCGCAAGGCCGACTGCCCGGTGCTCGTGATCCCCCCGACGCCGAAGTAGCCCCCTTGGCGGGGAATCCCGAAAAGTTTTTACGTGCTACGTAAAAACGTCAGGGACGGATCTGGCCGTTGCCTTGAATGACGTACTTGTAGGTGGTGAGCTCTTCGAGGGCCATGGGGCCGCGCGCGTGGAGCTTGTCGGTCGAAATCCCGATCTCCGCGCCCATGCCGAATTCGCCGCCGTCGGTGAAGCGCGTGGAGGCGTTCGCATAGACGCAGGCCGAATCGACCTGCTCGAGGAATTTCTCCTGCGCCTTTTCGTTTTCGGAAAGGATCACGTCGGAATGGTGCGAGCCGTGGAGATTGATCCACGCGATGGCCGCGTCGAGCGAGGGCACGACGCCGACGGTCAGGATGAGGTCGAGGTATTCCTCGTTCCAGTCCGCGGCGGCCGCGGGATTCATGGCGGGCACGACGGCGCGCGCGTCGTCGTCGCCGCGCAGCTCGACGCGCTTGTCGGCCATGCGCGCGGCGAGCAGGGGCAGGAAGGTCGCGGCGATCTTCTCGTGGACGAGCACCTTTTCGAGCGCGTTGCAGACGCCGGGACGGCTGCACTTGGAATTTTCGATGACGTCGAGCGCCTTGGCCGGATCGGCGGTTTCGTCGACGAAAGCGTAGCAGACGCCCTTGTAGTGCTTGATGACGGGGACGTAGGCCTGCTCGGTGATGGCGCGGATGAGTTTCTCGCCGCCGCGGGGAATGACGAGATCCACGCGGCCTTCGAGCTGCACGAGCTCGCGCACGGCGTCGTGGTCGGTGGTGACGATGAGCTGGATGGAATTCGCGGGCAGTCCTTTGCGCGTTCCGCCGGCCTGGAGCGCGTCGACGAGGGCCTTGTTGGATTCCAGCGCTTCTTTGCCGCCGCGCAGGATCACGGCGTTGGAAGTCTTGAAGCACAGGGCGGCGGCGTCTACGGCGACGTTGGGCCGGGACTCGAAAATGATGCCGATGACCCCGATGGGGACGCGGACCTTGTGGATGACGAGCCCGTTGGGACGGACCCAGCGCGAAATCTTCTGGCCGACGGGATCCTTCAGCCCGATGAGGGCGCGAACGCCGTTGATCATGGAATCCATCCGCTTGTCGGTCAGCAGGAGGCGGTCCAGCATGGCGTCGGACAAGCCCGCGGCGCGGCCGCCGGCCATGTCGCGCGCGTTGGCTTCCTTGATGCGGTCGCGGCTCGCGTCGAGCGACTCGGCCATGGCTTCGAGGATGAGATTCTTGCGGCGCGTGCCCAAGGTGGCGAGTTGGCGCGCGGCGGCGACGGACTTGTCGCCCATGTCGATCATGGTTTCGTGCAGAGTCATGGCAGTTCCATATGGTTCACGGTTCACAGTTCACGGTTCACGGTTGGAAGTCAAGAGTCCTGAGGGGCCGGCGGGGCCTGAAGTTCGACTTTGCGGGTCTTTGAAATGGACCGGTCGGTTTCGTATTTGCGCAGATAATTGATGAAACCGCGAATGGTTGCGCGGGTGATGCGGGCTTGTTCGTATGCCGCCTTGAACTCCGCGGGAGACAGATAGGCCTCATCCAGCGCCAAATGCAATTCGCTTTGGACCTCCGAGCAGGAGCGCTTGGCATAGCGCAGAAAACGGATGAACTCGACGTTGGTCTCGGAATCGAAGCCTTCGGCAACGTTGTGCATGGCGGATCCGGCCGCGGCCCGAATTTGATTTTTCAACTCTTGGTCTTTGGCAAAAGAGGGTTTTTGGGTCAGGCAATAGACCATGCGGGTCAGTTCCCGGGCCCGTTGCCAAGCTTCGATGTCTTCGAACCGTTCGATTTTCATGGTTCCTCAACCTTGAACCGTGAACCGTGAACCCCTACACGACGACGAGGTTGTCGCGGTGGATGACCTCGCCCGGGGCTTCGGCACCGAGGAGTTCGCGGATCTTTTCGGTCTTGAGGCCCTTGAGGAGGCGGGTTTCGGCGCTGGAATATTCGGTGAGGCCTTGGGCGATGCGCTGGCCGGCCAGATCGAGGACTTCGACGAGATCGCCGGAGGAAAACTCGCCGGAGACGTCGCGGATGCCGACGGGCAGCAGGCTCTTGCCGCGCTTGAGCAGGGCGTCGCGGGCGCCGTCGTCCACGACGATCCGGCCGTGGGCGTGGTGGAAGAAGGCGACCCAGCGGCGGCGATGGTTCAGGCCACCGTTGGATTCGTCGGCACCGGAAGCGGGAATGAGCGTGCCGACGTTGGCGCCGGCGACGATTTGCTGGAGGATGCCGTCTTTCCGCCCGTTGGCGATGACGACGGGGGTGCCCATCCGCGCGGCCTCGGCGGCGGAGGTCAGCTTGCTGGCCATGCCGCCGGTGGAGAAGACGCTGCCCTTGCCTTTGGTGTGGGAGAGGGTGTCGGCGGTGACGTCGGCCAGAAAAGGGACGCGGCGGCTGCGGCCCTTGGCGTCGGTGGCGTGGAAGCCGTCGACGGTGGTCAGCAGCACGAGCAAATCGGCTTCGAGCAGCATCGCGGAACGGGAGCCGAGCGCGTCGTTGTCGCCGAACTTGATCTCGTCGACGGAAACGACGTCGTTTTCGTTGATGATCGGAATGACGCCGCATTCGAGCAGCTTGAGCAGGGTGTTGCGGGCGTTGAGATGGCGCCGGCGGTGCTCGAGATCGTCGTGGGTCAGCAGGACCTGGCCGATGCGGCATTTTTTGCGGGTGAACAGTTTGTCGTAGGCGGCCATGAGGCGCGACTGTCCGACGGCGGCCGCCATCTGGAGGGATGGGAGGTCTTCGGGCTTTTTCTTCATGCCCAGCGCCTGCAGGCCGCAGGCGATGGCGCCGGACGAGACGACGACGACCTCGCGGCCCTCGCGGCGCAGGGCGGCGAGGCCATCCACCAGCGCGGCCATGCGGCGGGCGTCGGGACGGCCATCGCGCTGCACGAGCACGCGGCTGCCGATCTTCACGACGACGCGCCGGGAAGCCGCCAGTTTTTTCCTTGCCGAAAGATGGGGCATGACGAAGGACAGTCTGCCAAAAGGCCGCCGGAATGGAAAGGGGGGAATCCACGCCGACAGATGGAAGGCGCATCAACGACTCATGGCCAACCCCGGTCATGTTGAGCGAAGGCGCGCAGCACCGAAGTCGAAACATCTCGGCATGATCCCCCCCCCGGCGCGCCTGCGGGATGATGCCCAGATCCCTCGACAGGCTCGGGATGACAGCCGCTCGCACCTTCGCCAACGCTCCGATGGAATGGCGCCCAGCCACATCTGCCTTCCCGACGGTTCGGGCCCGACAGGTTCGGGATTTGACAGCGGCGGGGCTGGGAGGGAGAGTAGGCGCGTGAATTCGGAAGCCCATTACCGTTATCTGTTTGGCCCGGTGCCGTCGCGGCGGCTGGGGCTGTCGCT
>CAZECJ010000100.1:0-9824 GCA_964510645.1 uncultured Verrucomicrobiota bacterium | reverse complement strand
CGAAAGCGCCCTGTTCTACGCCACCGCCTGACCCAATTAGGGCCAAACTCCAGGGGTATTGTTTTATAAAACAATACCCGAATTTTTCCGGCAACACGCTGCGGGGTTCGTCTCCCGGGCGCGTCGCGGACACCGGAGAACCTCGTTTTCTTTTGACTCCAGCCGGCCGCCGGTTCAGACTGGTCTTCTCTTACTGAAGGATGCCGCCCATGACCAATCCCATGCTTGCGTTCCTGAGTCTCCCCGGAGGGGCGGAATGGATCATCATTCTCGTCATCGCCGTCCTGATCTTTGGCCGCCGCCTCCCCGAAATCGCCCGCGGCATCGGCAAGAGCATCACCGAATTCAAGAAGGGCGTCAAAGAAGCGGAAACCGAAATCAAATCCGCGGATGCCGTCGCCAAGTCCCCCGACGAAGCCCCCAAGAAAGAAGACGCCAAGTTGTAGGCCGGGGCGCCGACCCGGCGGCTGTTCTTCCCCCGGAAACACCGAGCGTCCGTTCGGTCTCCCTTAGGCTTCCCGCTCCTGTTTCCCTTTCCACGCCCGGCACACCAGCAGCCCACCCTCGTACAATCCATATAGCGGAAGCGCCAAGGCGATCTGCGAGACCACGTCCGGCGGCGTGAGCACTGCCCCCACCACGAACGCCCCCAGCAGCACGTACTTCCGCGCCCGCCGCAGGCCCGCGACCGAAACCAGCCCCATCCGCTCCGCGAACACGATCGCCACCGGCGTCTGGAACGCCGCACCGAACACCAGCGCCAGCACCAGGATGAAGTCCGCCGTCTTCCCCACCGCGGGCTGATAGGTCAGGTAATCGATCCCCAGATCGAACTGCATGAAGAACCGGAACATCCACGGCGCAATCCCCAGCAGGAAAAACAGCACGCCGGCCGCGAACAGCGCCGCGCACGCCGGCACCGCCGCGCGCACGAACCGCCGCTCGTGCCGATGCAGCCCCGCCGCCACGAACGCCCAGAGCTGATAGAAGATCCACGGCGAACTGACCAGCGCCGCCAGCACCAGCGACGCCTTCATGTAGACGAGGAACGGCTCCGCGGGTTGCACCGCCTGCAATTTCACCTCGAGTCCCGCCGCCTCCATCGCAATCCGATACGGCGACAAGATCACCCCCGCGAACCATTTGCCCGCCGCCAGCGACGCAAAGAACGCGGCCGCGAAGCCTCCCAGCGCCAGCCCCAGCCGCGCCCGCAGCTCGTCCAGGTGCCCGCCTAGGCTCATCCGGAATCCACCGTCGTCGTCCGCGCGCTGGAGTGGTTCGTCCATGCCCGCATTCAACCCCATCCCGCCCCGCCGCGCAAGACCGCACCCGCCCCGCCCGCGTTTCCCCTTGTCCCGCCCCCGCCGCTTGCCGTATCTTCTTTGCCGATGGCGGCGGCCTCGGCGCACCATCCCAGGAGGCTCCATGGAAGCATTGCTGATTCCGCTCACCATTTTCGTCTTCCTCGCCTTTCCCGTCTGGACGCTCGTCCTCCTCCACAGAATTCTCCGCCGCCAGGACCACCAGTTTTCCCTTCTGAACAGCCTGCATCTCCGGCAGGACCGCCTCGCCGCCGGCGACAAGAAACCGGAGCCCGCGCCTGCGCCGCGTCCGGTTCCTGCCCCCGTCGTGCTGCCGCCGCGCCCGGCACCCGTTCCCGTCGTCGCCCCACCGCTTCCGGCGCCGGCTCTCGTCCGCGAAGAAGAACCCAACCGTGAACCAGAAGTTCCCGCCGACGCCGAACCGTCCGCCCTCCAGGAGAAGACGCTCCAGATCCTCCGCCGCATCTGGAACTGGATCATCATCAACGAGGAATTCCAGCCCCAGGGCGTCTCGTGGGAATTCGCCGTCGCCACGACTTGGCTCCTGCGCCTCGCCGTCGTCATTTTCGTCATCGGCATCGGCTTTTTCCTGAAGTATTCCATCGACCACGGCTTCCTCGGCCCGCACGCCCGCGTCCTGCTCAGCGCCTTCACCGGTATCGCCATGGTGGCCGTCGGCACGCGCCTGCTCGGCAAGGCCTACCATCTGGTGGGCCAAGGCCTCCTCGGCGGCGGGTTCGCGGTCCTCTACTTCAGCGCGTTCGCCGCCTACTCGTTCTACCATCTCGTCGGCGCGCTCCCCGCCTTCGGCTTCATGGCCCTCATCACCCTTTGCGCCGGCCTTTTCGCCGCGCGCTTCGACTCGCTGCTCGTCGCCGTCCTGGGCATTCTCGGCGGTTACTCCACGCCCGTCCTGCTCTCCACCGGAGAGAAGAATTTCGCCGGTCTTTTCGGCTACGTCCTCCTGCTCGGCATCGGCGTCCTCGGCATTTCCCGCCGCCGCCGCTGGCCGCTCCTCAACCATCTCGCCATGCTCCTCACCTACGTTCTCGCCGCGACGGCCATGGCCCGCGACTATGCCTCCGCCGACTTCGCCGTCGTCCTGCCGTTCCTCGCCGCCTTCTTCCTGCTCTTCTCCGCCGCCATCGTCCTCTACAACCTCGTCCGCGGCATTCCCGCCACGCTCCTCGAAATCCTCGGCACGCTCGCCAACGCCCTGGCATTCTTCTTCCTCGGCCACGGCGCCGTTTCCACCGCCTTCGGCGACCGCGCCGTCTCCGCGCTCGCCCTCGCTCTCGCCGCCTTCTACGTCGCCGTCGTCTACGGCTTTCTCGCCGCCCGCCGCCGCGACCGCGGCCTGCTGATGTCGTTCTTCGCCCTCGCCGCCTTCTTCATCGCCATGGTTCCGCCGCTGGCGTTTTCGAAGGACTGGATCACCCTCGCCTGGTCGCTCCAGGGACTCGTCATGCTCTGGCTGGCCGGAAAACTCGACAGCCGCTTCCTCCGCGGCCTCTCGCTCGCCGCCTACGTCCTCGCCCTCGGCCGCCTCGTTTTCTACGATCTCGAACGCCAATATGCCGCCCCCCTGCCCGCCGATCTCACCTGGGCCGCCTATCTCCCCGTCCTCGGCAACCATCTCCTCGCCATCGGAGCTCCGATCGCCACCCTCGGCGGCGCCTGGGCCCTCCTCCGCCGGCCGCCGGCCGCCGCCCGCCTCCAGGTCTCACGCGACAACGATCTCGCCGTCGAACTCGGCATCCCGCCCGTGCTCGTCGCCGTCGCCGCGCTCGGCATCGGCCTCTTGTTCATCTGGCTCCACGTCGAACTCTACCGCGCCTTCCATTTCTTCTGGGCGCCTTTCGCCCATCCCGTTCTTTCCATCCTCTGGCTCGCGCTCGGCTTCTTCCTGCTCTCGCTCGCGCGCCGCACCGGCTCCGCCGCGCTCCGTACGCTGCTAGCCATCCTCGCCGCCGTCTTCACCGCCAAGCTCCTCTTCCTCGACGCCTACGGCTGGCGCCCCGAGCTCGACCACCTCCGCTACGCCGCGGATTGGACGCCCGTTCTTTCGGGCATCCGCGCCTTCGACTTCGCCCTGTGCATCGGGCTCCTCGCCCTGCTTTTCGCCCGCCTCCGCGGCGACCGGAACGCCCTCCCGCTCGCCGTTTCTTCCGGCGTCGGCGCGCTCGTTTTGCTCTTCCTCTTCCTGACCTTCGAGCTCCACACCGTGCTGCACCGCTTCATCCCCGGCCTGCGCGCCGGCGGCCTGACCCTCCTCTGGGGCCTCTACGGCCTCGGCCTGCTGCTCGCCGGCCTCCGCGGCGCCGTCCGCGGCCTCCGCTACGCCGGGCTCGCCCTCTTCGCCGTCGTCGTCGGCAAGATTTTCCTCGTCGATCTGGCCGGCCTCGAATCCGTCTACCGCATCCTCGCCTTCATCGCCCTCGGCATTCTCCTCTTCCTCGCCGCCCTCCTCTACCTCCGCAACCGCGCCCGTTTCCAGCAAGGTCCCGAATGACCGCCCGAACATCCCGTTTGCCCCTGTCCATTTTCGCGCGTCCCGTCTATGATCTTCGCCGGAGCCGCCCCATGAAAACATCTGCCCACCTTTGCGCGTGCCTTTTCCTCGCCGCCGGCGCGACCTGTGCCGCCGTCCCAGGCGACTTCTTCGCCGTCCGCAATCTCTCCGGCCCCGCCGCCGCCGCCGAACCCCGGCTCGCCGAGGCCCGTCTCGATGACGCGGTCTTCGCCGATACCCGCCCCGGCTTCGCCGATCTCCGCGTCTTCGACGCCGCCGACCACGAACTCCCCCGGCTCGTCGAGCCCCTCTACTCCGTCGTCGAACGCGTCGTCCGCGAAACCGTCCTCGCCCAGACCGTCGATCTCCGCGAACTCGTCGGCAACCGCATCGAAGCCCGCTTCGACCTCGCCCCCGACGCTCCGTTCGCCGACGGCCTCGACGTCCGCACCCCCCTCGACAATTTTCTCCGCACCGTCCGCGTCTCCGGCAGCGAAGACGGCAAGTTCTGGCAGCTGCTCGCCGAAACCGACATCTACGATTATTCCCGCTACATCGATTTCCGCCGCACCGAAATCGTCCTGCCCTCGAATGTCTGCCGCCATTTCTCCGTCGAAATCTCCAACGCCTCCGAAGAGCGCATCCAGCCCCTCGTCCGCCTCGTCCAAGCCAACGGACAAGACCAAAGCCGCGCCTTCGAGATCGTCCAAACCCCTTTCCGCATGTCCGGCGTCGCATTCTTCCGCAACGTCTCCGTCCACGCCAACGACGAGCCCGTCCTCCGGGAATGGCCGCCGGTCGACATGGGCGTCTCCTTCCGCAGCAGTTCCAAAACCACCGAAATCGTCCTGGACACCCGGCACGCCCCCATCACCCGCCTCGACCTCGAAACCCCTACCCGCAACTTCAACCGCATCGCCACGCTCCAGATTCCCGCCCTCTCCAAGGGCCAGAAAGTCTGGCGCACCGTGACCGACGCCATCGTCACCCGCATCGACGTCGCCGGCTTCACTACCAACCGCCTCTCCGTCGTCTTTCCCGAGCAGCGCGCCGAACAGCTCCGCCTCGTCATCCAGAACGCCGACGCCCCGCCCATCGACGTCGCCGCCGTGCGCGCCTACGGCCCCGTCTACCGGCTCCTGTGGCTCGCCGAGCCCGGCGGCGCCTACCGCCTCGCCTACGGCCACGACACCGTCGCCGCGCCCGCCTACGACCTCCTCTCCATCCGCACCGCCCTCGACCGGCGCCTCCCCGCCGATGCCTGGCAGCTCGCCCCTCCCGCAATCAACCGCGCCCGCGAAAAAACCAAGATTCCCTTCTTTTCCCGCCCCGTCGTGTTCGGCACCCTGTTCACCGCCGCCGCCCTCGTTCTTCTCGGCCTTCTCGCCCTGGCCATCCACAAAACCACTCCGTAGATCCGCTCACCAGGCAAGCGGCAGGGCCGGACCGGATACCACTTTTCGTTTGCCATCCGCGCATGTTCCGTGCTGAATCCCCGCAATCGCCAACCATGAATCCGATTCCCATCAGCGCGGAACAATCGCCCCTGCTCTTCCTCGAGCTGCTCTACAAGCTGCGCGTGCGCGACGTCATGGCCCGCGATCTCGTCGTCATCCGCCGCGACGCCACGATGCGCGAACTGCAACGGCTGATGCAGGCCCGCCGCGTCTCGGGCGTCCCCGTCGTGGAAAACAAGCGCCTCTTCGGCATCGTCAGCATCGAAGACCTCCTCCAGGCCCTCGACGCCCGGCGCATGGACGAACCCGTCGCGAACTTCATGGCCGCCAACGTCGTCACGGTCGAGGACGACATGCCGCTGGCCATCGTCATTTCCTACTTCAACAAGTACGAGTACCGCCGGTTCCCCGTCCTGAACGCGCGCGGCGAGGCCGTCGGCATCGTCACCGCCCGCTCCATCAACACCCGCCTCCTGGTCGAGCTCTTCCGGGAGCTCGCCCGCATCGAAAACCAGTACGTCCTCCCGCTCTCCGAGAATGCCAGCTGCTTTTTCCAGACCTTCCGCGTCGCCCGTTCCGATTTCGAAAACGCCGGCACCGCCGCCACGGAAATCAAGAACGCGCTCCTGAAACGCGGAATCGACCCCAAGATCATCCGGCGCGTCGCCATCGCCGCCTACGAGCTGGAAATGAACCTCGTGGTCCACTCCGACGGCGGCACGCTCACGTTCCGCGCCGACGAAGGCGAAATCCAGCTCATCGCCAAGGACCAGGGCCCCGGCATCGCGAACGTCGACCTCGCCATGCAGGAAGGCTGGACGACGGCCAACGACTGGGTCAAGTCCCTCGGCTTCGGCGCCGGCATGGGCCTGCCCAACGCCAAGCGCGTGTCGGACGAGTTCCACATCGCCTCCGAACTCGGCAAGGGCACCACCGTCACCGTCCGCGACGTCCTGCCGCCCCGCCCCCCGCAAAATCCGGCGTCCTGACCCTCCCGGGGTTTGACTCCCGCCCCGCCGGCGGTATGCTTGTCAGGAGATGGCGATCATGACGAGATTCCGATCATTCTGGGCGTTGGGCCTGCTGGCGCCGGTCTTGGCGTTCGCCGGCGGCGGACCATTCAACGTCCTCGTCGTGGTCAACACCAACTCCGCCGATTCCGTCGAGCTGGGCAACTACTACGCCGCCGCCCACGGCATTCCCGCCCACCACGTCTGCCGCCTCGGCATCGCCACGAACCTCGCCACGCTCGCCACCAACGAGTTCTACGCCCTGGTGCGCAATCCCGTCACGAACCACATCGCCGCCAACGGCCTCTCCGGCCAAATCGATTATCTCGTCCTCTGCATGCACGTCCCCACCCGCGTACGCGACGTCGAGGGCGTGGACGCCTCGCTGTTCTACGGCTTCAAGAACGCCCCGAGCTACTGGGAAGCCGGTTTTTGCAACCTGCCCGCCAACACGTCCAACGCATATTTCCGCGCGGAGCGTTCCTTCCGGTCCGCCGACGGCCTGAACGACACCAACGGATTCGTCGCGTTCCACCTGGTGGCTTCCAACCTGCCGGCGGCCAAGCTGGTGGTCGACCGCGGCGTGGCCGCGCAGTCCTCTTTCCCCTCCTCGGCGATGCAACTGTATATGTTCGGATACATTGCCCGCTACGTCCGCGAAGTCCTCTTTGCCAACGCCCAGTTTTCCTTCACGGCGCTGCCGGGCCTGGCCCCCGCCTGCGAGCTCGGCCCCTATCGGCAGAACATGACGGGCCAAACCAACGTCGTCGGCTATCAGGACGGCTATGCCAACATTCCAGGCGCGGTGGCCACCGGCAACGTCTGGCTGGCCGGCGCCTATGCCGACCACCTCACCTCCTATGGCGGCCGGATCACCGCCAATCTGACCAACGCTTCCGAACAATCCACGGTGCTCGACTGGATGGGCATCGGCGCCACCGCCTCCTACGGCACCGTCACCGAACCCTGCGCGTACACCGAAAAATTTCCCGACCCTCTCATGGCCTTCTACTATGCCCGCGGCTTTACCATCGGCGAATCCTATTTCATGGCCGTGGAGGCCCCCTACCACGGCCTGTTTGCCGGCGATCCCCTTGCCGCCCCCTTCGCCGCGCCGCCGGAAACGACCGTCCTTTCGCACGTCCCGTACCAGATCGTCGCCGGCACGGTCCCCGTGCAGGTGTCCGTTGCCGCCCGCTCCAACGGCGTCCCCGCCGCCCAGCTCGATCTCTATCTCGACGAGCGCTACTTCACGAACCTCGCCACCCTCGGGCCCACGCGCAACAACAAGTTGTCGGTCGTGGTCGGCGCACGCACCAACACGGCCACCGTGACCGCCGCCGACGATACGCTGTTCGAAGCCGTCGCGGCCCTCGCCGACGCCGTCAACGCCGACGGCGGCTCCACCGTCTCGGCCCGCGAGTTCGGCGACCGGCTCGAATTGATCTATGAAAACTACGACCACGCCGGCGATCATCTGCCCGTCTCCGCCAGCGTCTCGACCGGGACCGCCTCGGTCCTCACCCTCGGCGTCGGCCTCGCCGCCACCAACCTCCATCCCTCCGTCTACCGCGCCCGCAAGCAGATTTCGCTGTACGCCCACACCAACGGCCTCTACAGCCCCTACGCCAACGCCGGCGACGTCGTCACCTGCACCCTCACCCTCACCAACGGCGTGGCCGTCACCAACGTCGTCGTCGCCACCGCCAACGAAACCATGCCCGCCATCCTCGACCGCCTCATGGCCGCCATCAACTCCAACGCCACGCTGATGGCCACCAACGGCGTCGTCTACGACCGCCTCGTCATGGCCGGCCACGTCTTGAACCAAGGCACGCTCTTCGCCCGCACCCCTGGCCCCGTTGGCGCAACCAATCGGGTCGAATTCGTTGTCGCGCCCGTCGTCACCAACTACGGGCTGCGCACCAATTTCAACTTCTCGGGCTTCATGGACGACAATCCGGACGACGTCCGCCCGCGCGCCAACGTGCTCTTCCACGTGCGGCCCACCAACGGCGTGCTCGCCGCCACGGCTTCCGTCGATACCACGGTCCTCGCCGACGGCGAGCACGTGCTGGACTTCATCGCGCGCGACGGCTCGGCCGTCGCCGCGCAATCCCGCCACACCCTGCCGCTGCTCGTCGCCAACACCTCCTGCGTGCTGACGGTGTCGTCCGCCTACGGCGCGGGCTCGCCGCCCGCCGGCATCCACTGGCACTCCCCGGACGCCGTCCTCACCAATTCCGTCGCCGCTCCCGCGCCCGCCAACGGCACCCAGCTCGTCTGCACCGGCTGGACCATGGTCGGCAACCAACCGCTCTCCGGCACCGGCACCAACTTCGCGATGACGCTCACCAACCACGCCGAATTGACCTGGCTCTGGACCACCAACTACTGGCTCGATACCGAAGCCGGCGCCCATGGATCCGTGAACGTCGCCGACGCCTGGCAGCCGGCCGGCGCCACCACCCAGATCACCGCTATGGCCGACGACTACTACCACTTCACGAATTGGACCGGCTCCGTCGCCTCCACCAACAATCCCCTCGAGCTCCTTCTGGACGCGCCCAAGGCCGTGCTGGCGAACTTCGCCGAAACGCTCGCCGCCAGCAACGTGCCCCAGTGGTGGCTCGCCCAATACGGCTGGACCAACGACTTCGACGCCGTCGCCACCAACGACGCCGAACCCGACGGCTTCTTCACCTGGCAGGAATTCGTCGCCGACACCGACCCCACCAATGCCGCCGCCTTTCCGCAGATGACCTTCATCGAAACCTGGCAGACCAATGCGCCGATCCTCACCTGGCCCGCCTCCACCGGCCGCCTCTACGCGATCCACTGGTGCGACGACCTCGTCGACGGCCAGTGGACGCCCCTGCCGCTCGGCCTAGGCAGCAACGTCTGGACCGATACCAATCCGCCGCCCGCCACCGGCCGCTATTACCGCATCTCCCCGCAGCTCCCCTGAAGGAAAGGCGAAGGGTTCAGCGGCGCTCTTTTTGCGCGTAAGTCGTGTGCAGCAGCTCGTGCGACTTGTGGCCAAGCGGCTTGCCGAGGAACTCCTTGTAGAGCTCCGCCACCGCCGGGTTGTCGTGCGACTTGCGCAGCTTCTTGGACTCGTCCTCGGCATAGATCGCCGAAATGCGCTTGAGCCGCACGCCGTCGTCCGTGAAGCGCGGCTGCCCGCCGCCACCGATGCAGCCGCCGGGGCAGGTCATCACCTCGATGAAGTGGTAGCTCGCTTCGCCGGATTTGATTTTCTCCAGCAGCTTCCGCACATTGCCCAGCCCGTGCGCCACCGCCACCTTCAGCTCCGCGCCTTCCAGGAACGACCACGCCGGTTGCGTCCGCTCGATCTTGAGCGCCGCTTCCTTGATGCCGTCGAGCCCTTCGATGGGCTTCACGTGCAGGTTTTCCGCCGGCAGTTCGCGGCCGGTCACGATCTCGTAGGCCGTGCGCAGCGCCGCTTCCATCACGCCGCCCGTGTTCGCGAAGATGTCCGCCGCGCCGCTGGACAGCCCCA
>CAZECJ010000099.1:0-9873 GCA_964510645.1 uncultured Verrucomicrobiota bacterium | reverse complement strand
CAGCCGTCACCCTCGACCCGAACGCAATGGCCTCCGCAGAACTTCCATGCGCCCTTGGAAGGGGTGCCTGCTTGGAAGGGGTTGATTTTGCGGCCGAAATTGAATACCGTCCGCTGTTTGAGTCAGAAGGAACCCCAGGAGCAGCCGTTATGAAGATATCCGTGGTAGGCACCGGTTACGTCGGTTTGGTGACGGGCGCGTGTTTTTCGGATGCAGGCCACGAGGTGCTGTGCATCGACAACGACCCGAAGAAGATCGACCTGCTGCACAAGGGGATCATGCCGATCTACGAGCCGGGGCTCGACGAGATCGTGGCGCGCAACGTGAAGTCGGGCCGTCTGAAATTCAGCACGTCCATCTCGGAAGGCACGGCGTTCGCCGAAGTCATCTTCATCGCGGTGGGCACGCCGCCGGGGGTGGGGGGCGAGGCGAACATGACCTACGTGGAGCAGGTCGGCCGCCAGGTGGCGGAGCACATGACGAGCTACCGCCTGCTGGTCGAGAAGAGCACCGTGCCGGCCAAGACGAGCGAGCACCTCAAGCGCACCGTGCTGAAGTACCTGCGCGAAGACACCGATTTCGACGTGGCCTCGAACCCCGAATTCCTGCGCGAAGGCACGGCGATCGAGGACGCGACGCATCCGGACCGCATCGTGGTGGGCGTGGAGAGCCAGCGCGCGGGCGACCTGCTCGAGGAAATCTACCGGCCGATCTTGAAGAAGGGCGGCGGCGAGTTCCTGCGCATGAGCGTGACGAGCGCGGAATTGACGAAGCACGCCTCGAATTCGTTTTTGGCGATGAAGATTTCCTACATCAACGCCGTCGCGCGCATCTGCGAGCTGGCGGGGGCGGACGTGCGGCAGGTGGCGAAGGGCATGGGGCTGGATCCCCGCATCGGGCCGCGCTTCCTGAGCGCGGGCGTGGGCTACGGCGGCTCGTGCTTCCCGAAAGACGTGGACGCGTTCGTCCGCTTGGCCGATGCCCTGGGGCACGAATTCAAGCTCCTGAAGGAAGTCCAGGCGATCAACAAGACCCAGCGCGAATACGTGATGAAGAAGATCAAGCAGGAGCTGTGGGTCGTGCAGGACAAGAAGATCGCGCTCTTCGGCCTGGCGTTCAAGCCGGAGACGGACGACGTCCGCGAAGCCCCGAGCCTCTACTTCGTGCCGAAACTGCAGGAAATGAAGGCCAAGCTGCGCGCCTGGGATCCGGTGGCGGAAGGCAAGTTCAAGGAAATCCATCCGGAACTGGAGTGCGTCCAGGATCTCTACGAATGCGCCAAGGACGCGGATCTGGTCCTGATCCTGACGGAATGGGACGCGGTGAAGAAGCTCGACCTGAAGAAGCTCAAGAGCGTCATGGCGTGTCCCGTGATCGTCGACGGCCGCAACGTCTTCAAGCCCGAGGAAATCCGCGCGCTGGGCTTCACCTACCACAGCGTCGGCCGCAACTAAGTCGGTCGGACAACCCATCGACAAGCGCCCGGCACGGAGGAATCCGGCCGGGCGTTTGATTAGGGGATTTCGAGCCGAAAGGGTCATTATTTACAAAAACCATTTATGTTATTTATAAATATCATAATTGAAATGCGGTGGCGGTTTGATTCCGGCGCCGGTGCCCTCCGGCCATCGGTACGGAACTTGTTGCGGGAAATCCGAACGCTCGCATGGAAGTTTCGCTGAACGGGAATAGGTAGAAAAAGAAGGTGGGCGGGGAAAAAGGGACGTGGTAGGGTATCTCTTCAGAGATAACCCATGGCTTGGAGGTGCACGATGGACAAAAGCAACAAGGATATCGCCCGCAAGGATGCGGGCTTCACGCTGATCGAAATCCTGCTGGTGGTGGTCATCATCGGCATTCTGGCGGCCGTGGCGGTTCCCCGGTTGGGCGGCCGCGTGGGGCAGAGCCAAATCGCGGCGGCGCGGGCGGGAGCCGGCGCCATCGGGACGGCCATCGATCTCTATGAAACGGACAACGGCAAGTTGCCGGAGTCGTTGCAGAATCTGGTCACCAAGGGCAGCGAGCCGAACTGGAATGGTCCCTACATCCGCAAGGTGGAAGGGCTGAAGGATCCGTGGGGCACGGAATTCCAGTACACCAAGCAGGGCAGCGTCTATACGGTGGCGTCGGCGGGGCCTGATCTGAGCTTCGGCAGCGCGGACGACGTCAAGTAGGTGTCCGGCCCGGCCGGGAAGGACGGAAGCGGCATGGCGCAGCGACGGCTCAGGGTCGGTCGCGGGGGTTTCACGCTGATCGAAATCCTGCTGGTGGTGGTGATTATCGCGATTGCTTCGGCCGTGGCACTGCCCTCGTTCGCGCGCTCGTTCCGCGGGGCGAAGCTGCGCACCTCGACGCGGCTGGTGCTGGGGATGCACCGGAACGCGCAGACGAAAGCGGTGCTGGGCCAGCGCTACATGGCGATCTTGTTCGACGAGCGGAAGGGCACGCTCGAACTCGTGGAACAGGGCAAGCCGGAACGCAAGCAGGACGTGTTCTTCGGGGAACTGGGCGGCGGCGGATCGGGGAAAATGGGCGAGGTCGCCACCGGCGGGGAATCGCCGGACGCGGCGCCGGGCGCCGCCGTTGCGGCTCCGACTTCGCAGCAGGTCCGCAAGCTGGAAGACGGCGTGAAAATCCGGTCGTTCCGCGGCGGACAGGAATTCGACGAGCTCTACTACGTGAACTATTATCCCAACGGCATGTGCGAAGCCTACGAAATCGAGATCGGCGACGACGAAAACCACGTCGCGCGGATCAAGGTCGATGCGGTCACGGGGAAGGCCAAGGTGGAGCGTGAGTAGGAAAGGGGACAGGAGACTCAAGCCTGGGAACAAAGGGCAAGGGAAAAATATCCAATGTCCAATATCCAATGTCCAATGTCCAAGGGGGACGCAGGCGGGGATGACGCTGGTGGAGGTGCTGCTCGCGGTGGTGATTTTGGGCATCGCGCTGGGGGGGCTGGTGGAGGCGGCGTCGCGCGCGCTGGCAGTGGTGCGGCAAGCGCGCAACTATGAGATGGCTCGGCGCATGTTCGGCCGGGTGGAGGCGGAAAACCCGCTGCGGTTGCTCGACGAAATCCAGGCGGGGCAGGAGAGCGGCGGCTTCGAAGGCGGTCCCTCGGGCTGGACCTGGACGCGGACCCTCGAAGATTTCGGCGCGGAGGACGAGGAGCAGGAAGGCTTGTTCAAGATGACGACGCGCGTGTTCTGGGCGCAGGGCGAGCGGAAGTCGATGGAAGAAGCGGTGCAGATGCTCTACGTGCCCGAGAACCGCGACGGCGTGCGCACGCTGAAGCCGAAGGTGCTCTGATGCGCGCGCGGCGAAACAAACGCTTTGGGTTCACGCTGATCGAGCTGCTGGCTTGCCGGCCGAAGCCTTGGCGAAGGCAAGTTCGAGCGGCGTTCACGCTGATCGAACTGCTGGTGGCGCTGGCGATCTTCAGCTTGGCGGCGGCGATGGCCGCCGGGACGTTCTGGAGCGTGCTGAAGGCGTGGAACCGCGGCGGCGAGATGCTCGAGCAGCTGCACTACGGCGAATTCGCGATGGAACAGCTCGTGACCGCGCTGCGCGGCGCGGCCTGGTTCCCGTCCAAGCCCGAGGCGTTCGGTTTCTGGCTGGAAGGCGACAAGGCCAGCTGGGTCACGAGCGGCACGGCGTTCCTGCCGCCGGATTCGCCGCTGCGCAACGGCCTGCACCGGCTGTCCGTCTCCATGGATGCGGTGCAGGGCGAACGGGGCCTGGTGGTGCGCGCGTGGCCGCATCTGTCCGAAGACGTGAACGAGAGCGATGCCGAGGCGATTCTGGTCTGTCCCGAGGCCGAGGAATTCGAATGCGAGTGGTACGACTTCGACATGGATGGCTGGAGCACGGACTGGGAAGAGACGAATTCGCTGCCGAAGCTGGTGCGCGTGACGCTGACGATGAAGAAGCGCAAGGACTTCGACGAGGAATTGGAGCTGCAGCGCCTCGTGGAGCTGGAAGTCGCGCCCGAAATCCCCGCGCGCGAAAACCGCGACCGCACGACGGACGTCGCGAACGACGAAGCCGCCGCCGCGGAAACCGCGCCGGCGACGGACACCGGCGAGACAAACAATATTTCGATGGATGACGAGCCATGAGTTTTTCCACGCCATGGAGAAAAACCGTCGGATTTTTCCACACCGTGGAAAAACGGGGCACGATTTTTCCACAGTGTGGAAAAAAGTTTTCCACAGTGTGGAAAACTCCCGAGCCGCGATGGGGCGCGCAGCAGGGGGCGGCGCTGGTCGTGGCGCTGTGGACGGTGCTGATTTTGAGCCTGCTGATCGGGGCGATGGCGTACGAAATGCACATCGAGGCGGGGATCACGTCCTATGCGCGCAAGCGGATGAAGGCGCAGGTGGCGGCGCGCGGGGGCGTGGAGTACGCGAAGTTCCTGCTCGCGAAAAGCTACGACATCAGCGCGTTCGAAGGGGAAGACGAGGAGAAGGAAGCGCAGCGCACGCTCGCCAAGAACCTGTCGCGCGGCATCAGCGTGTCGGGCGCCCAGGTGGAGATGGGCGGATCGACGGCGAAGGTGGACATCCAGCCCGAGGCGGGGCGGCGGAACGTGAACAAGCTGGGGGACGCGGACTGGGAGGAACTGCTCGACCAGGCCGGCGTGCCGAAGGAGGATTGGCCCGAGTTGATCGACTGCTTCATGGATTGGACGGACGAGGGCGACGAGCACCGCCTCAACGGCGCGGAGGAAGGCGACGCGTATTACAAGGAGCAGGGCTACGAGCCGAAAAACGCGCCGCTGGACACGGTGGACGAGCTGATGCTGATCAAGGGCTTCACGCCGGCGATCGTCTATGGCGGTCCGCCGCCGGACCCGAAGAGCGAGCCGCTGCGGGGCATCGCCCACTTGCTGACGACCTTCGGCGACGGCAAGGTGAACGTGAACACGGCTTCGCGCGAAGTGCTGATGACGCTGACGACGGACGACGACGAGATGATGGACGAATGGGTGGTGGACGACATCCTGAAATACCGTCTCGGCGACGACGGGCTGCCCAACACGAAGGACGACGGATTCGAAACTCCGGATGAGGCGATCAGCAAGACGGGCATGGATTCGTCCCTCGCCGGCGAGATCTCGGTGTCGGACCGGCAATTCGTCCGCGTGACGTCGATCGGGGAAAACAACGGGGTGCAAAGCGGCGTCTGGGCCATCTTCGAGGTGGGCGACAAAAAGGTGACCCCCATCTACTGGCGCGAAGAGCAGATGCAGTAGGCGCCGGCGATGGGGAACGGAAAGACAACGCCACCGATTCCGGCCGGGCCGGCCTGGGCGGCGCTGGGGTTGGTCTCGGCGGGGGCCGCGTTTTTCTACGTGCTGATGGAGTGGACGTTTTTCGCGACGAAGCCGTCGTTCATGAGCACGCTGGGGGTTGGAGAGCGGATCCGGATCTTGCTGTTTGGGCCGCTGCCGCTGGTGGCGGCGTCGGCCGCGCTCTGCGCGGCGCTGGGACTCGGGGCGCGGCTCGCTCCGCGGGCGCGCGGCGCGCTGGTGCGCGCCGGGGCGCTGGGACCGGGATTCCTGCTGGCGGCGACGTGGCTGCTGTTGCTGGACAATGTCACCTACTCGCTGTTCCGGACGGGGGTGCAGACGGCGGAGGGGTTCTGGCGGTTTGGATATCTGGCGGTGTTCGGTTTGTTTTGGGCGCAAGGTTGGCGCTGGGCGCTGGGGGGAGTACGCGGGGCGCTGGCGGGCGGGCATGCGGGAATGGCGGCGGCGGTCGGGGCGCTGGCGCTGGCCGTGCTGTGGGGGGGCTTGGCGGCGACGGGCTCCGACCGCGCCCGGCCGGATCAAGAAACGACGGTGGCCGCAGGCGGGCGGCCGAACATCCTGTTGCTGGCGTCGGACGGCCTCAGCGCGGAGTTCCTGTCGTTGTACGGCTATGCGCGCGACACCACGCCGTTTCTCCGCGCGTTCGCGGAAGGCCGCGCGCTGGTGTGCGAGAACGCCGGCGCCAATTCCCTGAATTCCAGCAGTTCGATTGCGTCGATGCTGACCGGCAAGTGGCCGACGACGTTGCGGCTGTACTATCCGCCGGAAATCCTGACGGGGAATAACGCCTACGAACATCTGCCGGGCCTTTTGCGTCAACAAGGTTACGAGAACGTGGATATCAGCGCGCGGCAATTCGCGGATGCGTACGACTTGAACTTGCTGCACGGATTCGACGAGGCCAACGGGCGCGCGGAGGCGCGCGGCGCGTGGCGCAAATGGGTCGCCTACGGGCCTGGAATGAACACCGGGTATTTTTGGGAATCCGCGTGGGAACGGCTGCGGGATCGGCTGCTGCATGCAGCCGGCGTCAAGGAATTCGAGTCGGCCTACGAAATGGTGGCGGAAGACATGACCGGGAAACTGGTGGACGACACGTTGCGGGTCGAACGGCTGCTGCGGTTGATCGCGGCGCGGCGCGACCGTCCGTTTTTCGCCCACGTGCATCTGCTGGCGACGCATGGTCCGATGTTCCACTCGCTCCAACCGACGTTTTCGGCGGGCCGGGCGCAAACCGAGAACTTCGAGCAAGACTTCTATGACGACGCCCTCCGGGATTTCGACGCGGTTTTCCGGCGGATCGTCCAGGCCTTGGAGGCTGCCGGGCAACTGGACCGCACGGTGCTGATTCTGACTTCCGACCATGGCAAAAGCTGGAGCAACGAGCGGATTCCCTTGGCGTTTTGGTTTCCGTCCGGTGTTCCCGCGCGCCGGATTTCGGTCCATGCGCAGAATCTGGATATCGCGCCGACGCTGCTGGACTATCTCGGCCTTCCTATTCCGGATTGGATGGAAGGGGCGTCGCTGCTGCAGGAAGACCCGCCGGAGCGGCGGCCCATCTTCTGCGTCGCTACGGACTCCGGCGCGGTGAACCCGCGAAAGTGGAGGGTGTTCGAAAAGCTGACGGTTCCGCCGTTCTACAGCCTTGGGTCATTGGCCGTGAGCATCGGCGACCGCGTCTATTCCCTGGACCTGCAGACCGGCGAGCTGACGCAAAAGAAGTTGGCTGGCCATACGCGCCCGCTGGCCGAAGCCGAGGCACCGTCGGAGGCGGAGGCGCGGCAAATTTTGCTGAAGCATCTCGAGGACAAAGGCTACGAAGTGCCGGATGCGCTGCGGTCGAGCGGCGGGTGAGCCGTTTGGCCGCCCCGGTCCGGGCTCCGCCCCGCCGCGCGAAAAGGGGCCGGACTCAGAATAAATCGGCGAACGACAGCGCCACGATTTGCGTGCCCGCGTCGTTGGGGTGGAGACCGTCTTCTTCCATGAGGGTGCGATCGGTGACGGAGATTCCGGCGGCTGGATCGGCCGTTCCGCCGAACTCGACTTCGAGATCCACGCACGGGACTTCCAATTCGGCGGCCAAGGCGCGGATGCCGCGGTTGAGGCCGCTGGTGCCTGCGGCGAAAGCCCCGTGGCTATCGAAGGGAATGGGATACGTGGCGAGGACGGGCACGACGTTGTTTTCCCGGCAGATGGAAACCATTTCACCCAGGGCGTCGACGGTGCTCGCCGCGCTGAAGCCATGGATGACGTCGCCGACGCCGTAGAGAATGAGCATGAAGGCGGGGTGGAATCGGTCGATTGCCTCTTGCGTGCGCTCGACGTTTTGCTGGGCGATGGTGCCATGCACGCCGGTGTTGAAGACCGTCTTGTCGATCAACCCTGCCAGCCGTTCGGGATAGGAGGGACAGGCACACGCGCTGCCTTGCGTGAGGCTATCGCCGAAAGCCACGACGACGTCCAGGTCATTGTCGCCCGGATCCTTGTTCTGGAGGCCGCCGCCGCCACCACCCCCGCCGCACCCGACCATGAGCCCAATTCCGACCGCCATTCCAATCCATCGGATCGACATGCCTTTCATCTTATCTATCTCCTTCATTTCCAAAGCATAGCGATTCTCGATCCGTTATCCAGCCACAAAACCGTTCCGCGCGCTCCGCCGCCGTCGCCCGCCCATTTGAAAAGGTGGTTCCTTGGGGGGGCGGCACGATCTGTCGGACTATTTGGCGCCGCTCAATTCCGTCGGGCCTTGGATGCGCCGGATGGTCCTCAGCCAGACAGCGTGTTGGAACTGGTTGGCTTTGCTTTCCGCGGGCTGGTATCCGGCATCCACGAGGTGCTGTTCCACGAGATACTTCAAGATCGTTTCGGCGGCGATCCGGTGCGCGATTTCGCTGGGATGGGGATCGATGCCGGGAACGGCCTGCATGCGCACGGGGGAGGTGCCCTGAAAGGCCGGCAGAAGATCGAGGCAGGGGAGGCCATTGGCGCGGCAGATCTCGTGGATGGCGTCATGCGCGAACTGCATGGGATAGCGGCCCGGCGAGAAGTCGAACGACATCAACGGGAAGATGACGGGGACAAAGGCGATCTGGCGCGCTGCGCATTCCTCGCGAAACCAGCCGATGGCGTTTCCAAAACGCAGGATGCCCGCGCCATCGGGATCGTACAGATGGCGATAGTATTCCACGCAGCGTTTCGCAGAGCCCGCCGCCCACAGGCGCGAAGCGACGAAGGCGGCCAACCGCGAATGGCGCTGGCAGAAAGCCGAGAAGGGGGAACGGACGGGCGTCATCCACTCGTCCCTCCATCTTTGGATTTTCTGGGGATGCGTCCAGTCTTCAGCGTCGTTCAGGCAGATCCCGAGAATCAGGAGGTTCGGATGATGGGCCAGGGTTTCCGGCAACAATTTCCGTTGCTGGAAGGTCGACGTGCCCGAATGGGCGAATGGCAGCACTTCTGCGGGCGGGACGCCGTCGTTGAGATTGAGCAATCGCTCGAGTCGCGCGGCGTAGGTGTCGTCCTTCTGCACCCCGACGCCGGCCGTGAACGAGTCGCCGATTACAGCGATCCGGAGGACGTTGCTGGCGCCGAGGCTCCACAGATGAGTCCGATCCTGGGCTTGTCGGTAGAACGTCGGACTTCGATCTGCGGCCGGATTCGCCGTGGAAACGAGAGAAAAAAAACGCAACGCAATTTCCAATCCGAGCAGCAGAACCAGCACGGAAAACGCCAGCAACCCGATTCTCTTCAAAAAAGATTTCATGCGCGCCGCGCGTCGAATGCATCGGCACAACGCGACTATCCCAAAAGGAAATGGAAATGACAACCCACGCCGCAAGGGCGCACATTATTTAACGAGATGCAAACGTGGGCGGGGAGGAGGCGGGGGCATCTTGCGGGGGATTACGGCCCGTTATGCCGGAAGTCGATTTCTCGGCGCAAGCGCCGCAAGGCGATTCCGTCTGGTCCCGACAGGGAGGATTCATCCAAGGTCGCGAGGGCTTCCTGGAAGACGGCCGCAGTTTCTGCATCCAACTGAACGCGTCCCGTCCGGATGGCATGCCGGAGATCCAATTCGAGATCTTCCACCATTCCGGGATAGGGCCGGGCTAGCGCCGCTTCAATGAAAGTTCCGTTTTCCGCCGGAGCGTCCAACCGTTCCAGTAAGCGGTCCGCACGGACCGCCCACTCATCCCCGTTTTGCCGAGCCAAGTCGGCGCATTCGCGGATGTAATCCCGATATGCCTCGGGTTCCACGTGGTCGCGCAGCCGGATCAGCGCCTCGCTCCGGATGGCGTCGGGCAGTTTAGAATTCACCGCGAATTCGTACAGTCCGACGAAGATCGCCGAAGGCTCGTTTACGCCGATCATCAAGTCCAAGGCGGTGGATCCGCCGCCATAGGGCAGCCGGGCCTCGAGGAGGAGGTTGTGCGCCATTCCGGCGGCGGCCTGGGCGCCGCCCATGGAGGCCATCCATTGATCCAGCAGGGCCCGGGCGGCCGATTCGCTGAATTGGGATGCGCACAGGTCCACGGCCGCCAGCACCACTTCCGGCGAAT
>CAZECJ010000098.1:0-9888 GCA_964510645.1 uncultured Verrucomicrobiota bacterium | reverse complement strand
ACGCGCTGGAGTTCGCCGCCGGAGAGCGCGCCCAGGCGGCGCCGTTCGAGCGGCTCCGCCTTCACGGCCTGCAGGAGCCGTCGCGCCGCGTCGCGGTGGCGGGCGCGGGTGCCGCACCACAGGGGACTGCGCTGCGTCCCCATGACGAGGAAATCGCCCGCCGTCAGCGGCAGGCCGCGATCGAACTGGAGGCGCTGGGGCACGTAGCCGATGCGCGGCAGGCGCCCGTCCGGCAGGCGGCCGATGTGGATGTCGCCGCGGGAGGGCACCTGCCCGAGCAGGGCCATCAGCAGCGTGGTCTTGCCGGCGCCGTTCGGGCCGACGATGGCGGTGCAGCCGCCGCGCGGGACGGACGCGGTCACGTCGTCGAGGATGGACACGCCCTCGAACGCCACCGAGACGTTGGAAAACGTCGCGGCGACGTCTGGGGGCGCGTTCCGGGGCGCGTCAAGGATGGACGCCGAGGGTGGCACCCAGGACCTCCATGTTATTGCGCATCGCGGTTTCGTAGTAGTCCAGCGGCGCCGCGTCGGGACCGGAGGCGACGGGATCCAGCGTGGCCGTCGGCAGGCCGGTCTCCCGGGCCAGCGCATCGCCGACCTTGGCCGGATACTGGGGTTCGGTGAAGATCACGCCCGCCTGCTTTTCGCGGATCTCGCGGACCAGTTCCAGCATTTCCGAGGCGGACGGCTCCTGGCCGTGCGGGCGCAGCACGGCGACGATCTCCAGCCCCATGTCCCGAGCCAGGTAGTCGAATACGCCGTGGGGTTCGACGATGCGGTTGTTCTTCAGCGTCTGGCCGAGAGCCGCCAGTTCGTCCGCCAAGGCGTTCATCCGCGCTGCGTACGCCCGGGCGTTGCGGAAATAGACGCCGGCGCCTTCCGGGTCGGCCTTGGACAGTCCGCCCGCGACGTTCAGCGCGATCCGCGCGGCTTGGCGCGGACTGGCGAACAGATGCGGGTTCACCCCGGCGTGTTGGTGGTGGTGCCCGTGCTCGTCGTGATCATGCTCCGCCTCGGCCTCGTGATCGTGCTCTTCTTCGGCTTCGTGATGCTCGTGGGCGTACTCCAGCAGGTCTTGGATACCGGCCGAGCTGTCGACGGTTTCGATGTCGGGGTTGGCCGTCTGCACGGGCGCGCCGAGGAATTCCTCCAGGCCCAGGCCGTTGACCACGAGGACGTCCGCCGCGGACAGCTTGCGCATGTCCTGCGGCGTGAGCGCGTAGTCGTGGGGACAGCCCATGCCGGCGGGCAGCAGCAGCTGCAGATCCACGCCGTCGCGGCCCTGCGCCACGTTGCGCGCGATTTGATGGATGGGAAACGTCGTGCACAGCACGTTCAGTTCCGCGCAAGCGACCGTCGCGCCGAGCGCGAGCGATCCGAACAAAAATCTCAAACGATACTTCATGATCTCGGCTTCCTATTTCGACAATTCGGCCACAATCCGGTCCATCAACGCAAGATAATCCGTCGCTTCGGGGCGGCCGCCGACGGAGTTGGCGGCCACGACGACGCGGGCGCCGGTCGCGGTGGAGACGCGCTCGGCCGCCTTCGCGCTGTAGAAGGGCTCCTGCAAGATCAGATCCACCTGTTCGGCCTGCATGGTCGCGACGAGATCCGCCAGATGCACGGCCGTCGGCGGAATGCCCGGCTTGGGTTCCAGTTCGCCGACCACGCGCAAACCGAAGCGGTTGGCGAAGTAGATCCAGCTCTTGTGGTAGGTGACGAGGCCCCTTCCTCGCAACGGCGCCAGGCGCGCCGCCCAGCCGCCGACGCCGGCGATTTCCTCGCCCCGGGCGTGGCGCTTCCACAGCGTTTCCGCCTTGGAGCCCTTCAGCGCTTCCGCGCCGAACATGCGCCGGTCCAGATCGTCGCGAAACTCGGCCAGGTTGGCGTAGAATTCGTCGGCCAGATCGGGCCGCAGGCGCGCCAGCCGCTCGGCGATGGCCTCCGCCATGCGCCGGCCGTTGAGCGGGTCGAGCCAATAGTGCGGATTGCCGCCGGGATGCACGTCGCCCATTGCCCGGGAGAGCGGGCCCTGCGGCACGTCCAGCAGTTCGACACTCTGGGAAAGATCCAGATAGCCGTCGGTGCCCGGCTGGATCTTCCGGTTGCGCGAGCCGTTCAGGACGGGGAGTTCCCAGGCGGACTCGAGTTCGAGGCCGACCGCGATCCACAGGTCCGCCGCCCGCGCGCGGGCGATGAAGCCGGGCTTGGCGGTCAAGTAATGGGGATCTTCGGTGCCGGTGCAGATGGAGGACACGACGGCCCGGTCGCCGGCGACGTGCCGGGCCAGGTCCGCGATGTCGGCGGTGGTAGCCACGATGCGGAGGGGTTCGGAGGCCCCGGCGCCGGCCGCGCAGGCCAGCGCCAGGGACAGAACCGCGCAGAAACGCGGGAGGTTGCGCATGATCGGTTTCCTGCGGATCCTAGAACTTGTGCGCGCCGTGCGCGCCCAGCGACACCATCCACTGCACGAAGATCTCGGTCACGTCCTCCGTGCCTTCCTCGGTCTCGTAGGAGCCCTGGCTGGCCTGCAGGCGGATGCGCGAGAAGTGCGACGGGGTGAAGTCGAGCATGGCGCTGGCGCGATCGCTGGTGCCGTAATCTTCGGTTTCGCCGGTGGGCAATTCCGATTCGTTGGTCAAGCCGACCTGTTCCCAGCGCAGCCCGGCGCGCCAGCGGGGCAGGAATCCGTAGGTTGCCTGCACGTAGTAGCCGTCCTGCTCGTCCACGCGGCGGTTGCCGACGAGGTGCGGGGCGAGTTCGTGCGCGACGAGGTCGAGGTCCTTCTTGCGGCTGAAATATTCGGCCTGCACGGCGACGTCGCCCTGGCCGTAGGGCTGCGAGGCGTTGTACTTGTAGACGGCGTCCGCGCCCCAGAACGACGTGTCGCCGTCGAGCCAATGGTCGGATTCGCCGTCGCCGTCTCCGTCGTGCTCCTCCTGGTGTGTGCCGGTGGCCGCGAACGCGCCGAACTGCAGGCCGTGGTTGCCGGGGAGGTTGGGACCGACCTTCAGCCAGCCCACGCCGACGCGCGGACCGTCGTCCTCGGGCAGTTCGCCGTCGCCGATATAGGCGAAGGCCTGCTCGTTGTCGCCCTGGAAGGCTTCCGCGCCGGCCAGCAGATAGAACGGCGTCGGCGCCAGCCACGACACCTGCACGCCCTTGTCGTTGAGGCCGTGGGCGCCCAGCGCGAGCTGATAGATCAGCGGTTGGTCTACGAAATCCCATTCATGGGAATGCTGGGCGTTGAGGTAGCCGAAATCGCTGAAGAACTTGCCGCCTTTGACCTTCAGGCCGAAGGGCAGGCACGTGGTTTCGATCTCGGCCACTTCCATTTCCGCGTCGTCGAGATCGATGGCGGCGATGGCCGTGGCCTTGAAGTACGGATCCACCGTCCCCGAGAACTGCAGTTCCAGATGGCGGAGGTTGAAGCCCTTGTCCGCGGCATGGTGGTGGTGCTCTTCGCCTTCGGCCTCGGCGTGGGCATGGCCAAAGCCGGCGATCTCGCCGGCGACGTGGCCCATGCCTTCGTCCGAGTTTTCGTCATAGTAGAACATGTCCACGATGGCCGAGATGTCCGGATTGAAGGCCTTGAGGTTGAGGAACGGATCGGGAACGTCGGCCGCGGTCGCCGCCGTTTCCTGCGCCTGGGCGGGCGCGACGAACAGGGCGGCCACCAGCGGCAGCCCGAGCCAAAAACGCTTGGAAAACATGGGAATCTCCTGAAGTTGAAAATGAATAGATGAACGACCGCCCGGCCGCCGTCGGGACGGCGCGGGTGAAAACAAGGGAAAGGAGGGATCAGGCCGGCGGGCCGCAGGAGAACGGCAGCCGGCGCGCCGCGGGAACCGCGGGCGCAAGGAACGAAAATTCAGGCCGCGGCAGGGGCGCGGGGTCCGGAACCAAGACAACGACCAAGGCGGTCGCCAGCGCCGGCGTGGCGGCCAACTGGCAAATCGCGCAATGCGCCGCGTCGTGCGGGACCGGCGGCGGATGATGGTCGTGTCCATGTTCCCCGCAGCCCGCATGCGCCGCGCGCGAACACGCGGCGCACGGCTGGCCGGCATGCCCCGCCAGCCGATGGATGGCCGGAGCGAACACCAGCGCCCAAGCGAAGAGCGCGGCCGCCAGACTGTTCAACCATTTGGCCATATGCCCATAAGACTATCACGACCGCCCGGAGGCCGCAACCGGTTCTTCTGAAAATGGCCGGCGCGGGCGCGCTGGCCGCAGCAACCGCCGAGATCTGCGGCGGAGCTAGAATTCCAGCGCGAGCTGGAGGGTGGCGAGGTGGCGGTCGTCGGCTTCTTCGTCCTCGAAGGTGCCGTACAGATATTCCGCGCCGAGGACGGCGAAGGCGTTCAGCTGGCAGAACACCGCCGCGCCGCCTTGGTGTTCAGGCATTTCGTCGGCCTTGAATTCCTTGGAGCCCTCGTAGCGGACGGCCGCGCTCCAGACGTCGTTGAAGGCATAGGCCGCGTCCACGTGCCAGGTCTGGGGTTGGACGGCGGTCGTTTCGCCTTCCGCGTCGGTCCATTCCAGGTCTTCGGCCGCGCCGAGATATTCGGCGGCCAGCGACCAGGCGCCGCGTTCGAGAAGGAGAAAGGCGCTGACCCCGAGCGCCTTGTCGGCGGAGCCTTCGTTGGCAAGGACGACGTTGAGGTCGTCCACGTAGCCGCCGCCTTCGCCCAGGTCGGACAAGGCGGAGACGCCGAGGGTCAGGCCTTCCACCGGGGTCCATCCCAGGGTGGCGGCGGCGTTTTCGACGTCTTCGGCGTCGTCGCGTTCGCCGGCGAAGGCGCCGGCCCAGGCGGTGAAGCCGTTCCATTCGCCGGAGAGGGCCACGGCCGTCTCGCGCGTTTCGCCCAGTTCCAAGGTGAGCGGATCGCTGACCAGGAGGCCGTTGAACGCGCCGAAGGGCAGGTACAGGCGGCCGGCCGAAACGGCGACGGGCAGAGTTTCGGTTCCGCCCAGTTCGATGAACGCGGAATCCACGTCCAGCGAATCGGACTCGCCTTCTTCCCACAGCAGCGCGGCCTCGCCGCGCACGCCTTCCATCGGCTCGGCGTCGAGGCCAACCTCGAAGGACGCCACGGAAACGTCCGTATGGTCATCGTCGCCGATTTTTTCAAAGGCTGCTTCGACTTCGACCACGACGCCGAGGCCGACGCCGGGGGCCAGTTGGAGGCCTTCCCATTCTTCCGCGCGGGCCGCGCCCGCGCCGATCACCAGGGTGGCCAGCAGGATTCCATTCCAATTTTTCATCATCATCGCTTTCGTTGGTTGAGTTGTTATGGGTTCAGATTCGGAGCCGGGCTCAGACGCCGATGCCCAGCAGGGTTCCCAGTTGGTAGACGACGAGGGTGACGACGTAGGCCAGCGCGGTGAGGCCGACCAACTGGAAGAGGGCCCAGCCCCAGGAATTGCTTTCGCGTTTCGTGACGGCGATGGTCGCCATGCAGGGGGCGGAGATCAGCATGAAGAGCATGATGCACAGGCCCACGAGGGGGCTGTAGTTCTGCCGGAGTTTTTCGCGCAGGGGCTCGGATTCCTCGTCGGCTTCCCCGACGGAGTAGACGATGCCCAGTTGCGCCACGAAGACTTCCTTGGCGGCGAAGGCGCCGACCATAGCGGTGCCGATGCGCCAGTCGAAGCCGAGGGGGCGGATGAGCGGTTCCATGGCGTGGCCGATGCGGCCGGCCACGGTATGCGCGAGTTCCGCGGCCTGCTGATCCTCGGCGGAGAGGGATTCATCCACAGAACCGAGCTTGGGGAAGCTGGTGAGCGCCCAGAGGACGACGGAGATCGCGAGAATGACGGTGCCGGCTTTCTTGAGATAGGCCCCGCCGCGTTCCCACATGTGCAGCCAGATGCCTTTCAGCGTCGGCAGCCGGTACGGCGGCAGTTCCATCACGAACGGGACGGACTCGCCCTTGAAGAGGGTGGCCCGCAGCAGCTTCGCGCAGAGGATGGCCAGGACGATGCCGAAGACGTAGATGATCCACAGCATGGGCGCGCGCCACGCTTGCGGGAAGAACGCGGGGATGATCAGCGCGTAGATCGGCAGGCGGGCGCCGCAGCTCACCAGCGGAACGACGAGCATCGTCGTCAGCCGATCGCGGCGGCTTTCGAGCGTGCGCGTGGCCATGATGGCGGGGATGGAGCAGCCGAACCCGGTGAGCATGGGGATGAAGCTCTTCCCGTGCAGCCCGATTTTGTGCATGAGCCGGTCCATGATGAACGCCGCCCGCGCCAAATAGCCCGAGTCCTCGAGGATCGCGATCGCCAGGAACAGCAGGAGGATGTTCGGCAGAAAGATCAGCACGCCGCCGACGCCGGCGATGACGCCGTCGACCAGCAGCGACTGCAGGAGGCTTTCCGAGCCTGCCGGCCAGAAACCGGCGACCGTTTCGCCCAGCCAGCCGAAGAGGCCGTCGATCCAGTCCATTGGCGGGGTGCCGACGGTGAACGTGAGCCAGAAGACAAGGTACATGAGGCCTAGGAAGATCGGCAGGCCCCAGACGCGGTGGATGACGATTTCGTCGATGCGGTCGGACGCCGTGTGGCGCGCCTCGATCGTCGAGCGGACGGTTTCTTGGCAGACGCCGGAGATGAAGCCGTAGCGGGCGTCGGCGATCAGCATCTCCGGCGAATCGCCCAGCAATGCGGAGAGGCGTTCTTGTTCAACCTTGACGAGGCGGAGGATATCGGCGGAAGCGGCGCGCCGGGCGACTTCGGCATCGTTTTCGAGCAGCTTGAGGGCGGTCCAGCGGCGTTCGCGGGCGTCGGCGCGGGGCAGTTGGCCTTCCAGTTTGGGCAGCAGGCGTTCGATGGCCTGTTCCAGATCGAAGCCGTAGCGGATCGCGGGCGGCCGCGGGGCCTGGGTCCGGGCGGTTTCCACGGCGACCTCCAGGAGACGGTCAAGGCCCGTGCCCTTGCTGCCGACGGTTTCGACGATGGGCGCGCCGATCAGGCGGGACATCTCGGCGAGGTCGAACTGGAAGCCGCGGGCCCGGGCGACGTCGCTCATGTTGAACGCGAGCACGACGGGCACGCCCAGTTCCATGAGCTGCACGGCGAGATAGAGGTTGCGCTCGAGGTTGGAGGAATCGATCACGTCGACGACCACGTCGGGTTTTTGTTCGATGATGAAATTCCGCGCGACCCGCTCTTCCTGCGAATAGGCGGTCAGGCTGTAGGTGCCGGGCAGGTCCACCACGTGGATCTCTTCGCCGCCGTGGCGGCAGGTGCCTTCCTTCTTTTCGACGGTCACGCCGGGATAGTTGCCGACGTGCTGGCGGGAACCGGTCATTTGGTTGAACAGGGTGGTCTTGCCGGAATTGGGATTGCCGGCCAGGGCCACGACCAGGGGTTTCTTCATTTTTGCTTCGCTCGCTTTCATGGAATTTGATTCACATCACAATGTTCGTTGGGCCTAACTATTTGGGCAAATAAAAAACCGGCCTAGTCGACCGCGATCTGGTCCGCCATGCCCCGGCCCAGCATGAGGCGGCTGCCCTTGATCTGGACGACGAGAGGGCCGTGGCACCCGTTGCGATGGACTTTGACGACGGCGCCCGGCACGAACCCGAGGGCGGAGAGGCGCGCTTCCAGCTCCTGGCCGGCCTGGATGCGCCGCAGCCGCACGGAATGGCCGGCGGAAACGGTGCTCAGGGGGCGCTGGAGACGGTCGTGCATGCCGGGTTTCACTTGGCCGGCAGCCGGGTCACGTCGATGCCGGCGGCTTCTTCCTTGCGCAGGGAGAGGTGGTAGCCTTTGATTTTCACGTCGATGGGATCGCCCAGCGGCGCGACGCGGATCACTTCCACGAGGCTGCCTTTGGTGACGCCCATGTCCGCGATCCGGCGCGCCACGGCGCCGGTGCCGGATAATTTCTCGATCCGGCCCTTTTCGCCGGGTTTCAGTTCTTTCAAGGTCGTGCTCACGGTCTGGGTTGCTCCTTGGGTTGCTTGGGTTTTGACTTCCTCCAGGCACTGCGCGATGCAGCGCTCGCAAGACTGTTTGTCCGGGGCGGCGGCGGCCTCCTGGCAGCGGTAGCCGAACCCGCGGATCCACTTGGCGCCGGCGCGGGGGCAGGTCTCGACGAACTCGGCGAATTCGACGAGGCGTTCGACGACGCGCTTGGAGATGGCGTGTTCCATCCGGCAGGCGTTGGCGTCGGCCTCGGCCGCGTCGATGGAGAGGACCTTGACGAAGAAATCCCGGAGCGCTTCGTGGCGGCGCAGCACCTTTTGGGCGGCGGCGGCTCCCGCCGGGGTGAGGGTGACGTAGCCGTAGGGCTCGTAGTTGACGAGGGCGCGCTCGGCCAAGGCCTGGAGGGCGCCGGTGACGGACGACTTGTTGACGTTCAGCCGCGCGGCGATGTCGCGCGAGCGGGCGACGGCCTGCTCGCGGATCAGCAGGAAGATGGTCTCGAGGTAATCCTCGAGGCTTTCGCTCAGATGTGGTTCGGTCGTCGCCATGGTCCTTCCAAATGTTTGGATAGCCGAACATATTGAGTCTGGCCGAATCCGTCAAGGGGATATTTTTCCCCGCGGACAAACGGATTCGGAAGCGAGCGGAATCGAGGCTGGGGGGCTAGAATGCCCAGGCGAGGAAGAGGGGCACGGTGACGAGCGCCCAGAGGTGGGTCAGGAGCAGGCCGCCGGCGATGAAGTCGGTGTCGCCGCCGTAGCGTTCGGAGAAGAGGACGCTGACCATGGCGGAGGGCATGACGGAAACGATATAGAGGATGCCGCGGGCGACGGGGTCCATGGGGATCAGGCCGAGCAGGGGAATCATGACGAGGGGGACGGCGACGAGGCGGATGGCGGAGACGAACCAGATGCGCCAGCCGAGGATGGTTTCGAATTTCAGCATGGCGAAGCGGCTGCCGGCGACGAGCATGGAGAGGGCGATGGTGGCGGCGCCGAGGGTGCGGAGGCCGGACCGGACCGTTTGCCAGGCGAGGGCGAGTCCCGCCGGCGGCTCCGGCCAAGGCAGCAGATCGCGGGCGGCGACGAAGGCGAGGCTGAGCAGCAGGACGACGAAGGGCGGGCTGAAGAGGGATTTGAGGCGGTCGCGCTTGCGCTCCGCGCGGGCGAAGAGCATGACGCCGAGCGACCACAGCAGGAGTTCGTAGCCGACGGAGGAAAAGACGAGCAGGGCCACGCCGGCGTCGCCGTAGCGGAAGAGGACGAGGGGCAGAGGCAGGAACGAGTAGTTGTTGATGAGGCAGTGGAAGAGGAAGGCGCGGGCGGTTTCGGGAGCGACGCGGCCGAGGAAGCGGACGGCCAGCAGGCCGAGGCCGAACCCGATCAGGGCGATGGCCATGACGAGGAGCGGCAGGGTCAGGTTCGCGCGCAGGTCGGCGAACGAGAGCTCCGTGATCGAGATGAAGATGAGCGCGGGATAGACGATGGACAGGGCAACGTGGGCGAGGTCGTTGGTGCCGTGCGCGGACAGCAGGCCGCGCCGCCGCGCGAAGAAGCCGCAGGCGACGAGGCCGAGGACGCAGAGAATCTGGAAGAAGAAAATCACGTTGGAAGGCCACTATACCCCAAGCGGGGCGGCGAGGCAAAGGCGGAGACTCATTCCGCCCGTTCCGTAACGGAAACGGCGGCGGCGCGGCGGAACAGGAAATCGAGGGGGATGGAGTAGGAGACGCCGAAGGTTTCGGTGCCGGGGTTCTTCTCGCTGAGCGATCCGTTGGAAAGATGGGCGAGGGAAATGCCGAGGCGATGGCCGTTGCGAAAGCGTTTGGCGAGTTCCAGACCGGTGCGGAATTCGGCGTCGAAGCCGAGATCGAGTCCGCTGGAGGCGTTGTAATAGAGCGTATTAAATAATCTCATAGCCGCATGAAGCAAACCAACCGGCGGCATCT
>CAZECJ010000097.1:0-10076 GCA_964510645.1 uncultured Verrucomicrobiota bacterium | reverse complement strand
GTCATCATGGCCACCGACGCCGACGTCGACGGCCTGCACATCCGCAACCTGCTGCTGACCTTTTTCCTGCGCTTCTTCGAGCCGCTGGTGCTGGCCGGCCATCTCTTCATCCTCGAAACCCCCCTCTTCCGCGTGCGCAACAAGAAGGAAACCCGCTACTGCTACTCCGAAGCGGAGCGCGACGCGGCCGTTTCCGGGCTGCGCGGCGCCGAAGTGACCCGCTTCAAGGGCCTCGGCGAAATCTCGCCCGGCGAGTTCAAGAATTTCATCGGCCCCCAGATGCGCCTGACCCCCGTCCAGGTCGCGCACGAGCACAAGATTCCCCACCTGCTGCGCTTCTACATGGGCCGCAACACCCCCGAACGGCGCCAGTTCATCATGGACCATCTCCGCATCGATGCGGAAGATTGATCCGGCCCCCAACGAAAACGGGGTTCAGGCTCTTCGCCTGAACCCCGATGGCCGCCAACCGCTCTCCGCTCAGAAACTGCGCGCGTAGAGCTTGGTGAATCGCGGAAGTTTGGTGTCCAGCGTGGGCCGCGCATAGGCGGCGTCTTCCATCACGCGGAAGATCTGGATCTGGCCGGCCGCGCGGGGCGAATCCCGCCCAATGACCTCTCCGGTGACCGGCGACAGCAGCGGTTCTTCATCCACCGAGACATAGAACACCATGCCCGGTTCCAAGCCCGAAGCCAACCCGCGGTCCAGCGAAATCGACTCCTGGCCCTGCTGGCGGGTGATGCGGCATTCGAACGGCAATTTGGCCGCACGGCGATCGATGTCGGCCTGGATCGTCCGGCTCCACCCGGCAATGAGCGCCGGGTCGAGCGAGGCCAAAGCGACGTGGGAGGCGATCTGTTCCTTCCGCGCCTCGTCCACCAGCGTCACCATCACGAACAACTGGCCGTCCTCGTTCGTCACGATCGACCCGTTGATCCGATAGGAAAAGGCCGGCAACCGGCGCGCACCTTCGAAATATTCGATGGTCGGCGCAGCCTTGAGCATCTTCGTTATTTCCGCGTGATAGATCGACGCGATGGCCGCATCGCCCTTGAACGGCGGACAGACCACGGCATGCTTCAGGATGGCGGCCGGAGCCTTTTCCGCTTCCGCCGCCCACGCCCCGCCCGCCGCCCAGACGCACGCCAGGCCGACAACGGCCCACCACCTGCCACGTATCCTTGCCATGCCTTGCTCCTTGAGGTTCCGTCCTAGAACGCCGCGTTGACGATCGGAAAGAACGTCACGGGGCCGGCTTCGACGATGTTCACCAGCCCGACCTGGATGCCGCGCAACGAGACCGTGCGGTTGACCAACCCGACCTGGAAGCCCGACACGTCGTCCGCGGAGTTGAAAACCCCGACCTGGAAGCCGTTCAGGTCATGCTCCGCCGTGTTGAAGATGCCCGCCTGCAAACCGGACACCGAGCCCATCGTGCTGAACAGGCCCGCGCTCACGCCGACGAATTCCGCCTCGACCCAGTTGACCAGGTTCAGCTGGATGGCCGTCGTCCGGTCGGACAGGCTGAAGAACCCGACATCGAGGCCCATCACGTCGCGGTTTTCGCTGAACACCGTGTTCAGGCGCAGCCCCATCACCCGGGTTTCCGGAGAAAAGAGCTGCACCTTTTCGCCGCCGAGGCCGATCTGCAGCGGGGTCACGGCCATGTCGAACGCCCACGCCGGAGCCGCCAGCAGAGCGGCCAAGGAAAACGCCACCAACGTCTTTTTCATATCAGCCTCCAAAGATCGAACGGGTCTTTTGCTTGCGGATTTCCTTCTCGTCCGCCCAGATCAGCCGGCCGGACTTCAGATCCCGCAGGCTCATCGTGAACTTGTAGTACACGTCTTTGAGGCGGCCCTGTTCCTGCTCGATTTCCGTGAGGTTGGAGGTCAGCATGTAGCGTGGCGCATCTTGCTGGCCGGCGGGGATGGGATCCGTGGCCGCCGCCTGCTGATAGGCCAGTTCCTCGCTCAGCGCCGCTTCCGTCGTCCGGTCCTGGAAGCTGAACTTGCGGGACCGGATCAACTTCGTGCGGATGCTGTCGGTGACCGATTCCGTGTCGATGTGCTGCATCGTCTTATTCTTGACCTTGTCCACGACCAGCAGCGGCGGGCCGTCCGCCGAAATGTCCTGGAGCACTTCATCCATCAACATCGAATCGACCATCGTCGCAGCGATTTGCTGCAGGTCGGACGAACCGAAACCCGTGCTGATGGGCTTCGACGAGGTGGCGTCGCCATACTCAACCGTGGTGGCGCAACCCGCCAGCATCGCCGCGAGCGCCGCGGCCGCGAACAGATTCAGGATCGTTTTCATTTGCTTCTCCTTGGGGGCGGATCCGCCCACCGTGGTTTCACTTCCGATATTCATAGCCCCTGTCGCCACGCGACACAATCCTCACTTGATGATCCAGCGGGTTTTCTCGCCCGCGCGCACGCGCAGCTTGAACGACGCCGCGCTGGCCGAGGGCGCCACGCCCTGGACCGTCCGCGTTTCCTTGCCGTGGATGACCAGCGGCCGCCACGGATCGGTGTCGGGATCGATTTCGTTGCCGCCTTCATCGAACCAGGCGAATTTCGACTGGGCCACGATCGATTTGTTCTGGCGCGAGGTCAGTTGCACGCTGGCCTTCATCAGCCCGTTTTTCGTCTGGCCGACGACCAGGTCGTCCACGTGCAGCTGGCGGGCCAGCTTGGCGTTGTCGACCTGCAGCAGCTGCTGCAGATTGCCGTCCGCGTCCGTTTCCGCTCCCACGGTGATGCCCGAGGTGTTCGGCGAAGCACAACCCGCCGCCAGCGCCAGCGCCAGCGCCGCCATTCCAAGTCGCCATTCCATCTTCATGCGCGTCCTCCTCTTCCTTACTTGGTTTCCTGCTGGATCACGTTGATCAAATTCGCATCCGCGCCGCCGCTCTCGCCGCCGAGGGACAGCGACTCGCTGGGCATGCCTTCGAGGCGGATGTAGGTGTTGCTGGCCGCCTGGCCGACGCCGCCCGCCACCGTCTTCGTGGCGAAGGCGTCCGCTTCGCTCTGCTCGCGGGCGATGGCCTGCGCCTCCAGTTCGCGCTTGCGCGCGAGCCCGGCCGCGGACAGTTCCATCGGCACGTTCAATTCCATGCCGTCGGCGAAGGCCACGCTCTTCTCCCACGTCGCGTAGCCTTCCTGGGTCACGCGCACTTCGTGCACGCCCGGACGGATCTGGAACGTGCCGGGCGCGGTACCCAACACGACGCCGTCCACTTCCACCGCCGCGCCGTTTTCCGGGGTGGTCACCTTCACGCTCGCCAGCGCCGGCTCCGCCGGGCGGGCCGCCTCGATCTTCGCGCGGCGGTCGCCCACGCGGCTGGCCAGCTCGACCGCGCCGCGGTCCAGCAGGGTGTTCACCAGATCGCCCGTCTCCATCTGCAGGTTGGCAGTCTGCAAGACCTTTTCGCTCACCGCGATCACGTCGCCGTAGATCTGCGAGCCGCCGGCGCCCTCCAGCACCCGCAGCGCCACGCGCAAGGTCGTCACGGTCTGCTGCTGCGTGAGGCCGTAGGCCTGGACGTTCATCTTGTTCTCGCCCAGCGTGACCAGCGAGGCGAACACCAAATAATCCGCGCCCAGCATCTGCGCGACGCGCAGCGCCGACGTTTCCTGCGACGGTCCGCCCACCGTGCCCTCCGACTTCGCCGTTTGCAGCGCTTCCACGCCTTGCCGGAGCGCCTGCTCCGATTCCGCGGCGCGCGATTCCACGAAGCGATCCAGGGCATCCTGGTAGCGGATCACCTCGAACCCGGCCTCCGTCAGCCGCGCGCCCACCAGATCATTGAAGACGTCGATCTGGGATTCCAATTGCGCGCCAGCCCGGTTTTGCACGAACAACGCCGCTTTCGGGGCGGCCTGGGCCGCCGCCGCGCCCATCGCCATCGCCAGAGCCATGATTTTCCACGTTCCGTTCATCTTTGCGCTCCTTCGTTTGCCATCCTCATGGTTGCACGATCACGTGCGAATATACAGCCAAATCAATGCGGGTGGCATGAACAAGGGTCGTCCGGCCCGCCTGCAAGGTTACGTCGCCCGACCACAGCGCTCCGCCCGTGGGAGCGGCCAGTTCGACACGCGCGGTGCCGGGCTCCACCCAGGCGCTCAGCACCTGGACGTGCGCCGGCAGCGTCAGCCAACTCCGCAGGTCGGCCTGCTCGGATAAAACGTTGTACAGCGACATCGCCAGCCCGCCCAGATCGCCGCCCTGCCCCCCTTGGTCAGACAGCGCCTTGGCCGCCACCGCCTTGGTCACCGCCCGGGCCACCTGCCGCGTCAAGATGCCCGGCATCTGCTCCGCCAGCGCCCGCGCCGCCAGCGCGCCCACGTTGCAGATCGGCGCCGTGCTCGCGAGCGCCTGCCCGCCCAGCGCCACGCGCACGGGCACCGGCGGCGGCGGCACCTCCACGTACGTCGGCAGCGCGATCGCCCCGATCGCATCCGCCGACGGCAGCGGATAGGCCAATGAAATTTCCGACTTCTGCGGCGCGAGCCCCTCCTCGTAGACCACCACCAGCCGCGCCTTCCCCGCCAGGGATTCGCTTCCGGCCGCCGGCATTTTCGCCGCGCGCGGGAATCGCCGCTCGTAATCCTCCAGATCTTCCCGCATCCCCAGCCGCTTGGCCAGCCGCACCGCGTCCATCTGCAGGTAGACGTTCTCCGGCGCCAGCTCCAGCGCCTTCTTGACGTCGATGTACGCGTCGTTCGCTTCCCCCAGCATCTCCCAGATCACCGACGACACGTAGAACGTCGCCGCGTTCTGGAACGAGGACTTCACCGATCCGGCCAGCTGGTCGAGGCCGGCATAGACCGCGCCCAGATTCGGGTCGCGCTCGTCGTCCGGCGAAACATTCTCCGTTTTCGACTTGGACTTCGCGACTTCCCGTTCATGCCGCCGGAGCGCATCCTCCTGCTCGCGGCTGGCCCGGCGCACTTCGACGCCGGCGCCGGTCAGGTCGCCGGCGGCCAGATAGTTCAAGGCCTGGTAATGGTGCACCAGCGTGCGCTCGTAGCTCGGCGCGCGGTACGGAATCGCCTTGTCGTTCACCACCACCGCGCCGCCCTGCGCCGCGGCTCCGCGCGCCGACACCGTCGCCCGGTTGTCCTGGTCTTCCATCGCCGCCGTCGCCGTCGCGAACGCCGCGCGCGAGGCGGCGAAATCGCCCTCCAGCTGCGCCACGCGGCCCATCTCCATCGCGAACAGCACGCGCGCCGTCCCGTTCGTCCGCTTGTGGAAGGTCTTCTGGTAGCCCGTCTTCTGGCCCGTCCGCAGCGAGCCCAGCGTCGTCTGTTCCATCCCCAGCGGATACTGGCTGAACGTGCCGCAACCCGCCGCCCCCAGCGCCAGCATCAGGCCCAGAACCAGCCCGCGGCCTTTTTGCAGGTTGACGGAAATGGAACGGCCTTTCACCATAGGCCGAAAAGCATACCACCCTCCATGTCCCCGGACAGTCAAAATCTCGTTTGGGCCGACGCCCACAGCCATTTGCAGGATCCGCGCCTCGCGGCGCACCTGCCGCAGGTGTTCGCCCGCGCCCGCGCCGCCGGCGTCGGCTGGCTCCACGTCGCTGCCACCTGCGAAGCCGATTGGCCCGCCGTCCGCGCCGTCGCCGACGCCCATCCCGGCGTGATCGTCTCCTTCGGCATCCATCCGTGGTTCCTCCGCGGCCGCAGCGCCCGCTGGCTGCGGGATCTCCGCGAAATCCTCGCTGCGCGGCCGGCTGGCATCGGCGAAATCGGCCTCGACGCCCGCCTGGACGACGGCCTCGACGCCGACCGCGAAGCTGTCTTCCGAGCCCAGCTCGACCTGTCCTATGAACTCGCCCTTCCCGCCAGCCTGCATTGCCGCGACGCCTGGGACCCCATGTTGAAGATCCTGCTCGCCGCCCCGCCGCATCCCGCCGGGCTCCTGATCCACGCCTACTCCGGCCCCGCCGACGCCCTGCCCGCGCTCGCGGAAAAGAACGTCCATATTTCCTTCGGCGGCACCCTCACCCGGCCCAAGAACGCCCGCGCCCGCGAAAACGCCGCGCGCGTGCCGGCCGGCCATTTCCTGCTCGAATCCGACGCCCCTGACCTGCCGCCGACCCTGCCCGAAGGCACGGCCCCCCATCTGATCGGCGAAGACGGCAAACTGCTTTCCGAACCCGCCTACATCCCGTTGGCCGCCCAATTCCTCGCGCAAGCGCGCGGAACGACGCCCGGCGACGTCGCCGCGCAAACCACCGAAACCTTCCGGCGCCTCTTCGCCAAGTTGCTGACCTGATCGGGCCATGCCCTAGGAGTCGCGGCGCGCCCCCGATCCGTTACCGCCCCCCCTCCTGGCGGGGAATCGTGGCTCGTTTTCCTGTGCATAGTTAATTAACTATGCACAGGTTTTTATGTAGATAGGAAAACGGGTGCGGCACGAACACCCGCATGCATCCTCCCTGAACGTCGCTCCGTCAGCGTCGGTTTTCGCGGCGCACCCAGCCGCCCGCCACGATCGGCAACAGAAGCAACTGCCCGAGCGCCGCCGGGAGTCCCGGCAACAGCGCCGCCCGGAGATACCCCGGCAACGGCCCCGCGATGGCGCTCGTCGACAAGCCGATCCCCACGAACACGAACCGCCCCCCGATAAGGGCGCCGGCGGCGGACACGAACAAGTTCCAGCGCAGTTGTTCGCGAAAAAATCCCGCGCAGAATCCATAGGCGGCCAGTTCCGCCGTCATCGCCGGCAACATCGCCGGCGGCGGCATGCCGGACAACAGGAAGCTGACGCCCGGCGCCGCCAAGCCGATGAGCGCGCCCGACCTCCATCCATAACAAAGCCCCGCAAGAATGACCGGCCAATGCATCGGCAGCCACGCGCGGACCGGCACATGCGCCCAATGAGCCAAGGCCGGCAGCACGAACGCCGCGCCCAACAGCAAGATCATCTGCGCCGAAACCGCCCGCAGCCGCAGCGTTGGCAAGGTCAATCCACCCATCCCGTTTCCCGTCACAACCATCGTCTCGCTCATCGTCGTTTCCTTTCGGCTATCTCAGGGTCGTCCATGTCGCGCCATCGCGCTGTTTGTACCGCGCAATCACTCCGTGGTCTCCAAGACCCCGATACCACGTAAAACCCGCCGTCGGCGCCTTGTCGTTCAGCGCCTTCCCTTTCTGCGGCCGCGGCCCCAGACTCCACACCGCCCACGCCAGCGGCGAATTCTTCGTGTCGTCATACCGCCCCCCGCCCTCCTGACACGACGGGAAATCGCTGGGCACCCAGACCGGATAGCGGTCGTCCTGTTTCGAACCGTTCATCCAGTAATTCTCCGGCGCGGCATATTTATAGGTATGCCCCGGCCGGAACGGATCCTCCAGCAGCGTCGAGGTCTTCGTGCGCGTGTTCTTCGGCAAGTAGCCGCCATCCGCCAGTTCCTGCGGCAGTTGCATCACCTCCTGCTGGTCCACCGCCATGCACGACACCACCATCGGCGGATAGCGCCCGTGGTCCGTGCGGTACGCCTCCAGCGCGACTTCCGCGGTTTGCAGATCCACCGCCACCCGCGCCACCCGCCCGCGTTCGATCGACGCCAGCAGCGGCGGCGCCGCCAGCGCGGCCAGCAAGGCCAGCACCGCCACCGCCACCAGCAGCTCGATCAGCGAGAATGCCGCTCGAGCCTGCCTTCGCCAAGGCTTCGGCTGGCAAGCCAGCAGCTCGATCAATGAAAAGGCGGGCTTCAATCGACCTTTCTCAGGCGATACATGCGGTTCGTCGCCGCCGCGGCGTCTTCGATCGCGATCACCTTCACAGGCGTCGCATCCAGATTCGTCCAGGTATTCAGCCCGTCATCCGAATACTCCAGCACGTAGCCTTCGTAGTCCGCGGCGAAATTCACGGCCGCGGTGCCCGAAGCGCTCTTGCCAATGGCCAGTTCCGGCCCGATTTCCTGCACGAACAGCTCGTAGCCGTTGGTGTTGCCGCCTTCCTGGTTCATGATCCCCGTCGCGGAAAACCAAGTCGATGTCGCCGGCGCCGGCCCCAGGTCCGTCAGCGGCATCCGCAGCGTCAGCGTTCGGCCCGTGTCGTCGGCCGCCGTGCAAATCCGGTTGGCCCATGCGCTCTGGCCCCACCCGTTCGTCGTCGCGAGCCGGATTCCGTCGATGCGCACCCGCATCCCTTGATAGTGTTCCCCGCCCGTCGTTCGCGTCGCGTCGAAGATCGCGCTGTTGTCCGCGTTCTTCAGGTCCGCCAGCGTGATCGCCTCGGCCTGAGGCAGCACGGTGTTCGGCCGCACCAGGACCACGTCGAAATTGTTTTCTTCCAGGGTGCGGTGCGCTTCGTTGACGTTGCGCTTGCCGTTGTAGAAGAGCGACTTCCGCGCCGTCACCTCCACCAGGTCACCCTTGCGGTACTTGCGTCCGTTTCCGTCGTACCTCACGCGTTGCATTTCACTGTTCCACCCCGCCTCGTCGTAGTTATTTCCGGCGATGTAGCTCATTTGCGCCATGTAGATCGCCGTCCCGCCCCGATCGCCCGCCGCCACCGCCTGGATGAACATCTGGTACTGCCCGCCGTTCGACGTGCCCGTGGCGTCCGGATTGTAGGCCACGGGCAGCATCTCCTCCGGATCGTTCACGATCACGCCCTGAATCGTGAACGGAAATGTCTCCACCCAGGCGCTCGTGCCCGTCGACGTCACCGATTGAAGGTCCCAGTGCGACACCGCTGTCTGTCCAAACGCCGCCGCCGCACCCAGCGCCAGCAGGCCTGCCATCATTCCGATTTTCTTCATGCTCATTCCTTGTGATCCGTTGTCGTAATCGTCAATTTGCCGTGCTTCACGCCGCGCACGGCCGCCAATTGGTCCGCCAGGGTCCGCACCTTGTCCGCCGGGCCCCGCACCACTAGCGTTTCCAGGCAGTCGTGGTGGCTCAGGTGCACGTGCATCACCGACACGATCAGGCCCTCCGCGCCGTGCTGGAGATCCGTCAGCTTGGCCTGCAGGTTGCGCGCGTGGTGGTCGTAGACCAGCGTGATCGTCCCGGCGATCTCCTGCTTGCCGCGCCGCGACCGGTGCTCGACCACTTCGGCCCGCACCAGGTCCGCCACCAGGGCCGAGCGGCTCGCCGCCCCCTTCTCCGCCACCAGCCGGTCCAGCTCCGCCGCCAGGCCGTTCGGCAGCGACAGGCTCAGGCGCGCCGCGCCGGCCGTTTCGTCGTTATTACGAATATTCATGATCGTAATAATCGCACGGGAAGGCGTTGTTTTCAAGAAATATTTGACGCCGGCTCCGCCCACGCCCTACGTTAGCCCCATGAAATTTCCGTGGCTGGTCCCGCTGCTCCTCGTCTCGTGCTCCTCCGCGCCCGATCCCGACGCGGCATTCTTCCTCGCGCAGGCCCGCGCCGAGCCCGAGGTGCGCGTCGCCGACGCCTACAAGTGGCTCGTCCACGCCACGCGCGGCGGCGAACACGCCGTTGCCGACGGATTCGCCGTCCGCAAGTGGCTCGAAAACGAATGGGCCACCCTCGGCCCGCCGCAGCCGGACGAACCGCTCTGGGTTCCGCTCGCCGCCGATGGCCGCATCGGCCGCCTGAACCTCCGCCCCTACCGCGCCCAAGGCGGCGCCCCCGAACCCCTCCTCGCCGCCTTCCTCGCCAGCGCCGAATCCTTCGACGCCTCCCCCGCCCGCTTCCGCGCCGCCTGGAAAGCCCTCGGACGCGCGTTGAAACAGAATCCGCAGGGACATCTGACCTACTCCGACTGGCGGCGCCTCGACCGCGAGATGCGCGCCCAAGGTTATCCCGCCCTCCACCACAGCCCCGAATACGAGCAGGCGCGCCACCCGGCCTACCGCGTGTTGACGGCCATGGAAGCCCGAAAACTCGTGGATATGCTTCCGGCTCCTTGACCATTTCATTTGCGATTTTCCCCGCCCGGTGTAGGTTGTTTTCTTGTCGCCCGCCCAGCCGGGCGGACAGGAAATGGTTTCAACAAACAGGAGAAAACGCATGTTCCACATCCAATCCATCCACGCCCGCGAAATCCTCGATTCCCGCGGCAACCCCACCCTCGAAGCC
>CAZECJ010000096.1:0-10142 GCA_964510645.1 uncultured Verrucomicrobiota bacterium | reverse complement strand
GTGCAGGCGCCGCAATCGCCGCGGCCGCAGCCTTCCTTGGGCGTCTTGACGCCGAGCTTGCCGCGCAGGACGTCGAGGAGGGTTTCGTTGGGGGCGACCGCCACGCGGCGAACCTCCCCGTTCAAGCGGATGGCGATGTCCTTCATTGCGCGTCCTCCTCCATGACGTTGATGCCGTAGTCCGGGCCGCGGCCCGCGAGGCGCGCGGCGGCCAGCTTGACGGCGCGCTTGAGCATGACGCCGACCATGAGGCGGCGATAGACGTCGGAGCTGCGGATATCGGTGATGGGCGCCACTTCGGCCTCGGCCAGGACGGCGGCTTTCTTCAGCAGCGCGGCGTCGGGTTTCTTGACGCCCTTGAGCAGGCGCTCGACCTTGGGGCCGCGGATGGGCGTGGGGGCGACGGAGCCGTAGGCCACGCGCCAGGCGCCCTGGGCATCCACGCGCACGGCCACGCTGGCCTGGGCGAGATCTTCGCCGCGGTAGCGCTTGAGCTTGGCGAAGGCGGCGGCGTGCTTCGCCAGCGGAAGGCTGAAGCCCAGCACGATGCTACCCTTGGCCAGCGCGGTGCGGCGCGGGCCGAGGAACCATTGCTTCATCGGAATGCGCTTCGTGCCGCGCGCCGTCGCCACGTGGACGACGGCTTCGTGGATGAGCAGGGTCGGCCCGCTGTCGCAGCACGGCACGGCCGAGCAGACGTTGCCGCCGATCGTCGCGCGGTTGCGCACGCCGACGGATGCGACCAGACCCGACGATTCGACGAGCACCGGGGCGTGTTTCTTCACCAGCGGCGACTCGATGATTTCCGCGAACGTCGCGTTCGAACCAATCCACAGCTGGCCGCCTTTGAGACGGATGCCGCGCAGCTCGGCCAGGCCTTTGACGTCCACCAAGCGGCCGGGGCTGACGGCGCCGTCGCGCAGCCACGCGACCAGATCGGTGCCGCCCGCGAGGGGCACGGCGCCGCCGGGAATCGGTCGGGCCAGCAAGGCCAGCGCCTCTTTCAGACTGGCGGGCTTGGCGTAATCGAATTCGTGCGCAATGCTCATGGGGTGTCTCCGTTGGGTTTCGGGGCCGCCTCCGGCGTGCCGGCGCTTTCCAGCAATTCCTCGAGCTTGTCGGGCATCGGCAGGAAACTGTCGTCCTCGTGGCGCAACCCGATCAGGATGGTCTTGAACGTGCGCAGCAGGATCGAGATGTCCAGCAGGAAGCTCATGTTCTTGACGTAGTAGAGGTCGAACTGCAGCTTGCGGGCGGCGGCTTCGAAGCTGGCGGCGTAGGGATAGCGGACCTGCGCCCAGCCGGTGAGGCCGGGTTGGACCAGATGGCGTTCGGCGTAGAACGGGATGAATTCGGCGAGCTTCTCGGTGAATTCGGGCCGTTCGGGACGCGGACCGACCAAGCTCATCTCCCCTCGCAAGATGTTGAACAGCTGCGGGAGCTCGTCGAGGCGCCATTTGCGGAGATAATAGCCGACGCGGGTCACGCGGGCATCTTTCTTGCTCGCCCAGACCGCGCCGCCGGCCTCCGCGTCGCTGCGCATGGTGCGCAGCTTGTAGAGGACGTAGGGGGTGCCGCCCATGCCCACGCGGGTCTGCCGGTAGACGATGGCGCCGGGCGAAGTCAGCTTGATCAGGAAGCCGGAAACCAGGATGAGCGGGATGCCGAGCACCAGGCCGAGCGCCGACACCATGATGTCCGTGGCGCGCTTGATTTTCCGGATTTGCATCACGGAGCTGTTCAGCGCGACGGTCATCAGCCATTCGTCGTTGATGTGGGCCAGCGGGATTTCCTGCGCCAGCTCCTCCGACAGGGAGACGTAGTCCATGATTTCCACGCCGGCATAGCGCAAGGGACGCAAGCGGGACAGCAGCTCGTGGCTGCGCATGGGCGACACGGACAGCAAGAGGACGGAAATGTCGTTCGCGGCGACCAGCTGCCCCAGATCATCGGCCGAACCGAGAACGGGGACGGACCCGGCGTAGGCCGATGTCGGAACGGCTCCGCAAATCGCCAGGCCGGCCACGCTGTACAGCGAGGAGGGGTTTTCCTTCAGCAGGCGCAGCAGATCGGCGGCGCGGTCGGGATGGTCGCACAGCACCATCGCCCGCTTCAGGAAAAACCCCCGGCGGACCAACGACATGAACAGCCGACGCAAGGCGTAGGCCAACAGCAGGATCAAGACGGAGGAAATGGCCCAGATGCCGCGGCCGATGATCATCTGCGGCCGGGCATAGAGCACCAGGCCCGTGATGCCGGCGGCGATGCTCGTCACCACCAAGGGCAGAAAATCGAAATCCACTCGGCGGCTGCGGGTCGGCGGTTCATACATGCCGCCGGCATAGAACACCAGCATGTAGACCAAGACGGCTCCCGCCAGCGACCCCCAGTTGTCCAGCAGATATTCTTGCCCGATCTCGAACCCCAGGCGCAGGAAAACGGCCGCCAACTGGGCCAACACGATGATCGTCCAGTCGCCCAAGGTCAAAAACAGGTGGCGGCTGGAAACCTGCAACCCGCGATGGAAAATGACAACCACTGCGTTTCGACTCCTCGCCGCGATCCCGCGGCTCAGCCCGTCGGTTTTCCCGACCCGGAGAATCCAGGAGGCACGTCCTCCTCATACCGATAATCGTAGCCGTAATAGTGATAATAGCCCGAAGCCCCGTAGTTGCCCATGCGGGCCAAGTCCAGGTTGTTCAGGACGAAACCGAGCAGGTTGGCACCGCGCGAGAGCAGCTGGCGCACCGCCGCGACGACCAGCTTGCGCGACGTCCGGCCGCCCCACACCACCAGCAGGACGCCGTCCGTCTGGGAAGCGATCACCGTGGATTCGGACACGGCCAGGATCGGCGGGGCGTCCAGGACAACCAGATCGTAAAGCTCCGACGCGTGGGCCAGGAACTCCTTCATTTCCCGCCGGAGAACCAGTTCGGCCGGATTATCGGGAAACGCGCCGGTCCCGATCAGATCCAGCCCGGCCACGGCCGTATGTTGGACCACCTGATCCAGCGTCGATCGTCCCGTCAGGATTTCGGTCAAGCCGCGGCCGGCCTGGAGCCCGAAGAAGCGATGGATCCCGCCGCGATGCAAGTCGGCATCCACGATCAAGACCTTGTGGCCCGTCTGCGCAAAGCTGGTGGCCAGATTCGCGCTGGTCGTCGTCTTGCCTTCTTTCGGAACCGCCGAGATGACCGTCAACGTCCGGAACGGCTTGCCGGAAGGATTCAACAGCAGGGCAGACCGGATATTGCGATAGGCCTCGGCGAACCCGCTGGAAGAATCCACGTTGCCCAGCCAATAGGAGGCATCGTCGGCTTGCTTCCAATGAGCGGTCGGGACCAATCCCAGGAAAGTCATATCCAGGCTGCGGACGACTTCTTCCGGATAGCGGATGGAGTCATCCATGAATTCCAGGACGAAAATCAAGCCGATGCCGATCGCCAAGCCAATCAGCGCCGCCAAGAAGAGGCTTTGCAGGTTCCGGGGTTTCAACGGACCGCCCGGCACGATGGCGCGTTCCAGGATCCGGACCGATTCCAGCTGGATGCCGGCCGAGATGTCGATTTCCTGCAGGCGGTTGAAAATCAGATCGTAGAGCCCTTGCAAGCGCGTCAGATTGCGCTGCAGTCCTTCGTATTCTTTCTGCTTGCGGTCGATTTCCAGCGCCTGCTCCTCCCACTCTTGCTCCACCTGGCGGGCCGCCTTTTCCTTGATGTTCAACGCTTCCAGCTGGGAGTAGTACTGTTTCAGGGCAAACTGGATTTCCACCTTGAGGGCATCCTCGTTTTGCTGCAACTTGATCTGCGTGTCCTGGATCAGCGGATGTTCGTCCTTGTATTTCTTCCGATAGGCGATCAACTGGGCCTCGAGCAGCGCATTTTCACGCTTGAGCGAGTCCCAGCTCGGTGGAGCCACCACCCCATGTTCGAGCAGGCTTTCGGCGCCTTCCTCCAACATTTCGCCCTCTCCGGTTGCCTTGGCGGCAAGCGAAACGGAGGGGGCGGGCAAGCCGTATTCCAGCGTGGCCAGGACGACTTCATCCGAGGCCTGGGTCAACAGCGGCTGCTGGGCCTCCAGCAGCATGCGTTGCGTCCGGTATTCGGCGGACTGCCGAGACAAATTGGCCAGCAAATTCGCGGCGACGTTGCCTCGTTCCTGGATGCCCACCACGCTGTTTTCGCGCACGAAGGCCAGAAGTTCGCCTTCCATCGCCGTGATTTTCTCCAGGAGATCGCCAGCTTGGCGGGACAGGTTTTCTCCCGTGCTTTGGGAACTGCCGCTCCGTTCCTCGGCCTTGTATTCGATATAGGCATCGGCCAGCGCATTCGCATAATCGGCGCAAAAGGCCGGATCCAACCCGGTCACGCTGATGGCGAGAATGGCGGTTTGCCAAACGGGATTCACCGACATTCCGATGAACTTTTCGCCGAACTCCTGGGGCGTGAGGGTCAGCTTTTCCCTGGCGCGCCGGACCACGTCGCGGCTGCGGATCACGTTGCACTGCGTCGTGATGTAATCCCCCGCGATGGCTTCGACTTCCCGCGGCTGCAGGCTGGCGGGAAGTCCGGCCGAACGCGTCAGCTGCAATTTGGCCGTCGACTGATATTCCGGCACTTGGCGGGCCATCATCACCAGCATGATCACGACGGAGGTCATGAAGCAGAACAAAAGCAGCCACAGGCGCTTCGCGATCATGTAGAAGTATTTCCGGAGGTCCAACCCCTTGGCGGTTCCCAGCGGCCCTCCGGCCTCCGCCGGATGCGGCGCCGCGATCGATTCCGGTCGTTGTATCATGTCGCGCATATCAAAGCCCCAGCAGTCCTTTTTCCGGAACAATCACCACGTCGCCATCCTGCAGGGGAACGTCTTCTTCGAACGCCCCTTCTTTCAAGATGCGGCCGACATCCGTCAACATGGTTTTTTTGCTCCCGTCCGGCGCCGTCCGCTGGATCTGGACCTTGCCGGGGTTGGCGAACTGCGTCATGCCGCCCTGCTCCAGGATCAGCCGCGCCACCGTTGCATTGGGGCCGGACCGCAGCGACACCGCCCCGGGCTTATTGACCTCGCCCAGCAGATACACCTGTTCGCGGACCTGGGTGGCGGACGAGGGAACGAAGAAGATGTCGCCCTTTTGCAGCGGCAGATTCATGCTCATGTCCGCCGCGCCGAACAGACGCTGGAGATCCAGCGGAACCAGCGCGTAATCGCCGCCGGTTCGCGGGCGCAGGATGCGCGCGCCGCTCCAATCCGCAAATTGGGTCAGACCTCCGACCAGCGTCACCGTCTTGATGACGTCCTGGCCCTCCGTATAGGGCTTGAAGCCCGGCGAACCCACTTCGCCCAGCGCCAGGAATTCGTCGCGGCCTTCCTCTTTGCCCCGGGACGGCACGATGACGATGTCGCGCGGCCGCAGATACTGGTCTTTCGAGAAATCCAAGGTGTCCAACATCGCCTGGACGTTCACCTCGATGCTCTGCCGCTCCATGCTGCCGCCCGGCACCCAGCGCAGGATGCGCACGCGGTCGCCGGCGGCGTTGTCCGCCAGCCCTCCGCTCCGGGAAATGGCCTCCATCAGGGTCAAGATCGAATCCCCCCGGAAAGGCAAGCTGCCGGGCGTGCGGATGGCGCCGGTCATCAACACGTCGCCCTCCACGAAATTGGCGACGGATATGCCGACGTTCGCGTCCTTGAAGTATTTCTCTTCCAGCACGGATTCCAGTTTGCGGGCCGCTTCGTCGGAGGTGAGTTCGGCGATCACGACTCGGCCCGCAAATCCGAAATCCACGGTGCCGTCGCCGGCCACCGAATAGGTCCGGGACATATCCGGCTGTTCTCGCACGGAAATGTTGAGGCGATCCCCCGCCAGAATGCGCCGGGCCGAGGAGTCGATTCGATCCTGCGCGGCCGCCCCCCGCCCGCCGCCCCAGACCAGAGCCAGCCCCACCAAAACCCAGAGGGCCAAGCGTCCGGCCGCCGCAAATTGCAAACCTCGAAACTTCATGGAGGGAATCTACATAAAAAGATCCGCCGGGACAATGGCGGATTTGCATTATCAAGCGGCGGGATTCCGGGCCGGTCAGAAGTCGTAGGTGAACCCATAGATGGCCAGATGCTTTTCATTGGGGCCGGCATCGCGGAAATTGGAATCCTCCCGGGTGTATTGGTAGGAAATGATCCGGCTCAGCTTCCGGCTCAGCGGCCGCGTGTGCATGAGCCCAACGGTCAACAGGGTGGTTTGCTCCGTCTCCGACGCTTCTTCCAACGGCGTCTCTTCCTCGTAGGTCGCGTTGAAGTTCAGGTCCAGCCCCTTGACCAGCAGATCGCCCCATTTGAAATCGTATGCGTACGTGGTCGACTTGGTGTCGGTCGTGGATCCAAGAGTGGGTTCCGGCTCCTGGGTGAAAGTCAAACCATGCCGGACCTCGGGCGCCAGCTGGTGTTCCAGCAAGATATTGTAGATGAAAGAGATGTCATCCGTTTCGATGTCGTTTTGCTGCCAGATGGCGTTGCCGGCCAGATCGCTTTGCCATGTGGCGCTGCCGGACAGGCGCAGCGACCGGGAAATCTGGAAGTCATCGCTGGCTGTTATGGTGTGGGTCGGCTCCCAGGTTTTTTCGGTCAGGCCGGTGGCGTCGTTTTTTTCTTCTTCATAGGACATGCCCAGCGAATAGCTGATCTTGGGGTGGCGAACCAGTTCGACTGGTATCGTGCCCGTCAGGCCGAACGTGGAGACGGTTTCTTCCGTGGCCTGATCCATCGGGTCCAAGGTGATGGTGCGTTCCCATGTGTAGAATAGCCCGCCCCACGAGAACAAATTCAGAGTGGCACCAGCGGCGTACTCGGTCTCGTCGGTTTCCTCGCCCGAGAGCGTCAGGAGGGTGATCGTCTTCTGCCAGGAAGCATTGAGGACCAATTTGGTCAAGGGAGTCAGTTGCGCGCCCGCATACAGAACGGTTTCATCTTGGTCCCCATCCCAGTATTCTTCCAGATCGTGCCGTTCGCTGGAAAAGTCCACGCGGCCGTCCATCCGCAAGGCCCGGTACAACAGACCGGCAAACGCGCCGGCCGTCTGGGTCAGAGTGGGGTCCCGCCCCACGCCGCCGGGCACGTAGCTCTCGGCGACGCCATCCACGGAATAATCTGTGCCCCCCATGCCGCCCAACGTCAATCGCGGGGTGGCCGTCTGGAACGCCAATCGGGCGTTGTACAGCGCGGTGTCCAGATCGCTGCGCTCGAAATAATCCTGATAGGCGAGGCCGGCATTCAGATCGTAGGTGGTGCGGGGAGCCATCACCAATGGGACCGAACGCAGCGTCAGCCCCGGCATCCAATAGAAATCCGCCCTTTCGCGAAAGGGCTCTTGTTCTTCGGGATAGGCGTCGTCCACGTTGCTGTCGTAGCCCACCTCTGTCTTGGCCTGCATGATCCAGTCGATCATCCCCAGGCGGAAGGATTGCGCGAATACGGGGCACGGGCAGAACACCAGCGCCATGCAAGCCCAGGCCAGGCGGAACCATCCGCGCGCAAGGCGCTTCCGATCCGGACGGGCCGGAAAAGGCTTGCGCCGGTTGGCCTGGGTGCTGTTACGCATGGTGCACCTGCCGTTGTCCAAGCCCATAGGCGCTCCCGGCAAGCCGGCCAGAGCCTAGACGGACAACGCCACGCTATTGGGCGCCTTTTCCCTCGCTGTAATCCAGCACGGCCTGCACCTGTTTTCCGGTGAAATCGCCCGGCTCGCCCCACTGCACCACTTTGCCGTTCTTGAAATACACCCAATAGGTTTTCGGCGTCCAGGTGAACGCGGGCGGCAGGTACTCCCACACCTCCGTCCATTCTTCGTTGTCGTACACCTTGGCGGCGCGGATGGTGAACGGCTTGCCGATGGCTTCCCGGACGGCTTCCGGCTCCATGCCCAACTGCAGCTTGCCCACGTTGACGTTCCAGGACGCGCACGCGCTCAAGCCGAGCACCAACATCAATCCCGCCAGTAACCCTCTCGCTGTCCGCATCATCGGTGTTCTCCCTGTTGTGGAAGTTTTGCCTCGGTCTAAATATGGAGGCCCAGTGTGCCACGGAAGACCGGGGGCTGGCAAGCAAAACGAAAACCAGCAAAACGAAAACCACCCCCCACCCACCCGAGTCAGCCCCCCTCTGGCCTTGGAGGTTCCCGCGCTATTTCTTCAGGGCTTTGATCAGCTCTGGAATCACCTGGAACAGATCGCCCACGATGCCGACGTCGGCCACCCCGAAGATCGGCGCGTCCGGATCCTTGTTGATGGCGATGATCGTATCGCTGCTGTTCATGCCCACCAGATGCTGGATCTGGCCGGACACGCCGCAGGCGACGTAGATCTTGGGCCGGACCGTCTTGCCCGTCTGGCCCACTTGGTGAAAGCTGGAAATCCAGCCCGCGTCTACTGCGGCCCGGCTGGCCCCGATGGCCGCGCCGCCCAAGACTTCCGCCAATTCCGCCAGCAGCTTGAAGTTCTCGGGTCCGCCCACCCCGCGGCCGCCCGTCACGATGAACTCCGCCCCCGCCACGTTCACTTCGTTCTGCATGGCGTTGACGATCTCCAGGACCTTCACCGCCGGATCCCGCAGATCCAGCTTCTCCGCGATCAGTTGGCCGGTCCGGCCCGCCACGGGCGCCGGATGCTTGAAGACCTTCGGGCGCACCGTCGCCATCTGGGGCCGATGGTCCGGGCAGATGATGCAGGCCATGATGTTGCCGCCGAACGCCGGGCGCGTCTGCAGCAGCAGGCGCTTGTCCATGTCCACGCCCAGCTCGGTGCAGTCCGCCGTCAGGCCGGCGTGAACCTGGATCGCCACGCGGGCGATGAAGCCCCGGCCCATGCTCGTCGCCCCGGCCAGCACCACTTCAGGCTTGTGCTTGCGGATCAGCGCGCTCATGGCTTCCGCGTAGGGTTCGGCCGTGTAGGCCGCCAGCGCGGGGTGGTCCACGACGTAGACTTTGTCCGCGCCGTGCTCGAACAGCGTCGCCGCACAATTCCCGACCTGGTGGCCCAGCAGGACGGCGCACAAGTCGACCCCGAGCTTGTCCGCCAGCACGCGGCCTTCGCCCAGCAGCTCGAAGGCCACTTCCTGGACCTTGCCGCCGCGCTGCTCCGCAAACACCCACAGCCCGCGGTACGCGTCCAGCGAACCGGCCTCGGCCTTCGTTTCGGCCACTTCCATCGACAGCGCGCCCACCGGGCAGGTTTCGATGCACGCCCCGCACGCCGTGCAGGCCTCGTTGACCTCCACCTTGCCGTCCGCCCGCTGCGACAGCGCGCCGAAGGGACAGGCCGACACGCACGCGCCGCAGCCGATGCAGGTTTCCAGATCGATTTTCAGGCCCATGACCGCGCTCCTCCTAGATCAACTTCCGCTCTCTGAGCAGGTCCGCCAGCCGCTGCGCCAGGACGGCGGGCTCTTCGCCCTGCCACTTCGCCCCGCCCGTCTTGGGCGGCGGCGAGAAAATCTTCACCACGCGCGTCGGCGAGGCGTTCAGCCCCAGCTTGGCCGGATCGGCGCCCGACGCCTCGGCCGTCATCGGCGCGATGTTCAACTTCTTGGCCGCCATCTTCCCGCGCAGCGACGCCATGCGGGGCACGTTGGCCTCCTTCACGACCGTCAGCGCGCACGGCAGCGTGACCTCCAGCTTCTCGTAGCCGTCTTCGTAGGTGCGTTCGACCACGGCTTTGCCGTCGGCGATCTCGATCTTGCGGGCATAGGCGATGCAGGGCAGGCCCAGCCAATCCGCCACGCCCGGGCCCACCTGAGCGGTGTCGCCGTCGATGGCCTGCTTGCCGAACAGGATCAGGTCCGGCTTCTCCAGCTTACCGATCGCCGTGGAGAGCGCGTAGCTCGTCGCCCACGTGTCCGAGCCCGCGAACGCGCGGTCGCACAGCAGGACCACCGCGTCCGCGCCGCGACCCACGGCCTCTTTCAGGACTTCTGCCGCCTGCGGCGGGCCCATGGTCAGCACGGTCACTTTCGTGCCCGCGTGCTTTTCCTTCAGCTGCAACGCCATTTCCAGCGCGTTCTCGTCGAAGGGGTTCATGATCGATTCGACCCCGTCGCGAACCAGCGTGTTGGTTTCCGGATTGATCCGGACCTGCGTGGTGTTGGGGACCTGCT
>CAZECJ010000095.1:0-10149 GCA_964510645.1 uncultured Verrucomicrobiota bacterium | reverse complement strand
TCTGGATGGGCAGCTCGAGATAGTCGATGGGGCTGGCGGGGGAGGCGAAATGGAAAATATAGTCGAGCGGGCCCGGCAGGTCGATGTGGGTCGTGACGTTGTGGTGGATGAACTCGAAATCGGTCCGGGAGCGCAAGTGGGCGATGTTGTCGAGATTGCCCGTCAGCAGGTTGTCCATGGCGATCACGCGATGGCCTTCGGCGAGGAGCCGGTCGCAGAGGTGGGAGCCGAGGAAACCGGCGCCGCCGGTGATCAGGGTCGTGGGTTGTCGGGCAGGGACTGCATTCATGGGAGAAGAGAATGCCATGTCATTCGGGTTTGAGCAAGGCGGGATGCAATTGGCTGGCGAAATCCGCGATGGTCTGGAGGTGGGCGTCGGAGCCGGGCGCGCGCTGGCCGGCGATGGCGATGTAGGCCCAGCGGTGCGAAACGCCGCGCAAGACGCGGTCGTAGCCCATCCACGCCATGCGGACGAGGTGGGAGGCGGTCTCGCGGTCCTTGCCCACGAACCAATACGCGTAATAAGAGGAATAGGTGGCGGGCGCGCCGGCGCCGTCCTGGTACGGCTTGGCCATGTCCAGCACCATCACCTCCAGCGGTTCGGCGCGTCCCTCGAGCGGGATGCGAATGACGCGTTCATCGACGATCTCGTGGCCGGCGGCGGTCATGCACACCTGGGGCCGGTGGATGCTGGAGCGGTCATCGCCGCTCAACACGATGGTGGCGTGGAGCGGGGCTTGGCCGCCGGGGCGCTCGTAGTATTTGCGGACGAGGCCGGTGTCGGCCGGCAGCATGGAGCGCTCGGCCCAATTCATGTTGCCGAGCGTGGCGCCGCAGCGGGGGCAGGTGGTGGGATCTTCGAGCTGGGCCGAGGTGTATTGGCCGCCGCATTCGCGGTTGGGGCAGAACAGGAGGTCCATGCCGCGCCAGTCGCCCACTTGCTCGGGCAGGTGCAGGACGATGCCGGCCTCGTCGCTGTTGGCGACGCCGGTCTTGTAGACGAGGGCCCAGGCGGCGGCCGCCAGGGCCGCGATCACGAAGAGGCGCGGCCCAAGAACAGATGTTTGCATTTGGTCCATGCGGTGCGGTAGTCCAGGTTGAGGAGGCGGTCGAACGCGAGCATCAGCAGGATGCTGATCAGGAAGATGGGATAGCCGGAATAGTCGTGCCAGAGGCCCATGGCCGTGTCCTGCCCGAAGAAGGCGGCGACGATCACGACGAGAATGATGCGGCAGATGTTGGCGACGACGGCCACGGGGACGCTGCCGAGGAACAGAATCCATTTCTTGGCCGGGGTCTTCTGGCTGTACCACGCATAGAAGGCCATCAGCGCGGTCATGGCCAGCAGCGAACGCAGACCGCTGCATTCCGGGGCGACGTTGAACGCGAAGGCGTTGCCCGCACCCGAAAAGAGGCCGGACCCGACCCGCTGGACTTCCAGCCCGAAACCGTTGAGGATGCCGGCGGATACCGCGGTGGCGAAGAGCCGCAGCGGCGCGGTCATGCTGTCGATGAAATTCAGCGGAATGGCCAGGAACAGATAGCCGCAGGGGAACAGCAGCCAGCGGGCGAGGCCATATCCATAGAGAAGAAACGGCAGGCCCCACAGCAGCACGATGAAGCCGGCGGCGGAAAGGCGCGGCTGCTGGGCCAGCACGCCGCCCCAATGCAGGCCGAGGGCCAGCGCCACGACGAGCGCCCCGCGTCCGTCCGCGCGCCGCGGGGCGGCCGCGATTTCCCGGCGCCGCATCCAGATCGCGGCGAGGCTGGCCAAGGGCAAGAACATGCAGTAGGCGTAATCGCCGGTCCAGCGGCTGCGGAGCCAGAGGAACAGCGAACGGCGGCACGTGGCGATTTCCTGGCTGTTGCCGTGCAGGTGGAACAAGAAAAACAAGCCGCCCGCCACCACCGCCCAGAAGGCGATGTCCATCTGCGCGGCCGGCGAAAGGCGCGACCAGCGGAATTCCGACCATTTCTGCTTCAATGTCTGGATCGATGCGTGCATGCGATGGCAGGCAAGATAGCCCATGCGTTGCGCGGATGCAAAGCGCAAAGTCCGGATTGAACCGCAGGCCGGCTTGCCCTACCTTGTGGTCAACCGAAAGCGAGGAAGCGAATGACGAAACGGTGGATCGGAATGGCGGCGCTCTGCGCCGGGTTTGCGGCGGCGGCCGGTGCCGCCCCGGTGCGGGAGACCGTGGCGACGGACAGCGACTGGGTGCACGACGTCTCCTATGAATACGAGGAAGGGGCGGCGGACGGCACGCTGACGGTGCGGCTGGGCGACGATCCGGTCGCCGTGCGCTATTTCGAGGTGCCGAAGGAAACCTGGGCCGATTTCCAGGCGGCGGAATCCAAGGGATCCTTTTACGGGAAAAACGTCCGCCAGCGCTTCGAGCGGCAATACGGCAAATCGCGGCAGGAGGTTTTCGATTCGCCGATCCCGATCCAGACGCAGGTCAACGCCTTGTGCGCCTTCAACGAGGAATGCGAAGACGTGGTGCTGCAGAACATCGACCAGAGCGAGGAAAGCATCTGGGTCGCGGCCTATGCGTTCACGCGGACGCGGATCGCGGCGGCGCTGATCCGCGCGCACCAGCGCGGCGTCCGCGTGGAAGTGAAGATGGACGCGAACCAAGCCGAATTCGCCGGCGCGCAGAAGCTGATCGAAGGGCTCCGGAGCGAAGGGATCCCCGTCACGCTGATCCATACGGCGGGCGAATATTCCGCGATGCACAACAAATTCATGGTGTTCGACCTGAGCCGCGTGGTGGCCGGCAGCTACAATTTCACCACCGTCGCGCAGGTCTCGAACTGGGAAAACCTGGTCTGGCTGGATTCCGCGGACATGGCCGAGCAGTACAAGCAGGCCTGGGACGCCATCGCGTCCGACGAAGTGGTCGAACCGAAGGAAGAACCGGCGCAGGAAAAGAAGGACGGGAAGTAGCGGGACGCGTTGACGCCGCGGCGGCCGAAGGCTTAGGATGGGAAGCGGAATCGGCCGAGGGTCGATCCGGGAACGGAACGAGAATGAATTTGATGAGCATGACCGGCCGCGGCATGGGCGCGGCCGCCGGCCGCCTCGCGCGCGTCGAGGTGGAGCTGAGCAGCGTGAACCGCAAACAGCTCGACGTCGACGTCGGTTTGCCCCGTTTTCTCTCTTCCTTCGAGTCGCGCGTGCAGGAACTCGTGCAGGGCCGCTTGTCGCGGGGGCGGGTGTCGGGGGAGATTCGGGTGACGTGGGCGGAAGCGGCGCAGGCCGCCGGCGCGCGGGTGGATCTGGGGCTGGCGCGCGCCGCCGTGTCCGCGCTGCGCGCCGCGGCGAAAAAACTGGAGTTGCCAGACGATTTGAAGGCTTCGGCGCTGCTGTCGCTGCCGGGTCTCGTGGCGCTCGAACATGGAGAGCGCGATCTCGAAGCCTTGTGGCCATCGGTGCGGAAAGCGCTGGACGTGGCGCTGGTGAAGCTGCAGGCGATGCGGAAAAAGGAGGGCGCGGCGCTGGGCCGCGACTTGCAGGGCCGGCTGGCGACGCTGCGGACGCTGGTGGGCGAAATCGCCGCGCGTGCGCCGAGCGTCGCCGAGACCTATCGCGCGAACCTGCTCAAGCGCATCGCAGCGGCGCTGCCGGGCACGGATCTGGCCGGCGACGAACGCCTGCTGAAGGAAGTCGCGCTGTTCGCGGACAAGGCGGACGTCGCCGAAGAGCTCGTGCGGCTGGACAGCCACTTCCGGCAGGCCGACGGCCTGCTGAAGACCGGCGGCGTGGTGGGACGCACCCTGGATTTCCTCGTGCAGGAAATGGGCCGCGAAATCAACACGATCGGATCCAAGGCGAACGACGCCGAAATCGCCCGGCGCGTCGTCGCCTGCAAGGCGGAGCTGGAACGGTTCCGGGAACAAGTGCAGAATATCGAATAAGGAGGAAATCGGAATGAACGGAATCAAGCCGTGCTGGAACAACGTCATTTTCGTGGTCTCGGCGCCGTCGGGCGCCGGCAAGACGACGCTCTGCGACAAGCTGCAGAAGGAATTCAAGAACATCCACTACGCCATCACCGCGACGACGCGCGCGCCGCGCGCAGGCGAGATCGACGGCAAGAGCTACTACTTCATGACCCGCGAGGGCTTCGAGAAGCGGCTGGCGGAAGGCGGCTTCATCGAAAGCGCGGTAGTGCACGGGAACCTGTACGGTTCGCCGAAGGCGCCGGTGGTGGCGGCGCTGGAGGACGGGTGCGACGTGCTGATGAACATGGACGTGCAGGGGGCGGCAGCGGTGCGCAACCTGATCCGGAACGCGCCGCCGGGGGATTCGCTGAAGCGGACGCTGGTGGACATTTTCGTGGTGCCGCCGTCGGCGGAAGTGCTGCGCAACCGGCTGGTGGCGCGGGGAACGGACGCGCTGGAGGTCATTGAAAAACGGATGAAGCAGGCGCGGGAGGAAATTTCGCACTGGAAGGAATACAAGTACATGGTCGTCAACGACGACCTCGCCGAGGCCTACGACAACATGCGCGCGATCATTTTGGCCGAACGCCACCGCAACGACAACCGGCGCGAGGAATACCATGCCTAAGGCCGCGCCCAAGGTGCTGCTGGGGGTGACCGGCTCCATCGCCGCCTACAAGGCGGCGGAACTGGCGCGCCTGATGATGAAGCGGGACTGGGACGTGTGGGTCGTCATGACCGCCTGCGCGACGCAGTACGTCGGCCCGCTGACGTTCCGCGCGCTGACCGGCCACCCCGTGGCGCACGGGAGCTTCGCGGAGCTGGAACAGGAAACCTATACCCACCTCGGCCTGTCGGACGGCGCCGCGGCGATGGTGGTGGCGCCGTGTTCCGCCCAGACCCTCGCGCGCCTGGCGCACGGGTTCGCCGACGACGTGCTCAGCTGCGCCGCGCTGTCGATGGCGGCGCCGCTGCTCGTCGCGCCCGCGATGAACGTGCGGATGTGGAAGAACCCGGCCGTGCAGGAAAACGCGGCGACGCTGAAACGGCGCGGAGCGACGATCGTCCCGCCCGACAAAGGCGAACTGGCCTGCGGCGACGTCGGCGAGGGCCGCCTAGCCGATCTGGATGCCATCGTGCGGGCCGTGGCGAAAGCGATTGGGGAGCGCTGAAGCCGTGAAGGTGCTGGTGACGGCGGGGCCGACGCGGGAAGCCATCGATCCCGTGCGCTTCGTCAGCAACCGGTCGAGCGGGAAAATGGGGTATGCGGTGGCCGCGGCCGCGCAGCGCGCCGGCCACGAGGTCTGCCTCGTGTCCGGTCCCGTCGCGCTCGAGCCGCCGCGCGGCGTGGACGTCGTGCGCGCGACGACGGCGGACGAGATGCTCGCGGCGGTGAAAAAGCGCGTGCGCGGCTGCGACGTGCTCGTGATGGCCGCGGCCGTCGCGGACTGGCGGCCGAAGAATCCGGCGCTGCGCAAGCTCAAGAAAAGCGCCGGACCGCCGCGCATCGCGTGGGAAGCGACGCCGGACATCTTGAAGACGCTCGCGCCGCTGAAAAAGAAAACGCAGGTCTTCTGCGGCTTCGCGGCGGAAACGCACGGCCTCGCTCGCGAGGCGCGGCGCAAGCTGCGCGAAAAAAATCTCGACGCGATCGCCGCGAACGACGTGTCGAAAAACGACCGTGGCTTCGAAGCGGATCGCAACGCGCTGACGATTTTTTTGGCGGACGGAAACGCGGTGCGCGTCGCGCTCGCGACGAAAAAAATTTGCGCCGCGCGCCTGCTGGGCGTCTTGGCGGAAATTTTCGCGCGGAAAAAAAAGTAAAAAATATTCCGAAAAACTATTGACGCTGTTAATAACTTCGCATTACTGTGTTGATCAACGAGATGAAGATGTGGAAAAAAAGATGAGCGGCCCATCCCATTTTCGATTCGATTTTGAGACGGAACAAATCTCGAAAACCGATTTAAGCGAAAAAGAAACACAGGACAATGTTTCCATGCACAACTTCAAGAATACCCTGACCGCCTTTGTGCGTCAGGTTGGAAGGGGGGGAAATACAAAATGGCAGTGAAGAAGGCTAAGAAGGCCGCGAAGAAGCCCGCGAAGAAGGCGGTCAAGAAGGTCGCCAAGAAGGCGGCGAAGAAGGCGAAGAAGTAAATTCTTCTCCAGTGCCGGACCGTGCAATGCGGTTCGGTGAATGAACGGCGGTGAATTCCAAAGTTGGATTCGCCGTCGTTTTTTATGCTTCGATTCGGCCGCGCTTGAAAAACCCGGACGGGTGGGGTAGGTTGCCGGATCGTTTTCAAAGGAGCGCACGCCATGCAAGAAAAAGTCGAACAATTCATCGAGGAAATCCGCCCCATGATCCAGGGCCACGGCGGCGACGTGGAATTCGTTTCCATGGATGGCAATACGGTGAACCTGCGCCTGCACGGCGCCTGCCATTCCTGCCCGCACGCCATGATGACGCTCAAGAACGGCATCGAAGCCGAAATGCGCGAGCGCCTCAGCCCCGACCTGACCGTCGAGCGAGTGATGGACGCCTAGGATCTGCACCCTCGGCGAAAAAAGGCCGCCCTTCCGGGCGGCCTTTTGCTTGTCCGCTTCAGGCGGGCGCCGACGCCGGCGGTTCCGGATATTTTCCGTTCACCGCGTCGCGGACGATCTGCTTGGTGTCGTCGGGAAAATCGGACCGCAGCAGCCAGGTGATGAAGTTGGGATCGCGCACGACCGTGTCGCGCAGCGATTGGCCCTGGAACTTGCCGAAGTTGAAGACGACGTCCCCCTTGGCCCACTTGAGGCGGCCGGCGCGATCGACCCAGGCCGGATCGCGCGGGTCGCAGTATTCGCCGAGCGCATCCATGTCCGAGGGAAGTTCGGCGTACTTGCGGAACTGTCCGTCGAGCACGCGGATGGTGGCGAGCACGTCGCCGAGGGCGTCGTGCGAGTTGTCGTGGCTGTCCCCGCAGTAGTAGCGCAGCGCGGCGGACAGATCGCGGGGCTCGTTGCGGAAGAAGATGCGCTGGGCGTCGAGCACGCGCCGGCCTTCGAGGGAAAAGGGGCGGTTGACGCGCGCGAATTCCTCCATCAGCATCTGGATGTCGAAGCCGAGGACGTTGTAGCCGGCGAGATCGGCGCCGGCGAAATGGTCGGCGAGCGTCTCGGCCATTTCGGCGAACGTCGGCGCGCCGATGACGTCGGCGTCGGAAATGCCATGGATCTTGGTGACCTCTTCGGGGATGGGAATGCCGGGATTGAGGAGATAGCTGACCTGCTCGACGGTGCCGATGGGCTCGTAGCGGACCAGGGCGATGGCCACGATGCGGTCCGTGCGCTTGTTGAGGCCGGTGGCCTCGATGTCGAAGACGACCAGGGGACGGTCGAGACGCAGGCGGGCGGGCAGGGGCGGGATGGGATGTTCAGTCATGGCCGCAGGATGGCGCAACGCGGGACGGAGGAAAAGCAGAATCGGTCCCGCTCCCGAACCGGCAAAAATAGTTGCAAAATAGGCTTGCGGGGGCTTGGGCGGGTCGCATATGTTCCGCGGCATACCTTCCGCATAGTCATGGGTCGTCGATTTGCGGGGGGCAGGGTAAACCGGCGGCCCATGGTTACATGGAGTTGATAGATACGTGAAAATATACGTTGGGAATCTCTCGTTCAAGGCCACGGATGATGATCTGCGCGCGGCGTTCGAGCCGTATGGCGAAGTGGTCTCCGCTCGGGTGATCAAAGACAAGGAAACCGGCCGCTCGCGCGGTTTCGGTTTCGTTGAAATGCCCAATCAGGAACAAGGCAACGGCGCGATCGAAAAGGTGAACAACACCGAAATCGTCGACCGCGCGGTTCGCGTGAATGAGGCGCAGGAACGCCCCCCTCGCCGCTAAGTCCGGATTCGAACAACCCCGGCGGGTTTTCCCCCGCCGGGGTTTTTCTTTGCCCTGCTGCGGGGAATCGCGGCTCAAGCCGCGATTTACCGCAGCGGGGGCAGGGCGCGGAGTAGGATCGGCCAGATCTCGGGGGCGAGTTCCTCGGCGCGGGCCGTCGGCGCGATGCCGGCTTTGGCGAGGGCGGGCAGGGGATCGGGGACGAGATCGCGGAGCGAGCGCGCCATGGTTTTGCGCCGCCGCGAGAAGGCGTGGCGCAGCAGGTCGCGCAGCGCGCGTTCGTCGGCGGGTCCGCCGAGCGGCTCGGGGCGGAGGACGAGCTTGGAAATGGACGACTGCACCTCGGGCGGGGGCCAGAAGCAGGAGGGGGAGATGTGCTTGACGGTGGAAATCGCGTAGTGCCGCTGCATCAGGATCGAGAGCAACCCATAGTCGTCGGAGGCCGGCGCGGCTTCGAGGCGGTCGGCGACTTCGCGCTGGATGGTCACGACGATGAGCGCGGGGGGATGGGGAATGGACGTGAGCTCGACGAGGAGGCGCGCCGCGATGGCGTAGGGCAGGTTGGCGACGAGCTTCAGGCCGGGCCGCGGGAACAGGGCCGGAAAATCGCAGTCGAGGACGTCGGAGTGGATCAGGGTCAGCTTGGGATCGCCCGCGAAACGGTCGCGGACGTACGGAGCGAGGCGGTTGTCTTTTTCGACGGCCGTCACGGCGGCGGCGCGGGACAGCAGCGCGTCGGTCAGGACGCCGAGGCCGGGGCCGACCTCGACGACGGCGTCGGTCGCCTGGACGTCGGCGGCATCGAGCAGGATGTTCAGGATGTTGCGGTCGATCAGGAAATTCTGGCCGAGCACGCGCGAAGGATGGAAATCGAGCTGCGTCAGCAGGGCGCGCACTTCCGAGGGGCGCGTCAGATTGGGGTGTTCGGCCATTTTGGGGATGTCATCCGGGGCGGGGTTTTGGTATCTGCAGGGAAGGTAGGAGCTGCCATGAGAGAAGCCGAGAAAAAAATGTGGGAGCGGGGGGCGCTGGCGCAGGAATGCGCGCGGCTGCGGGCGGCGGGCCAGACGGTCGTCTTCACCAACGGGGCGTTCGACCTGATGCATGCCGGGCACGCGACCTACCTCGAGTTCGCGCGGCGGCAAGGCGATGTGCTGGTCGTGGGGCTCAACACCGACGCGAGCGTGCGGCGCTACAAGGGGGACAAGCGGCCCATCGTGGACGAGCGCAACCGCGCGCGGATGATGGCGGCGCTGGAATGCGTGGACTACGTGACCTGGTTCGACGAAGACGAACCGAAAGCCATGATCGCCGAATTGCAGCCCGACGTCTTGGTGAAGGCGGAAGACTGGGCTCACTACGTCAGCGGGCGCGAGATCGTTGAGGCCCGCGGAGGCAAAGTCGTCCTCGCCCCGATGGTCGCCGGCCTCTCCACGACGAAGCTGATCGAAAAGATCGTGCAGGCCTACGGCGCGGGAAAATAGCTACATGCCGAAAAAGAACCAGCCTGTTCCGGCGGATTACGGAGATTTGCTGGTTGCGGTCAAAGAGCGCGTCCGCGCCGCCCAATACAAGGCCCTCAAGTCGGTCAACAAAGAGCTGGTCGGCCTCTATTGGGACATCGGGCGGATGATCGTGGGGCGCCTGACCGATGACAGCTGGGGCAAGGCTGTAGTTCAGCAATTGGCGGCGGATTTGCAGCGCGAATTCCCGGGCATTGGCGGGTTTTCCGCTTCCAACCTATGGCGAATGAAAGCGTTTTTCGAGATGTATGCCGGTTCCGAAAAACTCGCACCGCTGGTGCGAGAAATCAGCTGGAGCCACAATCTGATCATACTGGAGCGCTGTTCCGACCCCTTGGAGCGCGAGTTCTACCTGCGGATGACGCGAAAGTTCGGCTGGTCCAAGAACGTGTTGGCTCACCAGATCGAAAACCAGAGCTACGAGAAGACCCTGCTAGGTCAGACGAATTTCGACAAGGCCCTGACGCCGGAATTGCGGGCGCAGGCGGAACCTGAGGGAATATTCAGGATTTTTCCAGTTCGCGGATGCCTTTGCACTCCGGATAGGCCGTACAACCCCAGAATTCGACGCCCGCTTTGGGTCCGGTCTTGGATTTGCGGCGCGCCATGGGTTTTCCGCATTCGGGGCACTCCGGAGCGGCTTGTTGTTGGGCGCGCTTCTCGACGCGCAACGCGGTGAGCTTTTCGCGGAAGCCGCCTTCTTCCTTGAAGGCGGCGCCCTGGGTTTCCATCTGGCGGTTGAGCATGTGGATGACCCGGGCGATCAAGATCAGCAAGGCGTTGGCGACATC
>CAZECJ010000094.1:0-10179 GCA_964510645.1 uncultured Verrucomicrobiota bacterium | reverse complement strand
TTCTGCGTGATGGGGCTGCCGATCTGCACCGCGCTGCGCGGCGAATGCTTGTCGAGGCCCAGCGACGAGAACGTGGCGCCGTGGATGCCGTCCTTGCCCACGCGCCCGCCGGCCATCACCACGAAATCGCCCGGCGCGATTTCCTTTTCCCACGCCGGCTTGCCGTCGTAGTCGTTCTGCAAAATGCCGCCGGTGCCGCAATAGACCAGCGGCTTGCCCGCGTAGCGCGGGTCGAACACGATCGCGCCGTTGATCGTCGGCACGCCCGACTTGTTGCCGCCCTCCTCGATGCCCTGCCGCACGCCCGCGAACACGCGGCGCGGATGCAGCTGGCCCGGCAGCAGCGGCTCGGCATAGGACGGCGGGCCGAAGCACAGCACGTCGGTGTTGAACAGCAGCGTCGCCCCGCCCCGCCCCGTGCCGAGCGGATCGCGGTTGTTGCCCAAAATGCCCGTGATGGCCCCGCCGAACGGATCCAACGCCGACGGCGAATTGTGCGTTTCCACCTTGAAGACGAATAGGCGGTCCCGGTCCACGCGCACGACGCCCGCGTTGTCGCTGAACACCTTCACCAGCCAGTTGTTGCCGGCCGCCTCCAGGCGCCGCGCGATCTCCTCCGTGCTGGCGCGGATGTAGGTCTTGAACAGCGAATCGATCGTCTCCGCGCGCCCCGTTTCCTTGTCCACGTAGCGGATGAGGGCGTTGAATTCCTTGTGCTTGCAGTGCTCGGACCAGGTCTGGGCGAGGATTTCCAGTTCGCCGTCCGTCGGCTCCGCCGGCAAGCCGGTCTCGCGGCGGCGGGCCTGGACTTTCGGATCGCGGAAATAGGCCTGGATCGCCTTCATTTCGGCCCGATCCAGCGACAGCAGCCGCTGCTTCGACAGCGCCTCCAGCGCCTCGTCGGACACCTCGAGCGAGACCGTCTCGACGGTCGGCTCGCCTTCCGGCTCCGCCTCGGGCACCGGCAGGACGAGCCGCGCCGCCGGCCCGCAGATGAAGGAATTCACGAGCGGATTGCCGAGCAGCTCCGTGCCCAGGCGCAGGAGGGCCGCGTCGTCCAGCGCGTCTTCGAGCAGATAGAGGTCGCTGGAGAAAATCTCCTGCGGCGCGGGCGCGAACGGCACGCCCAGCAGATCGTGCAGCGTGCGCTGGGCGGAGAGCCCTTCGTCGTCCGTCGTGCCCGGCAGTTTGCCCACGAGGATGAACGACGCATAGGCGCCGCAGCCGGCCGGCAGGCGGTCGAGGCCGACCCGCTGCGCCACGGCGTCGCTCAAGCCTTCGTGCGCCAGCCGCGCGAGCTGCGCGGCGTCGAGCGCCGCCCGGACCGCGTAGACGGACACGTGCTTCAGCCCCTTCAGGCGGAGGCCGAGATGGCGCTCCGCCTGGCACCGGATCGACGCGCAGCGCGCGTCCGGCAGTTCCGGGTTCCAGGTGCAACAGACGTGGTGGAGGGAAATCATGGGTTGAACGGCACTCCTTGGATGACGATGGGGCCGGGCGCGATTTCGCCGGCCACCTGCGCGGCCACCCCGCGCGCCGAGAGGATCGAAAGGGTTTGCGCGACGGCCGCCGGCGGCACCACGACCAGCATGGGATTGCCCATGTTCCACTGGCGGTAGGCGGTCTCGAAGTCCACCCGGCCCAGTTCCACCAGCTTCCGGACGATCTCGTCCGGCGCGAACAGATGGTCCAGCCGCGCCCCGAGGCCGGACTTCTTCAGCACGCGCCCGAACTTGCTGGGAATGCCCCCGCCGGTGATATGCCCCACCCCGCGCAACGGGACGCCGGCATCGATCAGCGCGAGGATCGACGGCGTGAATAAAAAAGACGGAGTCAGGGCAGCTACGCCCCAACTCCGTCCATCGACGGAGGGCACCTCGTGCCACGACGGCCCGTAGGCGTCCTCCAGAATCGCTCGCACGAGCGAAAATCCGTTGCTGCGGAACCCGGCGCCCCGCAGCGCGACGACGACGTCGCCGCTTTGGATTTGCCCGCCGTCGATGGGCGCGCAGCCGTGGCGCGGCACGCCGATGGCGGTCGCGCACCAGTTGAAGTGCATCCGCGGGCCCCAGCCGCCGACGCGGGGGCCCAGTTCGGCGATCTCGCCGCCCACGACGGCGATGCCGCACTCGGTGGCCGCCGCGTGCAGCCCCTGCATGAGCTGGTCGACGATTTCCTCGTCGGGCTTGTCCACGTCGAGGACGTTGACGAGATTGATGGGTTCGATGCCGTTGGCGACGAGGTCGTCGGCCACCATCGCGACGAGGTCGTAGCCAAGCGTGGCGTAGATTCCCGTGCGTTCCGCGATTTCGGCCTTGGTGCCGATGCCGTCGCAGGTCATCGCGACCTGGAGCGGTCCGAAATCCATCCAATTGGAGAACGAGCCGGCGCCGCCGAACAGCGGAAACCCCGTTTGGCCCCGGCGCGCCTCGAAGCTGCGCTCCGCCCAACGGAAGGCCCGCCGGGAACACCGGTCCCCGAGACCCAAATCCACTCCTGTCGGTGCCGCTGCCATCATGCGCTCCTTGCCGTTGCTTCGGAAACGTGAGTTTGCCTCGTCCTCCGGCCGCCCGCTTTCGGCACCGGAAGATAAAACGCTTTACCGGGGCGCCAAAGTATCCATCCGCTCCTCATCCGTCAAGCCCCTCTTCCCGAAAATTTTCCGCCGTCCGACCTAACCCGTTGGCCCATCAACTCAATTGATAATTCGGCGCTTCCTTGGTGATCTGCACGTCGTGCACGTGCGACTCCCGGATGCCCGCCGACGTGATTTGGACGAATTCCGCTTTTTGGTGCAATTCCTCGATGCTGGCGCAGCCGGTATAGCCCATGGCCGCCCGCAACCCGCCCAGCAGCTGGTGCACCACGCCCGCCATCGGTCCCTTGTACGGCACGCGGCCCTCGATGCCCTCCGGCACCAGCTTCTCCGCCACAACGCCGCCGTTCGTTTCCTGGAAATAGCGGTCTGCCGAACCCTGCTGCATCGCGCCCAGCGAACCCATGCCGCGATACGATTTGTACGACCGCCCCTGGTAGAGCACCGTCTCGCCCGGTGCTTCCTCGGTGCCGGCGAACAAGCCGCCGAGCATCACCGTATTTGCGCCCGCCGCGAGCGCCTTGGCGACGTCGCCGGCGAAGCGGATGCCTCCGTCGGCGATCAGCGGCACGCCCGTGCCGTCCAGCGCCCGCGCCACCTCGTCGATCGCCGTGATCTGCGGCACGCCCACGCCCGCCACGATCCGCGTCGTGCAGATCGAGCCGGGACCGATGCCGACCTTGACCGCGTCCGCGCCCGCGTCCGCCAGCGCCTTCGCCGCCGCGCCCGTCGCGACGTTGCCGCCGACGACGTCCGTCTCCGGAAAATTCTTTTTGATCCACGCCACGCGATCGAGCACGCCCTGCGCGTGCCCGTGCGCCGTATCCACCACCAGCACATCGACGCCGGCGGCCACCAGGGCTTCCGCGCGCGCCTCGGTGCCCGCGCCCGTGCCCACCGCCGCGCCGACGCGCAGGCTGCCGTGGCCGTCCTTCGCGGAGAGCGGATGCTCGGTGGACTTCATCATGTCCGTGACCGTGATCAGCCCCTTCAGCTCGTCGTGCGGGCCCAGCACCACCACGCGGCTGATGCGGTGGCGCCGCATCAGCTCGCGCGCCACCTCCAGCCCCGCGCCCTCGCGCACCGTCACCAGGCGCGCCCGCGGCGTCATCACCGCCGCGACCGGCTGCTCCCAATCCGTCTCGAAGCGGACGTCGCGGTTGGTGACGATCCCCACCACGCGGCCGTTCTCGACCACCGGCAAACTCGAAAAACCGCGCTGCTTCACCAGCGCGACCACCTCGCCCAGCGGCATCGTCGGCGGCACGCACATCGGATTCTTCAGCACCCCCGATTCAAACCGCTTCACGAGGCTCACCTCGGCCGCCTGGCGTTCCGCGGAGAGATTCTTATGGATGATCCCGATGCCGCCCTCCTGCGCCAGCGCGATCGCCAGCCGCGACTCCGTCACCGTATCCATCGCCGACGACGCCACGGGGATGTTGAGGGATATGTTCCGCGTCAGCCGCGCTTCGAGGCTCGCCTCCCGCGGGAGCACCTTCGAATGGGCCGGCAACAGCAGCACGTCGTCGAACGTGAGCGATTTTTGAACTACGCGCATCTCGTCATCCTTCCGGTAAATTCGGAACAATCAGCCGACAAAAACGCTTTACTTGCGGGCGGAGCCTAGCCGTACCCCCGCCACCCTGTCAAGCCTCCCGCCCACCCCAAATCCGCCCCGCGACGCAACGGGAACGGCCCAAGGGAGATAAACTACGAAATTCGCGAAAAACACGAAAATATTCACCACAGAGAAAACAGAGAGCACAGAGATTTCCTGTAGGCGGGGCGCCGACCCGGCGGCTGCTTCTTCGCTTCAAATCGACCACAAAATCCACGAAAATTCGCCCGAAACCGCCTCGGAACCGAAAAATATGCAGGAAAACAGGAAATGGGCCGGAAAACAGGATCAAGCCTCCGCCCCTCCTGTTTTCCTGATTTTCCTGTTTTCCTGCTAAATCTCTTGTTTTGGGGCTGTTTTGGCTGTTTGGGGACCCCAAAAACCGAAAATCAGGCCCAAAACGGCCTGGAAATGCCGATTTTTGCGATTTTTCGAACATTTTTCGAAAAAATCCGGATTTTCAACCCGTTTTCTTGTCCCGTTCGCCGCCCCGAAGGTAGGGACGCCTCGCCGAGGCGTCCGGGCTGTTGGCTGAGCCGATTCGGTTTTTGTAGCTGGCCTCGGCGAGACCGGCCATGGAAAAACAGCCCCGGCCCCACCCCGGCTACAACAAATCCGGAACCGCCCGAATGGCCCATTGCGCCGTCATGCGCGCGCGCCCCCCATGCGGGGAATCGCGGCTCATGATCATCCCCTGCATTTTGGATCCAGACAAATCATTGCAACATTGACCCCCACCCGCGGTATCTATATTTTCGAGGCAAGAAAAGCCTTACCGCCTTCAAACCGCCTTTAATACAGGCAAGTAGATGTTGTTGGCCAATAAAAACAGGTGACGCGCTAGCGAAGCGATGCTTGAAACCGCATACAATCTCTTCCTCTATGTAGAAGGTGACGCACTGACGGGCATAGGTGTGGCCATGCATCGCCTTGACGGCAGTGACAGCGAGAAAATCGCATATCTACAAGGCTGCGTAGATGCGGACTTTTCTGGTGCAGCGCGACATCCTCTGCCAACACAGAATATCCGTGCATGGCTCGGACTCAATTCTGGTGCCGAGATCACATTTGATATGTTCTCGTATCTCAGCCGGACAGGGAAAGCCATGCGCGTGTTTGAGGAGTTACTCCGGGATGTGGGTGCTCCTGAGAGCCCATTAATGTGTGTCACGCCGATTGTGAACGGCAAACCTCGCATCGACATGCTCACACACATCGATCCTCCCTCTGCCCAAGGTGCGATAGTCTCTTCGGAGTTCGAGGCAACAATCTACAAGACAGACTTTCTAGCCAAGTATGTCATTGGCGGGGGCTTGGCTATTGACAGCCTTCTGGAGGATGACTTCCTTGCTGCCATCAAGTTACTGCACAGACACGCACACTACGTCTCTGCAATGAAACTTCTGGTGTCTTTCATCGACACGCTCGCATACCTGGAATACGGAGACATGCAGGGCAACTTTGTCAAGTGGATGACGACATATGCGGACATCGAAACCGTTGGTGTAACCCCGGCGGAACTTTGGGAGTTCAGAAATGCACTCTTGCATATGACGAACCCTCATTCCCGGAAAGTACTCGGTGGCACACATCCTGCGCTCTGCTTTTACATTAATGACAAACAACGCCGAGCTATCACGGACGCGGTCACAGGCGAGAAGATGTTCTCGTTTGAAGCCCTATACGAGAGCACCATCGATGGCATCTATAGGTGGGTGAAGACATATTCAGGGGATCTGCAAAAACAACTAAAGTTCATTGATCGATACGATGAGATACTTTCCGAAGGAAGAATAGGATCATTGACCAGAATGGTGCGCCCAGAAAGGGGTTAATCCTATAACCTATAATGTTGCCGCGTGCATATTTTCTTTCCTCCCCGTCGAACTGGTGTAGGCGCATTTTTCTTTTCGATATTTTATGAATCCGATCGGCCTCATGTTTTTGGACGGCACCGCGTTGTTCGCGGGGTTGGGGCTTGTCTTGGGGGCCGGAGCTTTGTTCGTTCGATTCGGCGCGGGATTCGGCCGGCCCGTTTTGACGGTGCTGCTGATTGCGGGGCTCGCGGCGGTTCTTTTGTCGGCCGTTCCGATGCCGGGGTGGCTGTATGCGCTCTGGTTTCTTCCCGCCGTCGCGGTTCTCGTCCTCGGCAATCTGTCCGGCGCGTCGCCCCTCCTCCGCTTCCGCGCCTTCGCGGTCTTGCTCGCGGCCAGCGCGGCGATCCTGCTGGCGGAAGGTCCCCGCGTGCGTTCGCCGCTCATCCGCGTGGACGCGGGGCAAGTCCTGTATGTCGTGGGCGATTCCATCAGCGCCGGCCTGGGCACGGGCGAACGCTGCTGGCCGGAGGTGCTGGCCGCAACGACGTTCCTGCGCGTGGTCAATCTGGCCGAACCCGGCGCCACCGTTCAAAGCGCGCACGCCCAGGTCCCGCGGATCGCGGAACCGAACGCGCTCGTTTTGCTGGAGATCGGCGGCAACGATCTGCTGGACCGGAAGGGCGCCGCGATCTTCGAGGCCCATCTGGACAAGCTGGTTTCCGCCTTGCGCGCGAACGGACACGAAATCGCGATGTTCGAACTGCCGCTGTTCCCGTTCCAGAACGCCTACGGACGCGCCCAGCGCGCCGTGGCCAAACGGCACGCGGTTGCCCTGATTCCCCGGCGCCATTTTGCCCGCGTCCTGGGCATGCCAAACGGCACGCTCGACGGCCTGCACCTCACGCAAAAGGGCCACGACGAAATGGCCCGCCGCGTCGCCACCCTCCTCCAGATCGAACCCGCTCGGCCCTGAAATAACCTCTCGTTTCAGGGGCAATCTTCTATCCTCCGCCATTAGCGGGCGGTGGTTTTGACCTTCTTCATTTTCAATCCCAGAATCGAGGACTTGCGGTATTCCTCAGTCGGAAAGGGTCGACCGGTCACCAGCGTTTGGAAAATGTGGTCGAACAGGAAGGGGTCAGTCCTATAATTTATAATTTCTGCCCGAATCCTTTTCCGGCAGCTCCCCCACCCCTCTGAGATTGGACGACATGAAAACGACCTTCGCGCGAATTCCGTTCTGCCGGATCGCCGTCCTTTTGGCGGCAAGCCTGGCGCTGACCGGCTGCACCGGGAAGATCTATCGCGGGGACCGCTACGTCCCGACTTCCCAGACGGAATACGACTTGCCGAACGCCAAGGTGTTCATGGACATGGCCCTGGCGGGCGAGATCGCGGAAGACTCGTCGCGGTTGCGCTGGGATCGCCCGGACGGCCGACCGCACATCAACGTGTTTTCGTTCGATCCATCGCACGACAAATGCCGGGTCAACGAGATGGCGATGTGGATCAACGGCACGAACCGGGTGGAGTTCGTTTTCGCGAACGACGACAACGATTTCGATGGCCGGGATCAGAACTTCAAACCGTACATCGACGAGACGGCGTTCGCCGACCAATACCCCGGAATCAAACCGAAGGACGTGTATTACTATCCCATCCGGACAAAGATCCCGGCGAGCGCGCGGGAGCCCGGCGCGACGGTCCGGGTGGAAATGGACGTGGAACTGCTCGCGGGCGGGGCATCGGTCTGCCGCACCAATCTCACGGCCTCGTTCGTCCTCGAGCGGACGGAACGGCGCGAAACATTGGCCGACATGCTCTTTCGGCTCGTCATGCCGCGCTTCTAGGCCTCCCGCCGCGAGCCGCGATTCCCCGCATCGGGGACAGGATTTTCAGGCCGGGATTAATCCACCTGACGGATCGTGACGGGCAGGAACCCTCCGAACCAAGTCGCGGCGGCTTTCCCCCGCGCGCGAACCGTCGGCCGACGGGTCAGCTTGAAGTACGCATATCCGCCGCAATCCGGCTCCACCAGGAAGGGTTCGTTCACCTTGAACATCTGGTGTTCGGCCCAGGTGCCGTCGATCTTCGGATTCCCGCCGTTGGCGACGTAGCCTTGGAGGTAGCGGACGGACTTGTCGCTTTTGCTCTCGGCCACGTAGGTTTTCCCGCCTTCCAGCCAAAGGCCCGTGCGCTGCCAGACGAGGCCTTCCAGCCGGGCGACGTCGAAGGTGACGCCTTTCTTGCCCGGCGTCGCGGTTTCCCAATAGGACGGATCCGCTTTCCGACGCCGCAGGACGCTTTCGTGGATCTTCACGCCCACGTTCGCGGCCGCCAGCAGCGGCACGCTGCGCGGACGGAAGTTGATGTCGATTTGCATCCAGCCCTTGATTTTCGCCGGCGGCTGGGGGTTTTTCAGTCCATCCAGATAGCCGTCCTGGATGACCAAGCCGACGTCGACGGCTTCTTTCAGCATCCAGGCTTGGGGCACGTCGGTGACGGCGGGATTGGCGCCGCCGCCCACGTCGGAATGCTTGCCGCAGAACCACAGTTGCTTGACGGTGCGGCCACCGGGACCGACCCGGTCGTAGACGGGAACGTCGACGTCCGAGCCCTTCCGTTTTTCCGTCCACAGCGCGGGCATGTAGCGCGCGCGGGCGTCGTCAATCGACAAGGCCTGCCGCGCATGGCGCACGAGCGGCCCCAGCCGCGTGTCGTGGAATTCGTAGTTTTCCGGCTTGTCGTGGCGATTGACGCCCTTCAAATCCTGATCCGGGATGCCCAGTTTGCCCACGGTTTCGAACACGCCGAGGAAATGGATCTCCGGGCCCGGATTCGGCACCGGGGACGAGACGCGGTACAGGTCGTATTCCCGCTCCACCGCCTTGACGAAGACCTTGTCCGGCAGCCGCGCCAGTTCCGTGTTCAGTCCCCGGCAGCCGATGAACCCGGCCAGCGAGCGCGCGGTGAACGCGCCGCGGCTGAAGCCGAACAGGAAAATCCGATCGCCCGGCCGATACTGTTTCGCCAACCAGCCATAGGCCTTGCAGATCGCCTCGCCGATGCCGACGCCGAACAGACCGCCAAGGAAGAATTTGTCGAAGATGTTCTTGGTTCCCACGCCCGCAAAATAGGCTTTGGTTTCCCCCTCCACGCCCACCACCGCGTCGTAGATGCGGCGGACGTTGGTTTGTTCATTCTTCTTCATCTTCGCGGCATTGCTCCACGTTCCATCGCAACAAACCACCAGATTCCGGCTCATGACAATCCTTTCCGGGCGCGCCCACCCATTGAATATGCTTCTCGACGCCGACAGGATGAACTCCATTTTTCGTTACGTCAAATTATTGCCGGATAAAAATACGCCGTTTTGCGCCAGCCCGCCTGTCGTCTTCCTTTTGCGTCCTTTGCGCATCCCGTGCGGGCCCAATCCATACCGCGCCGATTCTCCCCCGCTCTCTTCCATTCGCACCCTTCGCGCCTTTCATGGTGGAACTCCTTCCGCCCGCGCGCTATTCTCCGATCCGTACGGAGGAGACGCCCATGACGAAAAACACCGCGCTGAAGATCCTCAATCCCGTTCTCGGGGTCCTGTTGATCAACCAAATGGCGACGGGGATCTTCGCAAGCGAGATCCAGGCGCGGTCTCACGATGCGTTCGAAGTCCTGCACGAGGGCAACGGCTATCTGATCGTGATCCTGTCCGTCGTCCACGTGATCCTGAACTGGCCCTGGGTCAAAGCGAACTTCTTCCGGAAGCCGGCGGCTTCCAGGGCCTGAGCCGCGATTCCCCGCATGTTCTTCATCCTGTGAATCCTGTAAATCCTGTCTAAAATCGGCTGTCAGATTTGTCCCGGTTCCGCTAGGATTCAACCATGGCGACGGACTTGGAATTCATGGAATTTCTCGCGGACCAGATGTCGGGCGCGGGGGAGATTTCGTACCGGAAGATGTTCGGCGAGTACGCGGTCTACTGCGGCGGGAAGGTCGTCGCGCTGGTCTGCGACAACCAGCTCTTCGTGAAGCCGACGGCGGCGGGCCGCGCGTTTATCGGCAAACCGACGGAAGCGCCGGCGTATCCCGGGGCGAAGAACTCCTTCCTGATCGAAGACGCCTTCGAAGACCGCGAATGGATTTCCGAA